>NZ_FR889162.1:0-858 GCF_000432215.1 Anaerostipes sp. CAG:276
AAAATGTAGATTACAAAGTAAAAGGGGTATCAGATAAAGTATATGGTGGTGCAGGGAGCATAGCGACTGGTCTGTCAGATGAATATATTAACAAAAGAATGGCGAAAGAAATCACGGATATGGCTGGAAGCGAATTTAAGAATACAGAGTTGTACTCAAGATTAATCCGCATAGATGGAAAAATAATCAATGCAGCGAACATAGGTAAAGCAGGTCGCTTTGCTGAAAAAGGATATGGAGAGTTTTTGAATCTTGGAAATTTAATGGCTGTTCATAATGTGGCAGAAGAAGCGCAGAAGTATAAACGTTATAAAGAAGGAAAAGGAACGGAAAAAGGTGACCCGGGGAAACAATTGATTCTCGAAGCAGCATCATGGGGAGCATCGAAAGGAGCAACTAAGGTTGTACAAAGTGGCACGACAGCATTATTTACCAAACTGGGTGCAGAGTATGGTGCATTTGCAGGTCCGGCAGGAATTGTTGCGGGAGCACTAGCAGGGTACCTGGTCTCAGAATATGGAGACGATGTGTATGCCGCTGCGGAAAAGCATGGAAACAAAGTTTGGGAACAGACGTATGATCCACTGGTAAAGAAATACAGAAATAAAAAAGGGGAACTGCAGTATAAACCTTCGTACAGTCGTGAAATTTTAAAAAGTTTTAATAAAAGTAAAGCTCCCACATACGGTTTTGCAGCATCAGATAAATACAAACAGCAGCAAATGGACAACTATAATGCAATGATGAGACAGAGTAAAAAAAATAAATCGCTGCAAAGACAAAATGCAGCAAAAAAATCGACACCTAAAAAGAAAGAAAACTTCTTCAGCAGGTTAAAGAGGCAGCTATGGGGTCTCT
>NZ_FR889163.1:0-27298 GCF_000432215.1 Anaerostipes sp. CAG:276
GCTGCCGGCAAATGTCAACAGGTTTTTTTACTTTTTTCTCACATTCTTTTGCAGAGAATCTTTCCCTGTAATAGAGCAAAAAGAAAAAGCCCTCGGAAAACGCCGTATCAATGAGGCTTTCCAAAGGCTTTCTTTAAAATTTAAAAAGGCATCGCACCCTTTAACATTGTAATCACCGGATTGTTTTCTGCCATAAACTGAAGCAAAGAACTGGTCTGCATGATTTCATTATATTCCTGTTTGAAACCAATGTACTGACAAAGGTAAATGGCAAACAGTAAAAAGGATATCACAATAATTCCTTTCACAAATCCCAGAACCCCTCCAAAGAAATGATTGAACCATCCAATCACAGGGAGGTCTCCGAACTTGCTGATAACGCCGACCAGTATTGAAAATACGGCCTTCAGTACAAGCACGATCAAAGCAAACGCAATAAAATATGCCAGCTGATCTGTGAGTATATTCTGCTCTGATTTCATAAACATCTGTATCACATACTGCTTTACGGTGTCCGCTGCCGAATAGGCAATGGCAAAGGTCAAAAGCCAGGTCGCCAAAAGGAGAAGCGATTTCAGAAATCCTCGCTTGAATCCTCTGATCGTATCAAATATCAAAATCAGCAGCAATACAATTAAAATAATCTGTCCCATAATATCACCATCTAACGTAATCTAACCAACTGTGTTTTATCTTCAAATGTAATCAAGTACCGTTCCGCTTTCCCGGTGGGCGCCATGGCCTGAATCCTTTTCTTAAAATTCTGCTGGTACATCTCATGGCCTGCATAATTTATCATAGAGCAATGATAATTTCCCACAAACAGTACTCCGTCCGGGCCAAGGTACACATCCGAGAATTCTGTCTTAATCTCTCTCTCCATAACCTTTCTGCCGGAACGGTTATAGGCCTGTACCAGATACTGCTCTTTGGAAGACTTCTTTTTATTCTCAAGAATCAGGGCAAAATGGGAATCATCCGCAGCAATACTTTTGATCCTGGAATTTATTTTAATCTCTTTTTGTTTCGAAGGTGTGTCTTTTGTGTTAAAAATAATTGTTTTATTATCACCAAACGCACAAACCGTATTTTTTCCCATAAATTGAATCTTTGGGATCACGGTATCCTTAAAGTCAAATCCCGCCAGCAGCCGGTCTTCTTTTTCCTGCCCTTTTTCTCCGAAATCATAAAACGCTACCCGGTTCTTCGTCTGCAGTCCGTCCACTACCAGATAACTGACAACCAGCATCGTGCCGTCTTCGGACAGGTCAATATCCAGCGGATATCCATTTTCATCGATCGTCGTCTTGATCGTTACCAGCTTCTTTTGAGAAGCATCGTAAAGCTCTATATAATTTTCATTATCTCCCTGCAAAACTGCGGCGATCACTCCCTGTTCCGCAACTTCCACATCACTGACCGCATATGAGGCGGAAAATCTTTTTACTTTTCCGGTACTGTCATATAGAAGAATCTCATTCCCGTTCTTATATGCAGCTGCGATATAATCTCCACAGTATGTAACAATCGGATTCTTGATGGAATAAGCCTTCTCCCACTCTACTTTACCGTCACCGTCGATAAACGAAATCCCATCTTCGTTATAACTTATGGAGCCATTTTTATATGCAAAGGACTTCGTCCCGGAATCCACATGTTCTGCCACTGTCCGTTCTGTCTTGAGTGTGTGGTAAGTCCGATATCTGTATGCCAGGAAGACTGCAAACAGTACCACACACAAAATCCCTCCAAGAATGATCCTCTGTTTTTTGCGGATCTGTTTTTTCAAAATAGAATTCTGCATTGCTTCCCTGCTGTTTGTATAGAGGGAAAAACCTGATTTTATCCTATGGTTCATTGTAAAACCCCTGTATTTTTATTTAACATTATCAATATCACGCTTTATTATACATGATTTTACTTTGTTATACTAGGAATAATTAGTTTCTGTCCGGGATAGATATGCTCCTTCGGCCCAATCTTATTTGCATCCAGTATTTTATACATATATTTTCTGGTTCCATACATTCTGCGGGAAATGGATACCAGACTGTCCCCTTTTTTGACGACATAAGTTTGGCTGTGTGCCATGGACTGCGTAGATTTCTGTGTTGACGCAGCGGCTGCGGTTGTGCCGGCTTCTGTTTTTTTCTCGTCCGCTGTCGTGCCCGCCTCTGTCCCGTCCGCTTTTTCGGTGCTGGCCGGCAGCTGTTTCGTGGTTGTGCCTGACCCCTTGTTTTCTTCCTCCATTGAAACATTGTCCTTCACGCCTTTTCCCATGGTCTCCACCGCCCCATGAATCGCGTCGCCAAAGGAGGAACTGTTATCCAATCTGGAATAATAGAACATTCCTCCGGCTAAGATCAGGACAAGGAGCATTGCCGCACTGGAGGAAAGCCGCTTCATCATGTCCTTTGTCTTGCTGCTTTTCTGTTTCTCCTGGACGATTGTCCGAAACTGCCGCACAATTTTTTCATCTCTCTTAGCTTCCAGCATGGTTTCATAAGATACAGCTTCTTTTAATTTTTGATTCCGCTCAATAAGGTATTCCTGCATCATCGGATTTTTTTCATAGTATATGTAATAACCGCTCTGTCTCACCAGATCTTGTCCGCGGTATACGTAAAATGCATCTTCCCCCTCCAGGTGATCTGTCATATACAGCACTTTCCCGTCACCCGGAAAATTTTCAAAATGAGTCTTCTTTATCTTATCATTAAGCCTTACCGAGAATCCCATTCTGGAAAGCGCCCATCCGATCACCTCCAGATCCGGAAAGAAACGTTCTTTCTTCTGATAGATTTCCCGCCAAACCTTATCGTCAAATACGGTCTCGTCCAAATCCAGCTCTATATTCTGCCCTTCCACAGCTCCTCTGATAAATATCACAGTCTCATTATCAATACTCTTTTTTTCTCCAAATAATATAGCCCCTCTTACAAAAGTGTTTTTGTCCGTCGTCAATGCTTTTAAAAATGTAACTACAAAATCTTCGATATAAACTTTTGTTGTTCCCACAGGCCCGCCGATCTGTCTGATGTTCTTCGGCAACTGATTTTCTGCTCTCACGAAAAAGCCTCCCTTTCCTCTTTAATACCAAAGACTTTACCACAGTATTTTCAATTTTTTTATCAAAGGGCGTCGACTGAAGAAAATAATTTTGCCCATGTGGGAAGTACGTATTGGGACGGTATACTTTTTTGTTTTATGTATAAACTATATGGAGCGTCTTATACGGCGAAAAATGATATTTAAGAAATGATTGGAGAACGCAATGCGCATTTCAGACCGAATATCCTATTTCAATCCCAAAGACAGAGAAGCGGGTGCTTTACTGCAGGCAGATTTGATCCGCCGGATTCAAATGCAGAAAAAAGACAGCCAGCAGGTAGTCGTCCTGTGTGTGGGAACAGACCGTGCTACCGGTGACTGTCTTGGGCCCTTGGTAGGCCATCAGTTAATGACATCTTCTTATTATAAAGTCTTCGGAACTCTGTCACAGCCGGTACATGCCGGAAATCTTACTCAGACTATGGCCGAAATTTACCGCTCGTTCAGGGAGCCCTTTGTTATCGCCATCGATGCGTGTCTGGGTTCTGCTGATCATGTTGGCTATGTGACCGTGTCTTCCATGCCGCTGTTTCCCGGACAGGGTGTAGACAAAGAACTGCCGCCTGTAGGAGATATCTCGATTACCGGCATCGTAAATTTCACATCACAGACCAACTTTAACACCATACAGACCACAAGGCTTCACACGGTCATGGAACTCTCCTCTTATATTGCATGCGGAGTAGAGGATTCTGTCCGGTATTTTGCGAAACATGCCGCAACGACTTAAAGATGTCACATATTCAGTTTCATATCCCCCTGTTTTATAATGCCCATCCGGCGCATGCCTTCTGATATAAAGTAAGTCAGCAGTGCAGGAGCAATGATATGCATTCCAATGATCATGACTGCGGTTGCGGCCGGAGAAACCCCGCCGGCCACCATAGTCTTATATCCCATAATCTGCCCTACTAATCCGGCTGTCCCCATCCCGGAACCAATGGCATTGTTTGTCATCTTCAATATTATAGTAGAAACAGGTCCCAGCACAGCACTGGTGAGGATCGGCGGAATCCAGATTAGCGGTTTTCTGACGATGTTTGGAACCTGAAGCATCGATGTACCGATTCCCTGAGCAATTAAGCCTCCCACCCTGTTCTCTCTGAAACTCGCCACTGCAAATCCTATCATCTGAGCGCTGCATCCAACTGCAGCAGCTCCCGCAGCAATTCCTGAGAGATTTAATATGACTCCCAGCGCGGCTGAACTAATCGGCAGAGTCAGTGCCATCCCCATCAGAACTGATACTACAATACCCATCAAAAACGGCTGCTGCTCCGTACCCCACCGGATAAGGTCGCCCAATCGCGCCATCAGCTGACTGATCCATGGACCGAGAAACAGACCTACGGCACCCCCGGATAAAATGGTTGTAAGTGGTGTAAGCAGGATATCCAGCTGTGTCCTTCCAGAGATCAGGCGTCCCAGTTCAATTCCTACATAGGCAGCCAGAAAAGCGCCCAGAGGTTCCCCCGGACCAGATAGGACGACAGCCCCTTTGACAATCAGCGTTCCCGCCATAATTTTTGATGCATATGCTCCAATCATTCCTGCACATGCCGATGAAACGGTTACCAGAACCGGTTCCTGAAAACGTGAGGCAACTCCCACGCCAATCCCGGCCCCGGTCAGTACTTTGGCCGCTGCCGCACCAACTGCCAGGACTTGTCCGATATTTCCGCCTATCAGCAGTCCAACTTGTTCCAGAATCGTCCCGATAATCAGAGTCGCAAACAACCCCTGCGCCATCCCGGACAATCCATCAATAAAGAACCTCTTTAAAATCTTCATTCGATCTTCTCCTCAATATTCTTCTTTAACGTCATTTTAAATCATTTTCTCTCTCACTACAATATTGACTGTTTTATATTTATCTTCTATTATACTTAATATATTTCAAATAGAAAGCAGGTAAAACCAATGTTCCGTATGTGGGGAAAACTAATGAAAAGCAACCGGCTGCTGAAAGACACCGTAATCAGTGTGGAAGATGCCGGTCTGAACCGTACCCGAAAGGTATATAAGGCTCTTGAAGACATTTGTTATGAGTTTGATCTGCCGAAACCTCTCTGGCTGGAGGCGAACAAAAAGGAATTTATGACCCACGATAAAACAAGATTTTATCATGACAGTTTTATTGAAGATATTGACTTTGATTTCTTGGAGGTCCAGGTTATCGAAGAAGACCAAAGCCTTTAGAATATTTCTACAGGCTTTTTTTGTACAAGCTTTACAATACCGGAAAACCTATCTATAATGAGAGATATAGAGAGAAACCATAAAAGGGGGAAAAAGGGAGAGAATGAAAATGAAACGGCGGAAGAATAAACCTCCTACCAAGAGCGCTGTTGATTATATTGAACTGCTCTACAACAAGTATGCGCCTAAGCTGAAATATGTAGCAAAGCAATATATTCATAATGATACGTTGGCTGAAGATGTACTTCAAAATGTTTTCGAGAAAGCGTTGCTGTATTCTGAAAAGATTTTAGAATTGCCCGATGAAAAGGCCTTTACGTTTTTATATGTCATAGTTCGCAACACAGCGTATGACATGATCAAGGTTGAGAGCAGAAATAATCACGAAGAACTGACTTACGAAGACGGCGAAGATTCAGAATACCTGATTGATCCAAATGATTATTACATGGAATATATTGACTTAAATGTAATGGTAGATAAGATTGGCAGGCTGCCAACGAACCAGCAGACAGTTCTTATCCTGTACTATTATTATGGATTCAGCTTTCTGGAAATAGCAACGCTATTACAAATTTCGGAACTGACTGCAAAGAAGCGCTGCAGTCTAGCCCGCAGTTCCTTACGTGCTCTGTTTGAGAAGGAGGGATTGAGTTATGAGTACAAACGATAAAAAAGACAAAAATGAAGAATTGTTTGACCATATCATCGAGTATGGTGCAGGCAGATGGACCGACGAAATCTCCCCTGATAATATTCCTGAAGAGGAACTGTCGGATCAATTAAATCAAAAAATTGACACCATGTTTTCCTCGGCCAGGAAAAGGGCAAACAGAAAACGCAGATTTATCACTGCACGGCGGATTGCGGCTGTGTTTGTGGTACTGTTTACTATGGCTTCTGTTACTGTGATGAGTGTTGAGGCTTTTAGAGTCCCTGTGTTGAATTTTATATTTAAGACTACAAAACAAAATAAGGTTTTAGTAAAGTTTCAAAATGAAGAAAAAGATCCTGAATCAGTTTTCCAATACATTCCTATTGGTTATCATTTCAAACAAAAGCGTGTTACTAAAAATGGTGACTTTTGTATTTATCAATATAAAGATAATGAGAAAAATTCTTTGTATATTCAAATAAATTATAACATTGATTCTAATTCATATACCAACCTAGATAAAACAGGTTATACTCAATTTAAAGATAATCAAATTGAGTACTATTACTTAGAAGGTTCATACAATCAATTACTATGGTATAGAAACAAATGTATTTTTAAAATTTCATCGAAGCTGACGAAAAAAGAAATGCTTAAAATAGCAAATGGAATCAGATATTAGTTTTTCAACATATTTAATAACAAAACTTTAACTAAAAGAATCTTTCATTCAGATTTTATTGAATGTAAGGTTCTTTTTTGTATGCTTTAAACTTTATTGCGGCTAAAGTTCAATAATTTATTCTTTAAAACTTATAAATAAGTTCTCTGTATTTTAATCGCCCATTTTCCTGAATTTTTATTAATCATTTAATAATTCACCTTTTTGTTCTCTGCTTTGTTTTCAAAGTGGTAAGGATAAAAGGAGGATTTATGAGTAATTTATTTAAACGTTTTATTTTCAATTTATTTTTATTATCTTTGATACTACTGCCTATTTCAGCAAATTCAGTCAGTGCATGTTCCACACCCAACACAAATTATGCATCAATAGTTCCCTCACCCCTTTCTCTGCCCCTTTTTGAAAACAAATGGGCCGGATTTTTCGACATAACAACCAATTTAAAGATTTCTAGCAAGGGTAGAGCAGATTACTTTACTAGTTGTATTCCACTAAAAAGTAGTTATTATGTTACAATTACCGTGAAACTACAAAGGTATAAAAGCGGATCATGGTCTACCCTGGTTTCTGGGACCACTAAAGGAAAAGATTTTCAATTATATGATAATAGCCATTATGTAAAAAAGGGTTATAAATACCGAACCAGAAGTACCTTGAAAGTTTATAAGTCAAAAGGTGGAAGTTTGATAAACTCTGAAACCATTAATTCAACTACTAGAAAATATTAAAAAAATTTTTCCTTACCAAAAAATATTCACCTTTTTGCTCTAAAAACAGTTTCTATTATAGAGGGGTATTTTTCAATCATTATTCCTAAGAACATATTAACTATTATAATATTAAAGAAAGGAAAACCATCCAAATCACAAACCATTCTAAAAAATTGGTTAAGCGGGTGCGGAAACCTGCTTTAATGGTTGAATCTACTCCTCTTGTTAAAAGCTTAGATTATAAGTATCAGTGAGCAGAGAGCACCATGAATTCATAATAACATTGGCCTTTCTGCATTTTTTAACAAAACTTGCGAATATATTTCACTATTTCCATATTATTTCAGTCACTATAATAGAGGGCATTAACAACAGATTGTGATTATTTCGCTGGACCTCATTCTCTCTCTCATAAAAAATGGCCATTGAAGTTTCTTACAATCTGTTGTTAATGTTCTTTATAAAAAAAGCAAAGGCCAAATTATCGCCTTTGCTTTTTTCTATTCAATAGACTCTATAATTTCCTCCGCTTCTTTTACGGTTAAATCTCCCACAATATTAATATGACATTTTTTAACATATCCCAGAACTGATAGGGAATATTTTCCTTTATAAATATAAAATTCTCCTCCGGCATGCTTCAATACTTTTATTTTCTTTTTCTTTTCTCCAAAGTGTACCCCACCACCTCCAACCTCAGTGCCACTGCAATCTTCAAACATATAATAAAAAGTTTTTCTACCACTTACGTAGGTCGCAAAAGAAGGACCCTCTAATGTACCCAATACCTTTACATAAAGCTTATCTAATTTCCAGTATTTAGGAATCTTTTGTGGATACATTACATTACCATTACTAATTGCTTTTATCTCTTCCCATGAAGAAACATGTTTATCTTTATATTCTCCAACCGTTCCATTTTCCTGAGATGCAACATAATTTATGAGTTCTTCGAGCGTTTGGAATATTGATGGTTCATCAGGATCATGAATATCGTATTCAATCATCGTTGTTTCTTCCTTCATCTGACCCAGATAACAAAAAATTGACTTCCCTGTTATCGCATAACATATCACCTGCGCTGAAAGCATAAATACAAGAACAATTACCGCTGCCTTTGCTGCAATCGAGCAGTACCTCTTCCTTCTTCTTATTTTTAATAAGTTTCTTCTTTCTACATGTCCGCAGTAGAATGCTTCCTTATCAAGTTTACCTTCATCTTTTAAGGGCTCCATACATTCTAATATAAGTTCTATATGCCATAATTTCTCTTGATCTGATTGGGATTTAAAAAATTCTGTAATCCATTCAAAAGCCCATCTCTTGATTATAAAATCTTTCATCCTTTGTACCTGTTCTATGTTCTGTGAATTTTCTATTTATTGTAACAGATAATTTTATATATGTGAATCATAACCAAGAACCGACGATTTTTACGGATTATTTCTGGGTCTTATTAATATCTGTAATTTTTGACCTTATTTTTTCTTTTACATCCTCTGATAATGTTTCTTCTTCTATATCCTCTGGATGGATTTGCTCTACAAATTTCCCAACCGCTTCCTCTAGTAACTGTTCAAATTCTTTCCTTCTCATTTCGGCTCCTTTCACATGAATTTTAAGGTTACATATCTATATCCCAAAAAAACACGCGAAGGTGTCGTTTAAATTGACTTTATTCAGCCAAACATAATAAGAATAAACAGCTGTTTCCTTGCTTTTTTTCGTATTCTTGCAAGTTTTGATTTTACCGCCTGATCTGTGCTGTCCCTGAATCCCGCAAGCTCATTGATCGTAAATCCTTTCATATAAAAATCATAGAAAAGACGAAATTCGTCTTCCGAGAGTACATTTTTAAGATCCACTTCCAGCAGTCCGCTGTAATCGTCCTCAAACTTTTGGTTTAATGACATTATATTCTCGTCTGTCAGTATCTCGTCTATCCTATTTTTCTTCTCAAACACATGATATGTTTTGTATTTTGCTGTCTGTTTCAGCCATCCGACAGGATTTTCATGTTCTGAAAGACTCTCTATTTTTTCATATGCCGTCAGATATACTTCCTGAAGGACATCATAGGCCTCCTCCCAGTCCCAATAAAAAAACCCCTTCATAAATTTGAGCATCTCTTCATAACTTTCGTCATATAACAAATTAAATGCATTTTCTCTTGATGTATCATCCATATATTAACCCGCTTCTGATTTTTTGTTACAGCATAACAGAAAATTATCTGAAACGCAAAAAGACAGCATATGGCATGGCTCTGAAAGTCATGTTATATACTGTCTTAATCTACTGATCAGCGAACGGCGGATCTCCCGTTCCTGTTACTTATGGACAATCATAGCATTTAGAATTAAGTGTTTACTCTGCTCCCTCTTCCGGCTGAGTTGCGTCTATATCTCCAAGTCTCATGGCCTCATACTGTTCCAGGATCATGGTCTGGATCGTGTTTCTCGTTGCCGAATTGATCGGATGGGCAATGTCACGGTATTCCCCATCGGCAGCTTTGCGGCTTGGCATTGCAATGAACAGGCCCTTTTCTCCTTCGATGACTTTGATATCATGTACTACAAATTCATTATCGATCGTAATAGAAACGACTGCTTTCATTTTCCCTTCTTTTGCTACTTGTCTGATACGTACATCTGTAATTTGCATGTTGTCTTCCTCCTAGTTTTCAAAACTTTAGCTAATGATCTGTTGTGCGGCCGTTTTTACTCTATCACCTTCCCTTTTCAGTGCCGCAAAATATCCCCACTCTCAACACGTTCTGCCCATACTATGACTCCCACTGTAAACATCTATACTCTAAAACAAAGCACCTGCCGCCTTCCAAAATCCAAATTGGAAGCCGATCCTGATGCTTGTGCAGGGATCAACATCGTACATACTATCTTAGATAATGTTTATTATAGCATCTCTTTCGTGAAATGTGAACAAATATTATTATATATTTTCGCTGATATTATTGTATTTTACTATTTAGCGGTACAAAATACGACGATATTTCCATCATTCTGTACACCTTTTTTGCCGAACCCCCCTGTTTCTCATTTCCTTCCTTGCAACTTATTTTTTTGTGCACTATAATAGAAAAAACACTTTTTTTAAAATCAGAGAAAGGTTAGGAATTCCTATGTATCAAATAGATTTCAAGAAACCAATTCATATTCATTTTATGGGGATCGGCGGCATCAGCATGAGCGGTCTTGCCGAAATCCTTCTCAAAGAAGGATTTACTGTTTCCGGTTCCGACATCCGTTCCTCCGATATCACCGAAAAATTGAGTTCTTTAGGCGCCAAAGTCTTTTTAGGGCAAGTTGCGGAAAATATCACAGATGATATTGACCTGGTGGTATATACTGCGGCCATCCATCCGGAAAATGAAGAATACAAAGCCGCACTGCAGAAAGGCATCCCTCTTATGAAGCGTGCGACTCTGCTCGGACAAATGATGCACAATTATAAAAATGCAGTGGCAGTATCCGGAACCCACGGCAAAACAACCACGACTTCTATGCTCTCACACATCCTGCTGGCCGGAGAGACAGATCCAACCATCACTGTGGGGGGGATTCTGGACATTATTGACGGCAACATCCGCGTCGGCCATTCCAATGTCTTTGTGACAGAGGCCTGTGAGTATACGAACAGCTTTCTCGAATTTTTTCCGAAGATCAGCATTATCTTAAATATAGAAGAAGACCATATGGACTTTTTCCATGATATTAATGAAATCCGTGATTCCTTCAAAAAGTTTGCTCATAAGCTCCCGGAAGACGGCCTGCTCGTCCTGAACGGGGAGATTGATGACATTTCTTATATCGTAGAAGGGCTCAAAGCCAAGTATGTGACCTACGGCATTGATAACGATGAATTTACCTATACGGCTAAAAATATTTCCTATGACTCTATGGGCCATGGACACTTTGACCTGTACAAAGAAGGAACTTTTGTAGATTCCCTGTCATTAAATGTGAACGGCCTGCATAATATTAATAATGCGCTGTCTGCCGCAGCCGTTGCTGATTTCCTCGGGCTCTCCATAGATACTGTAAAAGCCGGTCTCCTGACCTTCTCCGGTGCCAAGCGGAGATTTGAATATAAAGGGACCTGCGGGGGCTTTACCGTCATTGATGACTATGCCCACCACCCTACGGAGATCAAAGCAACATTAAATGCCTGCAAAAATTATCCTCACAAAGAATTGTGGTGCGTCTTCCAGCCGCATACCTATACAAGGACAAATGCCTTTTTAGATGAGTTCGCCGAGGCTCTCAGCCAATGCGATCATGTGATCATTACCGATATCTATGCTGCCCGGGAAAAAGACACCGGCATGGTCCACGCCAGAGACTTAGCAGATAAAATCGAAAAAACCGGTACTGACGTTCGATATATCAAGGATTTTGATGCGATAGAAGAATTTATTTTAAAAAAATGCAAAAAAAATGATTTGTTGATAACTATGGGGGCCGGAAATGTTGATTCTATCGGCAATGAGTTAGTTAAGAAATAGTTATCCACGTTATCCACAGGGTTATACACAATTGTGTATAACTTTCCCTGTGGATTTTTCTTTATTTTTTCCACATCAAGATTTTTAAAGTGAGGCTTGTCTTTCTGCGGATTCCATTTACTTATCCACGTTATCCACAGTTTCCACAATTATTTTGTGGATTACTCTGTGAAAAGAGCTGCTATTTACAATTTATTCGGTCTGCGTTATAGTTCTTTTAGATTAAAGAAAGAGACGTATTGACTAATATTAGGGAGATGGATTTATGAGCAGTATTAACGTAACGACAACATACCCGACAGGGGGAACTTTATTACCGAATGCCTTCGTAGACTACTACATGATCAAAGCCAACGGAGAATATGTGAAGGTTTATATTTACCTCCTGCGCATGGTTTCTAACGGCCAGAAGTTTAATATATCTTGTCTGGCAGATTTGCTGGAACTTACGGAGCGTGATATCTGCCGCGCCCTGAAGTACTGGAAAAAAGAAAATCTCCTGGACCTGGTCATGGATGGCGGAGAGATCCGTTCCATCAAACTGCTCCCCGTTTCCACAGCCCTGACGATTGACGCGGACGATCTCATGGAGCCGGAAAAAGAAAAACCTGCGAAAGTACCGGCAGTGGAACCCGCGGCCGTTGCTCCGGCTGCGAAAGCTAAGGCAGTTCCGGCCCTGAGGACGCTGACTCCGTCACAGCTGGCCCAGAAAAATAAGGACGATAAGTTTTCTTATCTGATCTATATCGCAGAAATGTACATAGGGCGTCCGCTCACCGCCAATGATCTGAATACTCTCTCTTACTTCTACGATGACCTTGCGATGTCACCGGAGCTGATCGAACACTTAGTAGATTACTGTGTATCCAACGGCAAGAAAAATTTCCGCTATATGCAGACCGTAGCGATTGCCTGGTATCAGGAGGGCATCCGCACAGCAGACGAGGCCAAGCTTCACTGCCAGAACTATCAGAAAGAGTATTATCAGATCATGCATGCCTTCGGACTGAATAACCAGCCCGCACCGGCACAGATTGAGTACATGAAACGTTGGCTCAAGACCGACGGCTTTGACTTGAGTATCGTCATTGAGGCCTGCAACCGCACGATCCGCTCCATCGGCCAGCCTAAATTTCAGTATACGGACAGTATTCTGAAAAAGTGGAAGGACAACCATGTGGTTTCACTGGATGATGTGAAAAAACTGGAAAGCCGCCCGGGTACTGTATCCAAAGCCGCAGCCCCGCAGCCGAACAACCAGTTCCACAATTTTGAAGAACGTGACTATGACTATGATGAACTGGAAAAACAGCTTTTTGAAAAGCAGATACACCCTGTAAAGGAGGACTGAGATGTCCCTGACCAATGAACAATATCAGGAAATCATGAGGATGTACGAGGCGAACCGGCTCAGCGGCTACAATCTCTCCAGAGAACGCAAACGTGAGGTCTATGCACAGATTCCTCAGATGAGGGATCTGGACCGGGAGATGGCTCACAACGCTGTTCTCCTGGGAAAACAGCTGATCGCATCCAAAGATCATAATTCAATGGATATCTGCAGGCAAAAGAATCAGAAGCTGGCTGACCAAAAGCGCCGGCTTCTTTTAGATCATGGATATCCTGAGGATTATCTGGACCCTGTTTATACTTGTCCCGACTGTAAAGATACCGGATATATCGGTACCGAAAAGTGCCATTGTTTCCGTCAGGCTGTGATTCGCCTGATCTATTCTGATTCCAATATGCAGCAAATTCTTGAAAAAGAGAATTTTCATCGTTTCAATGATCAATATTATTCTGATAAACTTCTGGAGGACGGACGTCCTTCTCCGAGACAGAATATTCATGCCGTGCTGAAAAAATGCCGTGATTTCATCGGACATTTTCCTTCCAGGGAAAACCTGCTGCTGCACGGTTCCACCGGCACCGGGAAGACCTTTTTAAGCCATTGTATCGCGAAAGAAATCATGGATAAGGGCTATACCTGTGTCTATGTGACCGCATTTCAGTTGTTTGATATTCTGACTTCCCAGGCATATCAAAAGCGTAAGGATCATCTCCCTATGTCCTACCAGCTGATCTTTCACTGTGACCTGCTGGTTATAGATGATCTGGGGACAGAGCTTAACAATGCCTTCATAACTTCCCAGCTGTTTCACTGCCTGAATGAACGGCAGCTGAGCGGTAAATCAACACTTATTTCAACAAACTTATCTATGCGTAATTTAAAAGACCGCTATACGGAACGGATTTTCTCCAGAATTATTGAGAACTATACCATCTGCCAAATATACGGCGAGGATATCCGTTTAAAGAAATCTTTTTCCCGCAAGCCTTGACGGAATCGCTTCGGGAGTGATATAAAAAGAGTGAACAAACTACAAAGGAGATTTATAATGAGACGATCTGACCGAAACTTTAAAACCCTTCCCGACGGCAATCTTGGCATCATCGCTATGGAGAGCTGCAAAAGCCTTGGCAATCTGATTGACAAGTATATTACAGGCTGGCGCGGAGATGAAGCCCCCCGCTATCAGAATATGCCCGGATATGATGAGTATTACAAGGAAAGCTATCTGCTGGATGCCGGCTGTCCCCGCTTCGGCTCCGGAGAAGCAAAAGGAATCATCCGTGAGTCTGTCCGCGGAACCGATTTGTACATTCTCGTTGATGTGCTGAATTACAGCATCAAGTATTCCCTGTGCGGTCATCAGAACTCTATGTCCCCGGATGATCATTTTCAGGATTTAAAAAGGCTCATTGCTGCCAGCGGCAGCAAAGCCAAGAGAATCAGTGTCATCATGCCTTTCCTGTATGAAAGCCGTCAGCACAAAAGAAGCACCAGAGAGTCTCTGGACTGTGCTATGATGCTTCAGGAGCTGATTCATTTAGGAGTACAGAATATCATTACATTTGATGCCCATGACCCTCGTGTACAGAACGCCATTCCAAACAGCGGCTTTGATACAGTACAGCCCACTTACCAGTTTGTAAAGTCTCTGGTTGAGCAGTGTGACGGAGTCAATTTTGACAGCGATCATCTGATGGTCATCAGCCCGGATGAGGGTGCTATGCAGCGCTCCATCTATATGGCCAATGTCCTCGGCGTCGATGTGGGTATGTTCTATAAGCGCAGAGATTATTCTACTATCGTAGACGGCCGCAATCCTATCGTGGCCCATGAATTTTTGGGAGCTTCCCTGGAAGGCAAGGACGTTCTGATCCTGGACGATATGATATCTTCCGGAGAGAGTATGATCGATGTGGCCAAAGAACTGAAAGCCAGAAAAGCGCGGCGTGTATTTTGTCTTTCTACCTTCGGTCTGTTTACAAACGGACTTGATGTCTTCGACAAGGCTGTGGAAGAAGGTATCATAGAAAAGGTTATCA
Source organism: Anaerostipes sp. CAG:276 (assembly GCF_000432215.1). Classification (NCBI taxonomy): domain Bacteria; kingdom Bacillati; phylum Bacillota; class Clostridia; order Lachnospirales; family Lachnospiraceae; genus Anaerostipes; species Anaerostipes sp. CAG:276. Next base: position 15,276 of record NZ_FR889163.1, read on the forward strand.
CAACCAATCTTACTTACCAGACACCGGAACTGTTGGAGCGTGATTGGTATGTATCTTCAGACGTGAGCAAATATGTGGCTCTGCTGATCGATACGCTGAACCACAACGGGTCTATCAGCGAACTCCTGGACCCAACCGAGCGCATCAAAGAATATTTGGAAAAGAATCATTTATAAACTTATCAGCAGTATAGCAAAAGGCAGCAGACTAATTATTTTAAGTCTGCTGCCTTTGTTTATTTATTCATCATTTCCGGCACCGCGCCGGTCATCACCGGTCTGCTGCTGTGTCGCTGCTGTTGTGGCCTGGGTCGTTGCCTGAGTGGTCGCCTGGGTTGTGGCCTGGGTAGTCGCCTGAGTCGTTGTCTGGGTTGTGCCTTTCGTACTTCCCTTTTCTGTCGTACCTGCTGTTGTCTGGCCTGTAGCCGGCATGTCTGTGCCGCCTCCGCCTTCATAGGAATTCAGCTTTTTGCCTCCTGAAAACTCTTTGTGGAGTTCATTCATAAAATTGCTCCAGATAGTCTTAGGATAACCGGAACCGCTCAGGTTGGCCATTACCCTGCTGTCATCCCTTCCTACCCACACTGCAGTTGTGTAGTAAGGGGTATATCCGCAGAACCAGCCGTCCTTGTTGTCTGTTGTAGTACCTGTTTTTCCCGCGGTATCTACATTGGGAACCTTTGCCCCCCGTCCTGTACCGTTGGTGATAACACTCTTTAAAACGCTGCTCATCATAGAAGCCGTATTGGCTGAGTAAACCGTTCTTTTCTTGGATGGATTGGAGACCACAGTCTCACCGTCAGAGTCCTCAATCTTCACAATACAGGTCGGATCTCTGAACACACCCTGATTGGCAAGTGCCGCATATCCGCTGGCCATCTCCTCAGCCGTAGTTCCATAGGTGAAACCGCCGAGGCAGGTTGTATAATACTTATAGTCATTTTCATCTAGACTCTTAAAGTTCATCTTTTCCAGATACCTGAGAGCGGATTTCGGCCCAATCTCCTCGTAAAGCCTCATCGTAGCCACGTTGCTTGATTTCTCCAATGCACGCCTCAGTGTTATACTTCCTGAATAGGAACCTCCGGAATTCCGGACCCTGTGTTTGTCTTTGGGGTTCATTGGATTGTCATTTACAATAGAACCCGGTCCATATCCCCTCTCCATAGCAGGAGCATAGACAAGGATCGGCTTAATTGCACTTCCCGGCTGTCTCGGACTCTGATAAGCACGATTCAGGCCTAATCCTGCATTTTTCTGATATCTGCCTCCTACGATGGCTGCTACCTTTCCTGTCTCATTGTCAATACAGACGCCGGCGCCCTGGACTTTGTAAACCTTGTTCTTATCCTTCTCCGTATATCCGCTCAGAGCATTGTCGATACTGCTTTGAAGTTCCTTCTGAGCATTCAGGTCAATGGATGTATGAATCTGATATCCTGCACTGTATAAGGTTCTCTTACACTCAGCATAAGACTTATTATATTTTTCATCGTAATCCTGTTTGTCTTCGTCAGAGTCAAACACATAACGGAACTCAAATCCCTGCTTTTCCATCAGTGCCTTTGTAGCACTGTGAATTACATAAGTTTCAATATAATTTCTTTTCTGCTCAGTCTTTTTCTTTTTCAGTGTGATCTTTTCTCTCAGAGCTTCATCTCTCTGAGATTTGGTGATCAGATTCTGCTTATACATATCTTTGAGGATCTTGTCTCGCCTTGTCAATGTCTTTTCTTTATGATGATAGGGTTCATACATGTTCGGCGCATTCGGAACCGCACACAAAAATGCCGCTTCTGACATGGTCAGGTCCTTGGCATCCTTATCAAAATAGCCTTTGCTGGCAGCCTGAATTCCGTAATAGCCATTTGCAAAATAAACGTTGTTCAGGTAAAACTCCATGATCTGGTCCTTGGAATACTCCTTCTCCAGACCCCATGCCACAAACATTTCTTTGACCTTGCGCTGCCAGGAAATCTCCCGAGTCAGGAATACAGTCCTTGCCAGCTGCTGTGTGATCGTGCTTCCTCCCTGAGTAACTTCTCCCTTATTTGTAACAAAGGATACTGCTGCTCTGGCGATACCCCTGAAGTCTACTCCATTATGTTTGTAAAAATTATTGTCCTCCACGGAAATCATTGCCGCTACCGCATAAACCGGCAGATCTTTATACTTCAGATAATAGACATCCTTCTCACCTTTCAGTTTGGTGATCACCTTCCCATTCGTATCATAGACGACACTCGTCTGGGTTGCCTTAAATGTCTGCTCTGAAGTGTTGGCTACCAGATCCTTAGCCTCTGCCCTCAGCTTCATGACTTTCATTCCGATGGTGAACCAGCCGATAACCACCAGAAGAAGAAAAACAATGGAGATCTTTAAAAGAATCTTTCTTTTCTTTTTCTTCTTTTTGGGTTTTTTCTCTTTGGAAATGACTTTTTTTGTCTCTTTTGTTTCTTCAGCCATATTCTCCACCTTTCATTATTCTCTGGTTTCCTCTAAGGAAATCCAGTGGATTTTCTGATTCTTCCGGTCCAGCTGATGAAACAGCTCTTTCTTACATGTAAATAAGATCAGCTGCCTGCCGGAATGCCTGCTCAAATAATCAAGCGCTCTCCGGGTCCTTTCATCATCAAAGTTGCCGAAAATATCATCCATCAGAACCGGAACTGGTTCCTTCGGATATAGAATCTCTCCCGCGGCAAGCCTCACAGCCAGGTAAATCTGCTCTACGGTTCCCGCGCTTAAATACTTTAGATCAATAAACCTGTTTTTATATTTTACCATAAAAGACAGTGATTCATCAATTTTTACTTTTTCGTACACTCCTCCCGTAAGATAACTGACGATCTCACTGACCTTTTTGTTAAACTGTTCTCCGAGATTTTCCCGGAATTCCCCGGCGGCATCTAAAACAGCCTGAATGGCCGCATCTGCCTGATTTATATTATATTCTGTACGGTCTGTCTGTTCTTTAAGAATTTGGTAGTCTCTTCTTAATTCTTCCTTAAAGTCCTCCCGTTCTGTCGTTTCCTTCTTTTCTGACTGAACCGAAAGAACCGATAACACCAGAAATACCGCACAGCCTGCAAAGAAGCCCGGATGAACAAAGCCAGCCGCTGCAAATACAGCTGCAGCTGCCAAAAACAACGGGATACTCCGCGGCTTTCGGCCCTGATCACCAGACTCGGGAGCCTTCAAATAACGCTCCCTCTTCTCTGTCAAAAGAATTGATTCCTCTCTGCTTTTTCGTCTCAGCAGACTCTTCTTTTCTTTCAAGGCCTTCAGGGCCAGATCAATTTTTATATCTGCCGTATTACTGCCTGTCAGATTGGATGTATAGTTGGTAAGTTCCATAGAGAGATTTCCTGACGGAGGGATGTCCCCTTCCTGAATACAGAAAGAATCCTTATATGCACCGAGGCTCAGGGTATACAGCTTTGAGAGATCACCTTCTTCACCTGATTCTTTATCATACAGATGAAGAGACTTTTCTCCCGCCCGGAACCTTCTCTCAAGCAGCCAGGCATGTCCGTCCGCTGTAATCTCCATGACGCCTCCGTAATTTCCTCCATAAACCGGCGTATATATAGTATATGCATCAGATCTCGCCGCAATGCCTCTGGATTTTTCCAAACCAAACAGCATATGAACGATAAACTCTTTGATTGTAGTCTTCCCGCTCTCGTTTGGTCCATATACAATATTTAATCCAGGCACAAAGGATAATTCTTTTCCGCAGAATTTCCCGAAACCGTCGATATAAATATTCCGAATATAAAAAGCAGATCTGCTCTCCCGTTTTTCTGACCGGCGCTTCTTATATAATCCCCTGGATGCCTGCTCAAATGCTTCCCCTGCAAAGTGCGACGCTTCCGGCATCCCCTCAAGGCGGCACAGTACGGCACCGATAATATTATCTTTGTTGGATTCCAGCAACGATTCTTCTGTACAGCTACCCCTTGTTTTATCAATAATATCCACGATCCTGTATTCTGCTCCGAGCAGATCAAAATCAGGACGAATTTCTGCTCTTTTTGAGCCCTGAAGGAACAGCGTAAACATCTGGTTTTCCCCCAGCAGCTTCATCTCTTCTTCCGCAGCACAGAGAATTTCCTGTTCATCCATATCTTCTGTCAGGTCCACCCGTACTTCCACATAACTTTTTTGATTGATGGGCAGGAAACGGACGACCTTCTTTTCGTCTGTGATTTCTCCCAAAAAGATTCCGCGGCGCCCTGTCTCCGTCCTGTTTAACGGTTCCAGGCTGCCGCCGTAGGCGATCAGATCCTCTGATATCATCTCAGGTCTGTGAATATGGCCTAACGCGGCATAGTCAAATCCTGACCATTTCAGCTTGTGAAAATCTATTGGACTGTGTGTTCCGTCTCCTCCGTGCCCTAACAGAATATGAATCCCTTCTTCTTTCCCGGGCCCTGCCTCTTCATATAAAGGCTCTGTAATTTCCCTGCTGTGATAGCTGAGACCGTAGATATAGGTATTCTGTGCCTCTTCGTATACTCTCGTAAGCTCTCTTTCAGTGAACAAATGCACATCAGCCGAAAAACGATATCGCAGATATGCCGATTCTTCGTCAATAAAATCATGATTTCCCGCAATCATAAAAACTTTGGTACATACCAGCTGGGACAAAAAAGAATCCAGCCTGTTTAAATCCCTCAAGGATGGTTTTTTGTGAAAGATATCCCCACACAGAAACAGGAAGTCTGCCTGTTCTTCATTGGCCAGCGCAATGACTTCACTGAGACTCTGCTCAATATCCTTTTTCCGCTCTTCCCCCCATCCCCTCTCTGCTTCCGAACAGGCTCCGAGATGGAGGTCTCCAACGTGTATAAACTTCATGTCTCACCTTCTCTATTTCGCATAGCTGTAAAATACACTGCCTGCCTTTTTAAATTCTCTCTCCATAGAAGACCGTTCCGCCTGAACAGATTCTTCCTTCAGAGGATCAAAATATCTGATCTTTGTATTGTTATAGCTCATGACCAGAATAAATGTGCCGTTGGCTCTTTTTGCAATGATCGGCCTTCCTTTGCTGATGCAGTAGAGGACGTCTTCAAATTTACACCCGGTGTAATCCGCTGCCATTTTATCCATTGAATCATACAGCATGCCGTAAACATCTTTTTTACTCCGCTTCAGCTGACCATAGGTGACATCTTTTCCCTCGGAATCTGTGATCATTTTCACACAGGCAATTCCGGTCTCGTCTTTGGACTCCGCCTTCACCATTGGGATATTTGCCACTTTTCCATAGCTTTTCATGACGCCTTTTTCCCACAGGTACAGCTGGCTTGAATTGACCACCACCCCTGCATTTTTCTGGGCTTCTTTAATTGCTTTTGCCATATCCGTATAAGTGCCCTTCAGTGAACCTCCGGCATAAACATAGGCATTTTTATACCGCTGTTCATTGACCGCAAAGGATACGCCGCACTCTTTCTCAGTCTGGCTGAGCGCAGAAGTCAGATACTTCGGAACGGTCTGTACATATACATAATCAGGGAATGAAAGATATACCTGATTCAGACGGTCGCTTGTGTATCCGTATTCCAATGAAGCTTTATCCTCCGTCTTATCTTTGTAGCGGATATAATCCTCTTTCATGCTTTTGTACCCTGTTCCTGAGCGTCTGGCCGGACTGAGTACGACAACAGTTCCGTCTACCCTTGCGTCCGTAACATAGATTCCGCTCTTTTCAAACTTAGCCTGTTCCTGATTTTTGTCATCGGCAATTGCTACTTTTTTCATTGGAAACTGGATGGAACCGTCTTTTCTTGTCTTCACATCCCCTGCATCTGCAATACCGTACACAAGGTCGTCTTTCACAAAACCAACTGGTTTGATCCGTTCTCCCTTCTCACAGCGGATCTTATGCTCTTTGTTATTTTCCAGATCTATAATCCGTATAGCCGTTTCGTTTTCCGTTATCGCAAGCATTCCGGTTCCGGAGACTGCGACCATGCCGCTGCTGATATTTTTCGCGATGGTCTTTGACTCCCGGCTGTCCAGATCAACTTGATAGTAAGCCCCGTCCAGCTCAAAGTAGAACTTTCCGCTGTCACTCAAGTATGCTCCTTTTTCGATTTCATCTTTTAAATTTTCATACTGAATCTTCACCGGTATAAAGGCTTTCTCTTCTGTTTTTCCGCTCTCCGCTTCAAATTCATAGACCCCGATACCATTCTTCCCTTCGTGTTCTCCACGATTCATATATCCATATACAATGAATTTAATGTTACCGCTTTTATCCATCTCCATCACATGGATACCGTGCTGCGGATAATTATTTCGGGAATCTCTGTAATCTTCTCCTACAAAAGAAAACACTCTTGTCATGGAAGCATTTTTATAATCGTAATACCACAACTCATTTTCCTGAACAAATGCCGCTTTCCGCCCGCTGTTCCTGCTGATCAGTTCTTCGGGATTCATCTGCGTGATACCCATGAGTATTCTGTTGTTTGCCCGGTCCAGTGCGTCATAGCGGAAAAATGCATTCTGTGTCCGCTCATAATTGAGCAGATACATCCGGTCTTTGGAATATCTGATGCGAAAGTATTCTTTTACCTGATAATACTGCTTGATCCCTTTACTGTTTTCCGCAGACAAAATAAACCTGTACTCTACCGATGTCACATTAGAGCTGGCCTCTTTGATGACCGGCGCGTACATGCGCTCGGTTTTTGGTTTCAGTGATGCATAGCAGACCGCCTCCTGATTAGAAGAAATATCCACGAAAGAAAGATCATTTGTGATAGTTCCATCCTTTACTTCCAAATATTTTTTTACATATTCTGAGCTTCCCTCTGTTAAAGTCGCATCGTGGAATTCCTCTGCAAACTTCAGACACTCGGCAAAATGCAGATCGGTACCGTAAATAATGCGGGTATAATATGTGATCGTTTGCCCGTCTTCCTCTATCGACAGAGCCAAAAGATATGTTTTCCCCGACTCCAGGCGGCTCTTGACTTTTATGTCCGCTGCCGCTCCGCTTTGTTTCTGCTGAAAAGCCACGACTCCTTTTTCCAGGGCAGAGCGGTTATTCTCTTTATATATTTTATAATCCAGCGCTTCGACGGAGCTGTTTCCGTGTTTCATAAAAACCTGGAATTTATCCTCCTTCATGGGCGTGATGGAATCTCTCATCAAAGATGCGTCCACGGACTCTGTATATCCATGGAGTTCATTGATCTCTTCTCCTCCGGTGTTTATGGTCAGCACAGGCAGGGATGCCTGGCTGGTCTCACTGACACCCTGATTATTTTTTCCTATCAAAATATAATTCCATATTCCAAGAGCAAGAATAAAAATCAGTCCAAAGACTGCTGCTGGTATGGCTTTTTCCCGCTTCATAAGATCCTCCTAACATTCTCTCTGTCCTATCTGTATATTTTATCCGTTTTCCTGAGGAAACACAACAAATTTAAGGAAACTTTAAGAGCAGCAGACTGCTTGACGGTGATAGTAAAAAATTACAAAGACCAAATTATGAATTCAGACTCGGCGCTGATAATCTAAGGCTATTATTTTTTTCAGAAAATGATATAATAACTATAAATAAAAGAGGAGGAAAATTCATATGCCTGATCCCATTGTTTTTGCTGCATAGCAGGGAGCTATTTGCAGCCATGCTGAATAACAGCATGATTTATAACGTTTCAATCTCGACAAATAGCCCTTGCTGTTCCGATTTAATATTTTTATTTTAGGAGAGCAGTATGAGCTATAAGAAAGCAAAACATATACTTCCCCTTGAACTTCTTAAAGAAATCCAAAAATATGTAGAAGGGGAGAGCATTTATATACCAAGAAGATCGGACAGAAAAAAGCCCCGTGGGACTTCTGCCGCATCTCTAAAGTATTTTCAAAAGCGCAATGCACAAATATTTAGTGAGTATCTTGCAGGAGAGAGCCAGGATCTATTATCCGAAAAATATTTTCTGTCTCTGAAAAGCATTCAAAGAATCATCCGGCAGGAGAAAATGATCCATAACATGTAAAGGTGAGCCGATACGGATATAAAAACCGTATTGGCTCATCTTTTTTTCATAAAAAAAGATGAGGTTTGTACTGACGGAAATGAGTGATAGAATTTTTTCAGAATAACTAATTCAGGAGGTGACATTGTGAAGCGAATTTTAGAAAATCCGCCTTTTTTCTTTCCTAATCTAATTTAGAACAGGAAGGAGATTTTATGAAAAATAAGTTTCTCAGAACGGTTGTCTGGGAGGTACAGTACTTAACTCCGCCTCCAGCAGTGCGATACTGCAAAAAATGCGGAAGACAAAAAGAGTTTGTCAGTTCCGGACAGTTTAGGGTTAATGCACAGAGAAAATACCTGGACGTCTGGCTTATTTATAAATGTTTCGGCTGTGAAGCCACATGGAATCTGACTGTCTTATCCAGAATCCATCCAAAAGCAGTGAGCAGAGAACTTCTGGATAAATTCCACGGCAATGATCAAATACTTGCCCATAAATATGCTATGAATACAGATTTGTTGAAACGAAATGGCTGCAAAATCGGTCCATATGATTACAAGATAACCGGATGTGCTGCATTTGACGGACCTGTTAGACTGCATATCAGAAGTAATGATGCATCAGATGTAAAAGTATCGGCAATACTGCGTGAAAAACTGCAGTTATCCAGAAAAGAATTTGAAGACATGCTTTCAGACGGCAGAATACAAAGCGAGTCAGAAAATGATTTAACAAAGTGCAGGCTAGGGAAGGAGATCCTTTTAGTTATCTCATAAAAATACTCTCTGGATCTCCAAAAATACATAATTTGACATTTTAGTGATTATATTGTAAAATACTAGGTAATATTGAAAAAACTTTCCATATATGATAAACTAAAGGAGATAACAAAAGATGAAAAAGTCTAACAATATATCACTTAAAAATGACTATGCTTTCACACAGATCATGAAGCAGCCTAAGATACTCCGGGGATTTTTAAGCAGTATCCTGCATATTCCTCCTGAAAAGATCGGGACCATTCATATAAAAGACCGCCACCTTTCCAAAGATCTTCTGGAAGGAAAGCTTTCCATACTTGATTTGTATACCGTAGTGGAAGGGACCGGAAAAATCAACATAGAGATGAAGGTACTGCCCTACGCACACTGGGACAGAAGATCTCTGTCTTATTTAGCAAAGGTATACACTCAGGATTTAAAATCAGGAGAAGCTTATGCCAATTGTGTTAAGGCCATTCATATCAGTATTCTTGGTTTCAATCAGCTGACTGACACCGATTACTTTTACTCCTCTTTTCATATGAGAGAGGACAGCAGACACAGCCTATACAGCGATCAGTGGGAAGTTCATGTGATTGAGCTGCCAAAACTGAACTCTTCAAAAGTAAAAGAAGAGCATAAAAAGTTATATCAATGGGCATGTTTTATTTGCGCAGAGGGAGAGGAGGAACGTGCCATGATAGAAAAAGATCCTTATATTGAAGAAGCCATCAGAGAACTTGAATTGCTGGAACGCGATCCTGAACGTATGGACGAATATTTGTTCCGCCAAAAAAATCTTTCAGATTACGTCACCCAAATGGAGTACAGCAGAAAAGAAGGAGAATATACCAAAGTAATTGATCTGGTTCAAAAAAAGATGCAGCGAGGAAAAACTGAGGCAGAGATAGCCGATGCCTTAGAGGAAGATCCTCAGACTATCGCCTCCATTTGCCGTATGATCAGACTCTATCCTTCTTCCTCAAAGGAAGAAATTTATAAAGCATGGCAGAACAAACCCGGCACCGACTGACAAAAGATGCCGCAAAACAACTGTACTCCAGCTGTTTTGCGGCATCTCTGTCTTCATACATATGTTTTTTAATCAGAAAACATTCTGCATTTTCTCCTGTAACGGCATCTGCGGTGATAGAGTTCTCCTCCCAGCAGTGTGCAGACCATCTGATAAAGAAGGCGGTCTTTTTTAATACAGTCTTCTTTTTCCATTTCCTTGATCTTGTCATAGATATGATCGGCAAGTACAAGAACCCCCGTGCGGTCCAGATACTCGTCAAACATCATACTTCCCTTGTACTCCAGCTGATCGCAGGCATCCTCAATGTACTCAAGTACTTTACCTGCAACCGGTCCATACATCTTCGTAATGTACTGATAATCGTCCTCATCCTGCTCATCCATCATCACCATCGGCTTTCTGGAAAGAGACTCCATATCAAATGTAGGCAGATCACCCAAACCTTCACGATCCATCATTTTCGCTGCTCCTTTTCTCTACTGATAATATACTATGAGAAAGGAGAGAAAAAAGGTACAAAATTTTTAAGTTATCTGCGCATATCCTCCTGTTTCAGGCTGTGAATCTCTTCATTGATGGCCAGCATCTTGCTGTCCAGATAACTGATCATCTCTGCACATTCCCGAAGTTCTGACCGGATATATTCCGGAGCATGTCCGTCATACTTGTAATAAATTTTATGTTCCAGGGACGCCCAAAAGTCCATGGCAACCGTGCGGATCTGTATCTCTACCCTTGTTGGAACGACTGTATCTGAGAGAAAGATCGGAACTTTCACAATCATGTGATAACTCCTGTACCCGCTGGGTTTTGGATTGACCATGTAATCTTTGGTCTTTACAACTTCAATATCATCCTGATTGGAGATCATATCTACGATCCGGTAAATATCCGGGGTAAAGGAGCAGATAACTCTGATCCCTGCCACATCGTCAATATATCTCTCAATGTTTTCTACGGTAATGTCCTGCCCTTTTTTCATGAGCTTTCGGACAATACTCTCTTCACTTTTCATCCGGGATTCGATATGTTCGATCGGATTATATTTGTGTACAAATTTAAATTCGTCATTTAAAATTTCAAGCTTTGTTCCGATCTCTTTCAGCGCTGACTGATATAACAGCTGCATTTTCCGGTATTCTAAAAAAATATCCTTTACATCAGGTAATTCAATCTTTGCCATAGAATTCACACCTCTTTCTGAATTGTATCGTATCTGGTTCTCCTATGCCTGTCAGTTCTAAAGAATATTTTATCACGAGTACAGAAAGCTTTCAAACTTACAACTGTGAAATTTTTGTAACCAGCTCAGCACATCAGCATTCCTCCTGTGGCATCAAACGTAATACCGGTAAAATAGGAAGCCCTCTCTGACACAAGGAAGACGGCCGCATTTGCCACTTCTCTAGGATCTGCAATTCTTCCTATGGGTATCTTTTTGTTCTGTTCTTCTTCATCTTTTTTATCTTTAAAAGATTTCATCAGCATGTCCGTCTTCATGTATCCCGGAGCAATGGCATTTACAGTAATTCCGTATTCTGCAGTTTCCCTGGCAAGAGATTTCGTAAGCCCGATCAGGCCGGCTTTCGATGATGCATAATGAGAATGATTTCTTTTCGATCCCATGATGCCCGCTTTGGAAACCACATTTAAAATACTTCCCTTTTTTCCTGACTCCGTGAGATGGCAGATCAGCTTTTGAGAAAGCAGAAACGGCACTGTCAGATTCATCTCCAGAACTCTGCGAAAATCTTCTTCCGGCATTTTTGCAGCCATGGAAGTTGTCCAGGAGGCCGCATTGTTCACGAGGATATCTGCGCCCCCAAACTGTTCACAGGCAGCCAAAAACAGTCCTTTCCTGTCGGACTCCTCCATCATATCTCCCTGAAATCCAAAGACCTTTCCGGGACACTCCTGGTTTATTTGACGGATCAGTGCCTCCGCCTCGTCCTTTCCTGACCGGTAATTCATGACCACATTGGCGCCTTCCTCAGCCAGCACCCGACAGACTGCCCGTCCAAAGCCTTTTGCTCCCCCTGTAACGACTGCCGTCTTTCCCGATAACCCTAACTCCATGTGTACCTCCTTACAACTGCCGATATCTCCGAAACGCCTTTATGCCGTCCCGGAGATATAGAATCTGAACTTAATAAGTCATTTACCGCTATTTCCGTCGCGCTTTTGAAATGCATCCCTCCAATAGTGCTAAAAAACTATCGTT
>NZ_FR889164.1:0-17853 GCF_000432215.1 Anaerostipes sp. CAG:276
GTACCGGTTCGATTCCGGTCAACGGCATATTTCAGGATAAGACTTATATACAGTCAGGGGCAAAACTAAAAACGGGTATACACACATTTTACAGTGCGTATACCCGTTCTTTTTGTGAGTAAATCCTTGCTATCATGCAGGACTGGTTTCCATTTCTTCGGTTTCCTCATCTTTTTCTTTTATATGCCGATTCAGTTTTTTCATCTCCGGAACGACAAAGAGGGCCACGATCACGGCCGATGACATATCTGCGATGGGTCCGGCAAAGAGGATTCCGTTAAGCCCCAAAAAGAGCGGCAGGATCAAAATCAGGGGAACCAGAAGCAGAAGCTGGCGGAGCATAGAGAGGACAGACGCCTTTAGAGGCTGCCCCGTAGCCTGAAAATAGTTTGTGGCCACGATCTGAAATCCGGCGCAGAAAATACCGAACAGATAAATCCTCAGACATTTCTCAGCGAAATTCACAAATGCGGAATTTCCTCCCCCGAATAAATTTACGATCAATCCCGGAAACAGCTGGCATAACAGCCATCCGATCAGTACGGAAACGGTAGCCGCCGCCACCGCATTTTTAAACAGATGTTTGATGCGGCGATATTTTTCTGCCCCGAAATTAAATCCGAAGATCGTCTGGGAGCCGATACCAATGCCGATACAAACAGATGCCAGGATCATGGCAAGCTTCATGACGATCCCCATGGCACTCAATGCCACATCTCCGCCCACGGCACTTTTGTTTCCGTAATATACGAGAGAGTTATTCATCGTAACCTGCATGATGCAGGCTACCAGCTGGGTGATGCCTGAGGAAGTGCCCAGTGCGATCACATTTTTGCAGACAGAGCCATCCAGCTTTAATTCTTTTAGATGCAGTCTCATCTGGCTCCGTTTGCAGAAGTAGAGAAACAGGATCAGTGCGGAGATGATCTGTGATGTAATTGTTGCTATGGCCGCGCCTTTGACACCCCAATGAAAGATAAAAATATAAATTGGATCAAGAATGGTATTCAATATCGCCCCGATCAGGATTCCATACAAGGACAGACGGGGACTGCCGTCTGTCCTTGCCATATTAGAGAGACACGGTCCGATGACACTGAATGGAACACCGATCAGGATGATAGACGCGTAATCCTTTGCGTAGGGCATGATACTCTCTGTTGCTCCGAATAAACGAAGGATCGGTTCCATAAAAATAAAGCCGATCATGGCCAGCACGATTCCGGTGATAATGGAGAGCATAAAGTTATTGTTTAATGTTTTCTCGGCTTCCTCTTCTTTTTTCTGTCCCAGCTTGATTGCCGCATAAGCACTTCCGCCGGACCCGAGCAGAGTGGCGAATGCCATGATGATCGTAATGATAGGAAATGTAACCGTTGTGGCCGCATTTCCAAGGTAACCCACTCCCTGCCCGATGAAAATCTGGTCTACGATATTATAGACAGAGTTTACCAGGACAGAGATCGTGGAAGGTACTGCAAATTGGAGCAGCAGCTTTCCGACCGGCTCATATCCCAATGGATTTTCTTTCTTATTTGTCTGTGTTTCCAAATGATTTCAACCTCCTGTTCTGTATATATGAATATGCATTGTCTGAAATTTTTGTAAGCAGAAGTTCTGCCTGCTGGATTTCTTCTTCCGAAAGATTCTGTAACAATATTTCGTTCCACTGTCCGCGCAGATCAAAAATCATTTGGAGAGCAGGTTCTGCCTCACGTGTTGTGAACAAATGCTGGACTCTCTTATCACAGACATCCGGCTCCCGTCTTAAATATCCCTGATCCTCCATTTTCTTTACCGCTTTTGTAACAGTGCCTTTATCGAAGTGTCCGATCTTGGCCAGTTTCTGCATGCTGATTCCCGGATTTTCATAAATGCACACGAGAAAGAACTGCTGTCCCGGACCGATCTCTGTGTCAGCCAGGGACCAGTCAAAGAATCTCATTCCGTGACGGTGGATAACAGAGATCAGTCTGCTGATTTTTTTCATAAAAGTCTCCTTTTTCGAATAAAGTTGAATACACCAACTATTTTGGGCCAAAAAAATTAGTACTTTGAACATAGATGAATCAAAATACTATCTTAGATAAATATAATATAGCATAAATTAGTTGCATATTCAACTATATGTAAGAATAAAATAGAATATCGGCATGTAATTACCATAAATTACCAGCAACTGATGCGCATCGCTGGTGATAAAATGAGAATATAAGAAGGAGGGAGAGCATGGGATATGGGAAAACAGACAGTAAAAGTACAGACGAACATGATCGCCAAGGTGCATTGGACCTTTCATTGATACCGGAAGATAAGCCCACGGAGAGACTGAACAGACGAATGAAAAAAATATTTGATGAGGCCAGAAAAAAGGAAGCGGCAGAGGAGGATAACAAAGACTTTTGAATACCGGACACGTTGTATTTTATGCCCTTTGGACTTGGCGCGTCCGGCGCAGTAGGGTATAATACTTACTAATATAATAATTTTTATGGAGGAATGTATTATGGAAATTACAAGTCTGCTGCCGGGCGTGAAAATTGTAAAAGAGGACGGAGGAGTAAAAGAAGACGTTTTTATCTCCCAGGGGGACAAAGTTAAGGTGACAACTGTGGATGAAACGGTGACGGGGACTTTCATGCTTGTGGAGTTTGCACGTTACAGTGAAGAAGATGATATTCTCCATATGGTGAGAGATGAAGAAGGATTTGCTGTGCCCTTCGACCAGATCATTGATATTGTAAGAGCAGATTAATCCTCTGCAGGGAAGGCACCAGCAACTGTATGACGCGACCGCTGCAGAACAAAATGTCATAACAAAAGAAATCAGTGTTTCCAAAATTAATAAAAAAAGATGCTCAGCGTTGTGCTGGGCATCTTTTCAGAATGATCAAAGCTATTATGCAAGACAAACGTTGACTGCCTGTAATCCGCGGTTACCCTGAGTTGTCTCAAATGTAACTTTCTGTCCGTCTTCTAAAGATTTAAAACCTTCTGCAGCAATTCCTGAAAAGTGTACGAATACATCTTCTCCTGTGCTTTCGTTTGTGATAAATCCAAATCCTTTAGTGCTGTTAAACCATTTTACTGTACCGTTATTCATGTGGTACCTCCTAATATTTTTATTGTATTTGAAGCAAAAATAAAAAAATCACATATTTTTTGTAAATCATCAAGAAGTGGTAATGATTTACAAAAAATATGTGAAAATCAAAATCTTATCAAAATACTTGTTTATAATAACATGAGGGAATATAATTGTCAAGCAATTCTGAAAAATAATTCACTGTCTCATTTGGGAATTATTCAAGTTCTTAAATAAAAAACTTTAACAGGACAGCAGTGAACAAATACAGACATAAAAAAACGGCTTATTTAAGCCGTTTTTTCAAGAGCGATAGACGGGACTCGAACCCGCGACCTCAACCTTGGCAAGGTTGCGTACTACCAACTGTACTACTATCGCATATTATCTGAAGTTCTTTGCTGAGAACAAAATTTATTCTACAATATCAGGGCAGAGATGTCAACTATATTTTTTACTTTTTACTATTTTTTTGCTGTATGAAAAACAATTAACGGATTGACAAAAAGATAAATATAAGTTAAAATATGGAAATAAGATATCTTATATCAAAATACAGCCAATCACTTCTACATCTATTTCAAGACAACCCCATTTCCATTGATCAGGAGGAACTATGCAGAAATTTGCAATCGAAGACAAGTATTTTGGGCCGCTGCTGCCTTTCATTCAGGACGATATGGTCACCGACGTTAACTGGAACGGAAAAGAGCTGATCGTTGACGACCTGGAGCGGGGCAGGCATACTGTTGCTGGAACAGAGATTTCAGAAAGTTTTATCAGCCAGTTCAGCGCAAGAATAGCCAATGCAGTCTCTGCTCCGTTTAATAAATATGATCCTTTGGTGGAAGCAGAAGTAGATGGACTGAGGATTTCCATTATACATGAAGATGTATGTGCCACCGGGCGGAGTATTTCTATCAGAAAGTCACCGGCACTTGTAAGGCTCAGCGAAGATAAAATTTTTAAAGAGAATTACTGCGGCAGAGAAATCCTGAATTTCCTGAAAAACTGCATTCTGGGACATATGAATATTGTGATTGCAGGTCAGGTAGGCAGCGGCAAAACAGAACTTTTGAAATATCTGACCAGGTTTATTCCGGACATGGAGAGAGTTATCACGATTGAGGACAGCTTAGAGATTCATTACCGGGAGATTAATCCGGGAAAAGACTGTGTGGCCATTGAGGTCAATGAAGATACTTTTGGCTATGTAGATGCCATTAAAGCATCTTTAAGACAGCTGCCTACGTGGATTCTTTTGTCGGAAGCCAGGGGCGAGGAAGTACAGCATTTAATACAGTCCCTTACCACGGGACACTATTCGCTGACAACCGTTCACACAGATGATGTGCGAAGGATACCGGAGAGGATGAAAAATATGGTGGATGATCCTATCGCATCGGAACGTATAGAGAGGGACGTCTATGGATTCGTTGACCTGGGAATCCTGATACGGAAGGAACAGAGTCCGGATGGCAGAATTCGCCGTTACATTGATCAGATTGCCTGTTTCTATTTGGACAAGACCGGACAGAAAACAATACAGTTGATCTTAAAGGACCGGAGGATTATAAATAAAGAACTTCCGGAGAAATTAAAGAAGAAATTTTTGGTCAAAGATCCGTTCCGATGGGAGGGGAGTGAACCATGAGACAACATCATAAACGAACAATTCTGACAACATTTCGGTACATCAAATATACAAATCTAAAAAAAGAGATTCGTGGCTATGGATACTCTTATTCATTTAAAAAATATCTCGCATCTTTACTTTTATCTTTCCTTGGAATTCTTTTAGCAGGAAAATTTTTTCATCTGCAAATACCTTATATCATAGGCCTGGGTCTGGCATATCTGTGTTTTTTTCCGATTATTATCATCCGGCAGTTTAAATATATGTATGAACAGCAGAGATTCAGGGATGTGGTGAATTATTTGGAGCAAATGATGTATTCTTTCAAAAAACAGCCTAAGATCATTGTGGCATTGGAGGAGACAAAACAGCTTTGTGAAGGCCGTATCCTGGAGCTTATCGATGAGGCAGAAAAAGCCATCAGCAGTCCGGGTGCAGTGGACGATTTATACCGGCACGCACTATCCTGTATCGAGCAGGAGTACCGCTGTGACCGGATGAAGATGCTGCATGACTATCTGGTCAAGGTGGAAAATCTGGGCGGTCAGTACCAAAGTACATTAAATATCATATTAGACGATGTGAAAGAATGGACAGAGCGGACATATCTCTTTCAGAAAGAGAGAAAAAGCATGAAATTTAAGATCGTACTATCTCTAACCGCATCTCTGGCAGTCGCGGGGACCACAGTTATGATGCTGGCCAGCGATGAGATGCTTGGAAAGGTGCTCAGGGGACCGCTCTATCAGAGAACGACGTTTTCTCTTTTGGTTTTATTTCTGATGTTATATCTGGGAGCACAAAAACTGCTCACAGGCTCGTGGCTGAAAGATACACTGGATGAAAATCCGGAACAAATCAAAAAAGATTTTAAGACAATGCGGGAGGAAAAGGACGGAAAACAGCCGTGGATCATTACTATACTGAGTTTTCCCGTTTTACTCCTGGGGTTTGACTGGCAGAATCTTTATATTATAGGGGCGGTAACAGCCCTGATAGCCGCAGCGTGGTTCACGCCGTCGTTAAAGAGAAAGAATGCCGGGGGAAGAATTCTAAAAGAGATCAATCAGAAGTTTCCATATTGGCTCAGGGGGATCGCACTGAGCCTTCAGACAGAAAATGTCTATGTTGCGATAAGGGATTCTCTTGATCAGGCACCTTATGTATTAAAGGAACAGATAGAGATACTTCTTCATAACATTGATGAAGATCCCGAATCTATACTGCCGTATCAGAATTTTCTGTCGGAGTTTGATCTGCCGGAAATACAGTCTGCCTCCAGAATGCTGTATTCCCTTACCAACTGTGGGAAAGACGATTCCGAGGCACAGATAAATACCTTGATTCACCGGAATAATGTATTGATGGACAAGGCAGAATGGCTTCAAAATGAGAACGATGTAGCAGGGATAGGAGCATTGACATTTGTGCCCATGATACTGGCAACTTTCAAGATGATCATGGACCTGGGCTTGATTTTTGGAAGTTTCTTTACGCTTTGGACGAAGCTTTCGTAATAGACAGGAGGATATATGCAGGATTTTTTTGAGGAACTGGGAGCGGTTTTATTTTTGCTGCTTACAGGCATTGGTATTTGTGCAGTCTACATTCATTTTGTTCAGCTGATCAGCTGAAAGGAGGTGACACCTATGAAGACAATCATTGACGAATACGGCAGCATCATCTTGTGTGTGATCGCGGGAACCGCGGTGCTTGCGTTTCTGGGAGTACTATTATCTGCTGCTGCCCGGTTTGGAACGGCCTTTTTTGACTCTATCAGCTGCGCATTGTGTTAGGAGGATGAGGTGAAGCAGACCATTGAGAATTACGGAAGGATTATTGTGTTATTAGCAGCAGCTTTTGGAGCAGTTTTCCTCATACGAAATACAGTCTATTCACAGCTGAAAGCAAACGGCGTGATACAGGATACCAATCATATCTCATCCAATGAATTTTTTCAAAAGCAGGGCAGACCAAAGTTGTCTGGAGTCCGCGGGGAAGACGGTACGGCAAGAAGACTTGTCATTAGAAAAGAAGAAAAGCTGATTCCGAGAAAGCTTGTAAAGGCAGAGGATAAAAAAGACGGTGACTTGACAGAAAAAATCAAGATTTTTGTTGTCACGAATGAGGGAGGGAAAGAAGTGAGATCTCTGTTTGAGTCAGAATATCTGGATACGAGTCATGATAAAGAATTCATTCTTTTATATACGGTTAAAAACTCCATAGGGTTAGTTTCGGAAGGAAGAATTAAGATACTGGTAAAGAATTATGGTGAAAATCACAGTGAATGAAGATGTGAAGCGGTTCCTTATATATTATACAATTTACAGAATCTGCGGACAGCTGTGCAGCCTGATCGGAATTCCCGGTCTGTATCCAAATCTGATCAGCGGCCTGTGCCTGATCCTTCTTTGCAGCCCCTTTTTGGCAAAGGATCAAAAGAAAGGATTCATAGTCCGCAGAGAGCTGATCTTATTTACAATATCTTTCTTTTTCCTCACGCAGTACATCTCTGTTTATCTAACTGATATTTTTCATAACAGCAAATTTATAATGAATCAAGAGGCTGAGAAAAGCCCGATCTTAGTAAACGCAGCTGCGGCAGGGATTGTTGGACCGGCAGCCGAGGAACTTTTATTCCGCAGATTCTTGTATGAAGGACTAAAACCAATTGGAAAAGTAAAGTCGTCTCTGATTTCCAGCGTTATTTTTGGGCTGTGTCACAGACAGGTGATCCAGGGAATCTATGCATCACTGTGGGGGAATGTCTTTTGTTTTGTGTATGAAAAACATCAAAGCTTAAAAGCACCTTTTTTAGTACATATGATCAGCAATATGCTGTCTTTTTCACCGATTCTTTGGATCAGTCTGAATCATGTTTGTTTTACCGTCTGTATTACTTTTATTTCCGCATGGATCGTCTGCCTGGCGATTAAGAAGAAAGGGGAATGTTTATGAAGATGCCTGTCGAATTAGTCGTCAGTGTGATTCTGCTCTGCCTCGGTGCCTTTATAATGGCTTCATATAACGGAGCGGCACTGGAGGAGGCCGGAGCGAGAGCTGTTCATGAGGATATGATAGGGAGAATTGAGGCCAGTGGTTTTGACCCTTTGACTATTAAAGAGTGTGAAAAAGAGGCGTCTGAAAAAGGATACAGTCTTTCCATAAAAAATGACGGCTTTTATGATGATAAGCCAAAGTATAAAGTAGTGCTGGCTTATCATCTGAGGATAAAACTGCTGGGAATTGCCAGCCGGCAGGAGATTGAAGGGTATGCATTATGAGGAGGATAAAAAATGAAGCTGGCTGTAGAGACATTTGTATGCTGTTTTATTATAGCCGCAGGAATGTTTTTAAATGTCGTTTATTGTGCCAATACGAAGGTTGTCTCCAACGCAAAGCAGTACCAGTCGGCCGCAGTCCATAAGATGGATGCGGCAGGTTTTTCAAAAGCAGTGGTGGAGCAGTGCCGGAAGGAGGCAAAGGAGGACGGGTATGTTTCTTTGGATGTATTAAAGGAACAGGCTGATGAGAACAGGGCCCGCTCTCTTGTAACATTGAAGTATAAATTATATGTACCTCTGCTGCGGATAGAAAAGGTTTGTCAGATCAGAAGCTATGCGAACAGTGTAACAGAGGATGAAGAATGACTGAAAGGAGTTATTTATGAAAAGTTTTTTAGAAGATTATGGATTGATTATTGTAGCGGTGATTGTAGTGCTGGCTTTATGTGTTTTTGCCAAAGGTACTTTTGTGACGCAGTTTCAAAAAGCGCTGACGGATACCATTTCAACATTTTTTGAGAAGTCAGGTGCAAACAGTTCGTTTATTCTGCTGGGATGACATGGCGGGGCATAAAGCAGAGGAGGAGCCATTATGAAAGGGGCAGTCACAGGAATTATTTTACTTGTCATCTTAATCTACTCTGTGTTTATAACACAAAATATTGCAGGCCTCACAACCAGAAAAACAGAACTTACGATGGATGTCTCCAATGCGGTTGAACAGACTTTGGACAATATGAAGGAGGAACAGTATGAATCCAGAGAGCAGATGGCAGAGGCATTTGTCCGGGATTTAAAGACACAGATTACATCAGATGCCCACATAGAAGTGGAGATTATCGGAGCCGACCATATCCACGGCCTGCTGGACGTCAATGTCCGTGAGACCTTCCTTACTTCAGACGGAAAGAAAAAAACGATCGAGGTCAGAAAAACAGCAGTGCTGGAACAGTTTCAGGAAGAAGCATAAGGGGGCATGTCAGAATGAAAAAATGGGGAAAAAGAATCATTTCCGGTGTGATTGCAGCAAGCCTGCTGACGGCAGCTGCGATATCGGGATCAGAACAGGGCACAGGCACAGTGGCTTCGGTCGTTCAGGCCGGCACAGAGACGAGCTTTATGGGAAAACTGCTTGAGGGTGGATACATCGATGTATTCACCTCCTGGACTCAAGAAGAACAGAATAAATTTTATGACGGGTTAAGTCCTCAGCAGCAGTCTGTGTTTTTGGAAGTGACAAACTGTCAGATTACAAGGGAACTTATAAAAAGCGAACGGTCAAAGGAGGAGCTGGAACAATTTTTTGACCGGCTGCAGCCTTATTTTTTGATACTGAAGAAGGGAAATCAGGAGA
This sequence comes from Anaerostipes sp. CAG:276, assembly GCF_000432215.1. NCBI lineage: Bacteria > Bacillati > Bacillota > Clostridia > Lachnospirales > Lachnospiraceae > Anaerostipes > Anaerostipes sp. CAG:276. Next base: position 9,360 of record NZ_FR889164.1, read on the forward strand.
AGCCGGATGATGAGATCGTCATAGAGTGTATAAATCAGATTGAGGGAACAGATTATCATTCTTCAGAGCAATATATAAAGCAGCTGGTTTCAGAAAAAAAGGATCATTATCTGGAATTTTACGACGCCCTGAAACTGGTGAAGGACGGGAAACTGGAAATTGAGAGCGCAGTGGATGATTTCTATAAAGAACTTGGCTTTCTCAAGAAAGATAGGGTTCCAGCAAACTCAGCAGAAGTATCCCGGCAGCCAGTCCAGGTACAGAAAAAAGCGGCGGCAAAAGCTGTTTCAGACAGATATTCCAACTTTAAAGCCGTGAGTTCTTTGAAAGCTTTGAAAGATGCTGTGGCTTCCGTAAAGAAAGGTGAGAAAATAGCCGTCCGTGTGGACAAGGGTTTTAATGTGACATCAGTGATCAGGACAAACGGCCGGCATGTGAAGATTTACGCGGACGGTGAGAGCGGACATAATCTCAACAGGACTGCAGGATATAAAGATGTCATGTTGGAAGTAAATGGAGGATCACTCACATTAGGGGCTTATGACGGAGATGGAAGAGCAAAAAATAATCTGTACATCAACGGAAAAAATATCGCTGCGTCAGCTCCTTTGATAGAAGTTACATCAGGGCACCTGTATCTAAATAAATACAGCCGTATCATAGACGGATATTTTTTGGCGGACTTTGCGGGAGGGGCAGGAATTGCACTGAATTCCGGTACATCCTGTTATATGTTCGGCGGCAGGATCGACAACTGCCGGGCAAAGAGCAGCAAAGACGTATCTTCCAGTTCACCGAAATCTTCTCACGGAGGAGGTGTCCTGGTCGGCAATGGTTCTTCTTTTTACATGTTTGCGGGATCAATAGAACACTGTCAGGCGATTCATGGCGGAGGCATTATGAACTATGGAACCCTGAGGCTGTACGGAGGTGCGATTTCAGACTGTGCAGCGTCCAACCAAAAGAAGGATGCTCTCGGAGGAGCGGTTAAAGTGCAGGGAGCGATCGAAACGAATGGAAAAGTAAGCTCTACAAAAGGTGACTTGGGCGTCTGGAAGTACACGAGATCCGCTGCATGGATTGTGAATGGAAAAGATGGATATCAGCAGGGAACCACCACGGGTGTGGTATTAAAAAACAATCAGGCAGATGCAGGCGGAGCCATATGTTTGAATAACGGTTCAAACGGAGCCATCCAAGACTGTAATATTAATGGAAATCACAGCACCGGAAACGGAGCAGGCATCTGTCTGTCAAACGGCAGTTATAAAAAGGGCGCCGCTTTGGAACTAAAGACGGGAGCCGTGATTCACGGAAATGAAAGCAAAGGTTATGGAGGAGGTATTTACTGTGCAGATTCTGTGAAAGGCTCTTTAAGCGGAGGAACTATGTATGATAACTCGGCAAAATATGGCGCAGGCATCTATCACGAGGCAGAATTCCGCATGAGTGGAGGAACTGTAAGAAGTAATCATTCCGGCAATTCCGGGGGCGGAATCTATGCAAAGGGAAAACTTTCTATGACCGGAGGGGAGATATCTGCCAATACAGCCGCCACATACGGGGGAGGAGCCATTTTAAAAACTGTAGGAGGTTCTGTAAGCAGAGGAAGTATCAAAGGCAATTCCGCCTCTGCCAATGGTGGGGGACTTCAGATAGACGGAACAGTCTCACTTTCAAACGCATCGGTAAGTTCTAACAGCGCTTCCGGGAAGGGCGGAGGTATCTCAGTAAGTTCATCCGGCACATGTAATTTAAGCAGCGGCAATGTCAGCGGAAACACCGCAAAGGCGGGAGGCGGGGGTATTTACATTGACGGCACCTGCAAGGCAAACGGGAGCAGCTTTACTGGAAATCAATCCTCCGGAGACGGAGGAGCTGTTTACATAGCCAGCGGTACTTTTACAACGTTTCAGGCGAATCAGGCAGTAAACATCCAGGGAAACAGTGCGTCCGGAAATGGCTCAGGTATTTATAACAGAAATATTACGGTTCTGAACAACAACGCCCATATCTTGAACAATCAGTGCAAAAATGGTACACAACGGGGTATTTTTCATGAAGGAAGTCTGTTTTCAATAGAAGGAAATACGGAGATACAACAGGAAATTTATCTTGCAAAGGACCGGTTTGTTACGGCTTCCAACCGATACTTTTCCAACAGCAATTCATTGAAGGCCAAAATTTCTCTGGATACTGCCAATATACGAAACGGCTATGCGGTAGTAAAAGGGAATGTATCAAATTCTGCGGACGGTAATTACAAGACAGGAGAGGCATTGCTGAATAATCAGTCTGCGGGCGGAAGATTTGTGTATGCAGGGAGCGGATATGTCATGAGACCGGGAAATTTAAAGAAATCATCTTCTGGCTGTGCTCCATTCAGCATTGTTCTGAGTCAGGCATATCAGATTCGCTATGATAAAAATTCAAAAGAGGAGGTCATGAACATGCCGACGGCAGCAGTTAAGTATTGGGAGGAGGATATAAAGCTGTCGGCGCTGACACCTACCGGTGGATCGGGCGCGTTTGTAGCATGGAATACGAAAGCAGATGGGACAGGAGACGGGTATCAGCCGGGGAATGTTTATACGGCAAATGCGGATGCGACTCTTTTTGCACTGTGGCCCCATTACAGGGTGGAATATCTGCCTGGAATTCGGAGTGCCGCTGGCACGACGGACAGCCAGGAACAAAACAAATCTGAGGATATACTACTGAGAAAAAACGGGTTCCGGTCATCAGAAGGGAAGTTTGTAGGCTGGAAACAGGATATCAGCAGTGCCCGCAAAAGAATGGAATTAGAACCGGTGGGATATAAAGAATTAAAAGAAGAGCGGGAAAAGGGTAAATTAAATCATATATTAGACTTTGCAGAAAGCTATAAAAAAGTCAATTCATCTGAAAATTTGGATAATATAAATAGCTTATTGGATGTTGAAGATATATTTTTTATGGAAGGCCAATGGGACAGTAAACCAGATATTATTCTGAACGATAAAAAGACTTTTTTAGAGAATGAAAAAATAAAGAAGAATGATTTATTAAAAGTTGTAAAGGGTTGTTATGATGAAGAAGATGGAGAATTGACAAAAAAAGTACAGATTATAAAACTAGATTACACAAAAAGTATGAAAGGATACCGGCCGGAAACCCAAAATTTTTCTGGAGGAATGAATGATACAGATGTAATGGACACTTATTTTATGAAGCTTGAAAAAGATGAGACAGTAGAAGTCAAAGTTACTTTTCAAGCTGAAGACAGCGTTGGAAATGTTGCAGAAAAAGAAGGCACGGTATGTGTAACTTATAACAATCCTCCCAAATTACATTCACAGAATCTTGCATTTTATCAAAAAGATATAGACAACAATCCACAGACCATTCTTAAAGAAATATTTGAAAACTATCAGGTAGAAGACATAGAAGATGACAAAAAAGGCCTGAAAGTACCAGTGTCTGTTATTGATCCAATACCGCTGCAAATTGAAAAGTTAAATTCGGTAGGTGAGCATAAAATTGTTTATCAGGCAATAGATTCTTTGGGGAAGAAAACAAAACTTGATTCGATAGTATATATCGCCGAGAACAATCCTTTTAAAGACTCATATAAATATAATGTAAGATTTATAAATAAGAAATATTTGTATACCTTGAAAGAGTCGAGCAAATGGAAGAAAAATGAGGAATTAAATGCTCAGCTCACAAGTCAGCTGGAAAAAACAAAGGAAGATGCTGAGTTAAAATATGAATTTGAAATAAAGAAATAAATATACAGGGAATGGCGAAAGTCGTTCCCTGTATATTTCAAATTAATACATGGAATTTTTTACTTATTTTTCTATAATATATTTATGAGAGAAAAGATACTAAAAACCATCATTATATTAATCATGTGGAGATGTTATGAAAAAAGAGGTTAAAATTATATTAGTATCTTGTTTATTTGTAATAGTGAATTTTAGCATTAGAAGCGGAACGACAATTCATGGGGAAAGTTTTATTGGGCAGACTTTTAAAGCTGGCAGTTTTTCATATGAAGTTATTTCAAAAAATGAAGTTTTGGTCTATAAGTATGACCATCAGGAGCCGGATACAATGGAAGTGGTTTCATCGGTGGAATACCAAGGGAAAAAGTACAATGTTACAAAGTTTCATTATGATCATTCGGATGCGATAACTAAGAAGATAATAATTCCAAGTGGTGTAAAAGAAGTGATTATAAATCCTGACGGAGTACCCGGCTATAAATATCCAAATCTGGAGGAACTCATTTTCCCAGATACTTTGGAGTACATCAACCCCGGCTTTTCTTTTACTATGACGAATTTAAACTCCATCCAGCTGTCCGATAAAAACAAATATTATAAAGTGGAAGATAATGTTCTGTTCAGCAAGAATGGTACTGACCTGATTGCCTTTCCAAGCGGAGATGACAGGATATCTTACCGCATTCCGAATGGCGTCCGGACAATAAAGAAAGAAGCCTTTGCGTCCAATCAAAATTTACAGGATGTTTTAATTCCTGTTTCTTTAACAGAGTTAGAGCCGTGGACATTTGCCGGTTCCCACATTCAGCGATTAGATCTTTCCCATGTAAAAAAGGCTGGGAGAGGAACGTTTGAATTCTGCCATAACTTAAAAGAAATAAAACTGGGAAGAGAAACTGTTCTAAATGGAGGGCAGTTTTATGAAAACCGTTCACTGAAAGATATTTCCGTGGAGGAAGGAAATCCGAAGCTATGGTCAGAAGACGGTGTGCTGTACGGCCGTTCCGGTGATGATAAGACATTGGTCTGTTATCCATCGGCAAAAGAAGAATTAAGCTATGCTGTTTCTCCCGGTACTAACTGCATTGAAGACAGCGCATTTCATATGTGCCGTCTGGATCAGGTGTTCCTGCCGCCGAGTGTACAGAAGATCAGTAGTTCTGCATTTAATTATGGAAACGACGGGAAAGCTGAAAAGCCAATCCAAATTTATTTGTGCGGGGACAGGCTGCCGGAGATAGAGAAGGCAGCTTTTACCGATTTAGCTTCCGGAAGTGTAATCTATTTAAAAAACCAGGAACTGAAAAATCAGTTTGACTTAGGAAATCAGAAAAACCGGTATATTGATCAGCAGGATAAAGAGTCAGTGATCCAAGTCTCAGGCATGGAGCAGCAGCCGGCTGAAGATATCATATTGGATAGTGAGTCGGTTTCTCTGGACATGGGGAAGGATGGAAGACAGGTAAGCCGTTTGCTGGAAATTTCGCTGTTTCCTCTTTCATCCACGGATAAGATCATAGTTTCGGGAAGTGACCATAGAATTTTAACGGTAAGCGATCTAGGGAGGATTACTGCAGTATCACCGGGGACTGCTTTGGTTACAGTAAAGGCAGGGGACGTAAAAAAAGAGTGCCGCGTGACTGTGTATGGCCCTCTGGGGAATTCAGATGATATCCCAATGCAGTTTTATATAGGGGCAGAAATACGCCCGGAACCGGTTGTGAGAAATCATAACGGCCAGGTGCTGAAGCGTGGAAATGATTATACAGTGGAGTATAAAAACAATAAAAATCCCGGCAGGGCAGAAGTGCTGATAGAAGGTATCGGCTGCTTTCAGGGTAGTATAAAGACATCTTTTGATATACGGATCAGGGGGAATGATGTTTCCGGAGCAGAGGTTGTCTATCCGCAAAGGTATTACTATTATGAGGGAAAACCAGTTACGCCGAAACCATCGGTGAGCCTGAACGGAAGACATCTGGAAGAAGGGAGAGACTACTGCATAGAGTACATGGGGAACAATGGTATCGGCTTTGGCTGTGCCTGTCTGACCGGGATCAATGATTACTATGGTCAGAATTTTTCTTATTACCAGATCATACGGAGAAAAGACAACAATAAAAAATACGAAAAAATCAGCTTTGTCTCTCAGCCCAAAAACAGTGTATATACCGGAAAATCAATCTTCAGGACGGTCAGAGTAAAAAGCGGCAACCGGGTTTTAAAGTTAAACAAAGATTATACGGTGAAGTATACTGCAAATAAAAATTGCGGAAAAGCCAGGATGGAAGTCATAGGAAAAGGGGGTTATACAGGAAAGATCAAAAGGTATTTTGTAATTGTTCCAAAGAAAGCGCGGATCGGGAAGATAAAAGCCGGGAAAAAGAAGGTAAAAGTTTATATCAGGAAAAGTCCCGGCAAGCCAAGCGGTTATCAAATCTGCTGGTCAGCAGGAAAAAAGTTTTCTAAATCAAAGTCTGTATTTACCGCCGGAACAGTGCGTTGGATGAGAAGACTGAAACGAAAAAAATATTACTGCATAAAGGTACGGGCATATAAGACGATAAATGGAAAGAAATATTTTGGAAGTTACAGCGGGATAAAAAGAGTGAAGATAAAATAAAACAGGACTTATCCCGGAATTTCCCGGAAAACGAATGAAAGTAATGCTGCGTCTTGATATAATAGAAAAGGTACCAGTTATATAAAGAGAAAGGGATGGAGCATATGAGAGCCTTTGATAAATGGCGGTTTCGGGTAAAGCCTCAAAAGATCATTTTTTTAGATATCGACGGTGTGCTGAACTCTATGGAACTGTTTGATAAACTGGAAGAAAGAGACATGGAGCCGTTCATGGGCATCGATGTGGATGAAGATAATTTAGAACAGCTGAGATATATCGTGGAGAAGACGGGGGCACAGATTGTCCTGTCGTCAAGCTGGCGCCATGCGTGGCATGAAAAAGGGCCGATGATCAGGGTAGGGAGAGCATTGGATCAGGCCATGGCTTCCTATGGCCTGAAGATTATATCAAAAACGAAACATCTCCATAAAGGAAACCGTTCGCTGGAAGTAAAAGACTGGATGCGCGGGAAACGCATCCGGTCTTTCGTGATTCTTGATGATACGGATTATGATTGGGAAGAGTACAGCCTGGGAGAACACTGGGTCCGCACAAGCTTCATGGAAGGCGGGCTTACCAGAGAGCTGGCCGGAAAGGCAGTGGATATTTTAAATCAAAGTTCTTAATCCAGGATGATCCCTTCGGTAGAAATGGTGATAACATTGAGCGGAATGGATTTTTTGCTCTGTTCAAGGGCAGTGCGCACCGCATATTCCAGTCCTCCGCAGCAGGGGACTTCCATCCGGGTGACGGTGATGCTCTTTAAATTGTTTTGGCGGATGATCTCTGTCAGCTTTTCTGAGTAGTCCACGGGGTCCAGTTTTGGACAGCCGACTAAGGTGACTTTCTGTTTCATAAACTGTTCGTGAAAGTTTCCGTGTGCGAATGCGGTACAGTCGGCGGCAACCAAAAGGTGGGCGTTGTCAAAGTACGGGGCGTTCACAGGCACCAGCTGGATCTGAACCGGCCATTGGCGCAGCGCACTCATATTATTCTTTCTCTGGTTTTCAAGAACTGCCGCTTTGTTGTAGTCCGGGGCCTCCCTGTCTTCAAAGGAGATGGCGCCGGTCGGACACATTGGAAGGCAGTTTCCGAGTCCGTCGCAGTAATCATCCCGGATCAGTTTTGCTTTTCCGCCGATCATCTGAATGGCACCTTCGTGGCAGGCAGAAGCGCAGAGACCGCATCCATTACATTTTTCCTCATCTATTTTAATTATTTGTCGTATCATTTTTAATTTCCTCCTTGAGTTTGTAATCTCATCATACTATAATGAGCACGAGTTGTCTGTTGAAAAATCAACATATTTAGAGGAGAGTTGTAAAATGGAGCAAATATTATCTCATTGTCCCCTGTTCCGAGGAATAAAAGAGGAGGACTTAGAGGGGATGCTGGGCTGTCTGTCAGCCAGAAAAGAAACGTATGCTTCCAGGGATACTATTTGTCTGAATGGAGACAGGATGGATGAAGTGGGGATTATCGTGGAAGGAGAAGTCCTGATTGTCAGAGATGATTTTGAGGGGAGGAGAGCGATTCTTGCCCATATTGGGCCGGGTGATGTGTTCGGAGAGACCTATGGCTGTCTTCCGGATGCGGAGCTACCTGTATCGGTTGAATGTGCCAGAGATTGTACGGTGTTGTTCTTGAATTACCATAAGGTACTGACGACCTGCGACGCCAGCTGTGCGTTTCACCAGAGGCTGATTGAAAATATGGTTGTGCTTTTGGCTGAAAAGAATGTACGTTTGAATCAAAAGCTGGAGTGTCTTGAAAAAAGGACTACAAGGGAAAAGATTCTTGCATATATAAACCAGGAACAGGAGAAGCAGAAAACATCCCGGATTAAGCTTCCTTTTTCTAAAAAAGATCTGGCCGATTATCTGTGTGTGGACAGGAGCGGTATGATGGTGGAGCTGAGAAAACTCCAGACGGAAGGTGTTTTGTCTGTTGAGAAAAATATCATTGCGGTTGAAAAGAGACAGGATAATTCCGCAGGGTGACAAAAAATCTAAAAAAGTTCTTGATTTGGGCTTTATGATATGGTAAAGTATAGAAGTCGCAGAAATGAGACATGCCCAGATAGCTCAGTCGGTAGAGCAGA
>NZ_FR889165.1:0-34537 GCF_000432215.1 Anaerostipes sp. CAG:276
AGTTTAGTAAGACCGTGAAGCGGTCAAAGAAACAAGGCTCCATGGTCAAGTGGTTAAGACACCGCCCTTTCACGGCGGTAACACGGGTTCAAATCCCGTTGGAGTCATTTTTTCGTATCATAAATTAGATACGTTCACATATACTATATAATATATGGCGCCATAGCCAAGTGGTAAGGCATGGGACTGCAACTCCCTGATCACCAGTTCAAATCTGGTTGGCGCCTTTTTACTTTCATAGCGCGGGGTGGAGCAGTCTGGTAGCTCGTCGGGCTCATAACCCGAAGGTCGTTGGTTCAAATCCGGCCCCCGCAACTCTAAAATAGTCTGGATATCGAAAGATATCCGGTTTTTTTATTTCATAGAGAAGTTCGCAGAACTTTCCTATGAAATAAAATCGCTCCGCGGGCTGTACACAGATGAGTGATGAAGCGTGCTTTCCAACTTTGTATTTTATTTAGAGGAGGGTTTATGAATCATAAGAACAAGATGGAGACCAGACAGATGTTTCCGCTGATCGTATCCATGGCGGTACCTCCGCTCATATCGATGTTTATGCAGTATACATACAATTTTGTAGACTGTATGTTTGTCTCATGGATTGGGGAGAAGGAATTGACTGCCGTGTCTCTGGCCTTTCCAATTACAACCCTGATGATTGCAATGTCCATATGGATTGGTGTGGGTGTTAATGTACTGATTGCAGATAATCTTGGTCAGAAGAATCAGGACAGGGCAGACAGTGTTGTAACAAATGGCATATTGCTCTCAGCTGCTATGGGAATTATCGTTACCGGCGCTGTGCTAGTGATAACAAAACCCTTTTTTTCATCATTTACAGACGATCCGGAAATATATAATTTAGCCGTTCGCTACATGAGAATTTGTGCTTTTTTGGAAGTTTCCAGTATGGTACATATATGTATACAAAAGATTCTTCAGGGAACAGGAAATATGATCGCGCCTATGTGGTTTCAGATTGCAGGAGTTGTACTAAACTTTATACTTGATCCCATTCTTATATTTGGTTATTTTGGTTTTCCTAAAATGGGAATTGAAGGGGCTGCTGTGTCAACTGTATGCGGATATACGCTATCCATGATTTTAGCCTTTATGGTACTTATTTTGCGAAAGCAAAAGGTCAGGCTGAAAATAAAGGGATTTCATGTTGACTTCCAGATAATAAAAGAAATTTTTGTGATCGGATTCCCATCCTTTATCATGAATGCCCTGGGAGCATTTATGATTTACTTTACAAATATATTTCTTGTTGTATATTCCACGACTGCAGTGGCATTTTTCGGGGCATATTTTAAACTGCAGCAAGTTGTCATTATGACGTTAAACGGTCTTGTACAAGGGTGTATACCGATTATGAGTTATAACTATGGTGCAAAAAATATGCCAAGGCTTCGTCAGGCATTTAAATATGGAACCATAATAGGAATTGTCCTTACAGGTATCAGTATTGTTCTGTTCTGGACATTTCCGGAACAGATATTAAAGATTTTTAATGCATCCGATGAAATGATGACATTTGGAGTGCCTGCATTAAAAATTATGTGTACAAGTTATGTATTTGCCGCGGCGGGCACAATGACTGCTTCGTTTATGCAGTCGACCAGGAGAGTTGGATTCAGCCTGATCATCAATATATTAAGGCAGCTGATACTTCTGCTGCCATTGATGTGGATTCTTTCACAGGTTATTGGTATGGAAGGAATCTGGTGGTCTTTTTTAGCTGCAGAAACGATAACTGTATTCATAAGTATTTACCTATATAGAAGATATCCGGTAAAATTCTCGGATAACCCTGTATAGAGCAGGAAAAAATATGAATTACAGGATGTTTTGTTCTTGCAGAATTCTATTTAAGCAAGTATAATCAAAAAAAGAAAAAAAACAGACAGGAGAAAAAATATGAGTATACGTATAGGTATTTTAGGTTATGGAAATCTCGGGCGCGGTGTGGAATGTGCCATCCGTCAGAATCCAGACATGGAACTTGCGGCAGTTTTCACAAGAAGAAATCCAGAAGATGTAACGATCCTCACAAAGTCGGCTGCTGTGTGCAGTGTAGCCGATGCGGCAGACTGGAAGGATAAAATCGATGTCATGATCCTGTGCGGCGGCAGTGCTACAGATCTTCCGGTACAGACGCCGGAATATGCCGCTATATTCAATGTTGTGGACAGTTTTGATACACATGCGAAAATTCCGGAGCATTTTGCTAATGTTGATAAAGCCGCAAAAGAAGGCGGAAACGTAGGGATTATTTCCGTGGGATGGGACCCGGGAATGTTTTCTTTAAACAGAATGTATGCGAATGCCATCCTTCCGGAAGGAAAAGATTATACATTTTGGGGCAGAGGAGTAAGCCAGGGACATTCAGATGCAATCCGCCGGATCGATGGAGTAAAAGACGGAAAGCAGTATACCATTCCCGTTGAGTCAGCACTAGAAGCGGTAAGAAACGTTGAGGATCCTGAACTTACAACTCGTGAGAAACACACGAGAGAATGTTTTGTTGTGCTGGAAGAAGGGGCAGATGCGGAAAAGATAGAGGCAGAGATCAAAAATATGCCGAATTATTTTGCAGACTACGATACAACCGTCCATTTTATCAGTGAAGAAGAATTAAAAAGAGATCACAGCAGCATTCCTCACGGAGGATTTGTACTGCGAAGTGGAAAGACCGGATGGAATAGCGAAAATAAGCATCTGATTGAATATAGTTTGAAGCTGGACTCCAATCCTGAATTTACATCCAGTGTCATTGTGTCTTATGCGAGGGCCGCTTACAGACTTGCCAAAGAGGGGCAGACGGGATGCAAAACTGTTTTTGATATTGCGCCTGCATACCTGAGTGAGAAAACAGGAGAAGAACTGCGCAAAGAATTATTATGATGAGATAAGTAAAAAAACTCCGGAGCAAAATATGCGCTCCGGAGTTTTTTGTTATATTTTTTAGAAATCAAGCATAGTCTTTCCTTCACCACAGCAGTTTTCGAAGTCGCGGATGAAGTCTTTTACGGCACCTTCAGCAACCTGATTGAATGCGAGGGTTTTCAAAGTATCCGGATTGACTGTGACAGATCCGATACCGAACTTGCCCATTTCAAGAACCTGCTGAGAGTTTTTGAAAGAAGCACCGAGAACTTCCGCATCATATCCTGCGGCCTTGACCATCGTATGAATATCTTTTGAAATCTGCACACCATTGTATCCTAAGTTGTCCAGGCGGTTTACATAAGGAGCGAGGAACTTAGCTCCAGCTTTGGCCGCCATGAATGCAGGCATTACACCGTAAATAGCGGTTGCGGTTACATTGATTCCCTCTTTGCTCAGGATAGAAATCGCTTTTAATCCATTTGCGGTTACGGGTACTTTAATGTACATGTTGCCGCCGATGGCATCAACCATATGTTTTGCTTCTTTTACCATGTCGTCGGTCTCTGTTGAAAGTACCTGTGCATGAAGCATCGCTTCTTCCGGAATCAAAGCACGGATTTTCTTTAACTGATCCATAGGATCAGGATTTCCTGTCTTGCCTAAGATCGTAGGATTGGTGGTAACTCCGTCATAAGGATATTTTGCATAGAGTTCCCCGATTTTTGTTAAGTCTGCGTCGTCAATTAAAATTAACATAATATATCTCCTTTTTGTAATTTATAGCTGGTTTAAATGGCTGGATTAAACGGTCAGGTCACCGATGATGTCCAGGATTTCTTCTTTGGTCTGTGCTTCTTTTAATTTTTTGATATTTTCCTCTTCACAGATTACTTCAGAGAGCTTCATAAGGATGTCCAGGTGGGTTCCGTCTTTTCCTGCGACACCCATAACGATGTATACGGTGTCATCGCCGTATTTCACCCCCTCCGGTACCTGAATAAAGGATATACCGGATTCTTTTATGTACTTTTCGGAACCGTCGATACCATGAGGGATAGCTACGTTATTGCCGATGTAAGTAGAGATGACTTCTTCTCTTTTGTGCATACATTCTACATATTTTGGATCTACATAGCCCTGTTCCACCAGAACTTTACCCGCCACGTCAATAGCGTCTTCCTTATTCCGGAGGCGTTTGTTTAAAACAATGTTGTCTGCGTTGAAAATCTTATTCATGATGTTCTCCTTTTTTATTGAGGTGTTTGATGCGTTTTCTGGTTTCTTCCTTGTCCCTGTCGTTGAGCAGCGGGGATACACAGATGTACTTATCGTCGGCTAAATCCAGCGGTACTGTGGAAATAATCAGATCGTAGCGGGAAAGGTCTTCATCGGAGAGCTTATGGAGAGAGATGATCTTCTCCACGCCGATCTCTGCAAATTCCCGCTCCAGACGGCTTCTTAACATCTTGGATGAACCCATGCCTGAGGCACAGACGACCAGGACTTCAATGGACTGTTTGGTCAGATACTCCATCGATGCAATAAAGTAGATGACGATATATCCTATTTCATCATCCGGCACCGGTACGGAGGTGTGATTAAAAACTTCTATAAAACTCTGCTTCACAATATCATAAAGCTTTGGATGGGACTGATAAATATCGTCATTGAGCGGATTGGATACGTTCATCCCGCTTCTGATCCGTTCCAGAGCCATATTGATGTGAAGCATAAGATTCTCGGCAAGGTTCTCATCTTCGCTGTATGGGAAACCAAACCGTTCCTCTACTCTGGCAATCAGCTGGGTGACCAGATCCAGCTGTTTTAAAATGCTGGAATCATTTGCGACATGGTAGTGAGTGCGTCCTGTATACAGGTTGATCATCCAGTTGAAGTAGTTAAGCTCTGTATCATAGAGCTTAATATGAAACTTATGTTCCAGCAGGTGTTTGATACTTTTGTAAAGCTCCTGCTCAGGATTTGGTATATCCACCGAGAGCTTTAACTCGTCCCCTTTCTCATCTACAAGAGAATGCCTTTTGATAAAAATACACAGGAGGAATAAAAACTCCTGAAATTCTTTATCGGATACATTAAGTCTCTTTTTTGAAATCAGCGGGTCCAGAAAATCATAGATGACAGATAATGTGTCTTCATAATCCCATTGAATCAGCAGATTGATAAAGGCACAGCTTTTATATTTTTTGTTTTTCATCCAGTCAAAGAAATTATCCAGAGGAATATTTCTCAGAAGTATACTGATTAACAGGTGACGTTTGGATATTTCTTTCCCTTTTAGTATAACACCTTCACTGCGTTTTGTAATCAAGGTGATATCATCATTTTCAAGGAAATTCTGCAGCTGGTGCAGACTATTTCTGATCGTCTGTGTAGAAGTATTCAGATCGATGGCCAGTGACTGAGTCTTTACATAATCATTCTCGTGGAGAAGGATGAGGAGTATCAGATCATTTCGTTCTTTTGCGGTATAAGTCTGTTCTATTTTGGATTCCTCAAAGAGGGACTCCAGACGTTTCATATTATACAGGGAGCCATAGATCTGCATTCCCCTGCCGGACTGTGATTCCAGCTTTAAATCACAGGATTCCATGATGTTGTTGATTTCGGGCATTTCACGGTAAACAGTGCGTTCTGTGACGCCCAGTTCCTTTGCAATCTCTGAAACCCTCACATAACCGGTTGCATCCAGCAGATATTCGATAATTTCTTTTGCGCGGTCAGAAATAACCATATCTTCACCTATCTTCCTCTCTGATAAAATGGATTATTGAATTTAAATAACGGGCCCTCTGATTTCATTATATTGTCTGTCAATCATCTTTAAAATAGATGCAAAATCTTTGGGTGAATTTTTCAACTTTTCATAAAATGCCATGATATAGCTGCCGCAGGGTTCATCGGATGAAATTTGGCATGTTTCATTTAAAAGCTCGTGAGCGGAAGCATCCGTTATATTATATAGGGCAGCTGCTATGGAAAAAGACAGATAAACAGGGAGAATACCTTCCTGTTCACAGCCGCGCAGTGCCCCAACCAGGCGATCCTTCGGCTTTAATTTTCGGATCGGTTCCCTTCCCACACGTTCCACGGTATCATGGAGATCAGGGTTTTGGAACCGGAACAGCAGATCATCTATGTGAGCTTTCAGCTCTGAAAATTCTACATGATATTTTTTTGAGATCATCATGGCACTTTCTATCATAGCACCTTCCACCAGCTTTCGTATATAGATATCACCAATACTTTCGTCAATATATGTATATCCCTTTATTCCTCCCAGAAATGCGGTAACAGCATGGGCCATGTTATGGATGTACAGCTTTCGTTCCAGATAAAAAGAAAAAGGGCTGAAAGGGACTATTTTTTCATAGTCAGGAATTGGCCCTTTAAAAGCAGCCCGGTCAACCGGAAGATAATCATACTCTTCCACACAGATCCGGAGAGGATCACCTTTTTTCATGGCTTCTGTCATTACAGGCACCATACGGCCGATGGAAGTTTCTACAAGTCCAAGGCTTTCATCCAAAGTTTTTTTATGTCTGTCAGGCAGTGTGTCTTTGATTCTTTCATTTAAAAATTCATTGGCATCCATTAGATTTTCACAGATCAAAAGATCCAGAGTGTTGTCAGGATCTTTGTCCCAGCGTCTGGTGAGACCCTCACAGATAACCGGAATGATCTTTTCGAGTACAGTGACACCCACCGAAGTAGCCAGAAGGTTCGCAGATGCGATTTCGTCACTGACAGTGGAAGTATCTTTTCCGTCAACGGCCCGTATGTTTTCTATCCAGACAGTTTTTCCGTTTTCACCTACAATTTCCTGGGGATAAGTTTTATCTCTGTTAATGGTATTTACAACGTCATCATTTACATCCACAAATACGACTTCATAGCCGGTCTGTGAAAGCAGGGCACCGATAAAGCCCCGTCCGATATTGCCTGCCCCATACATAACTGCTTTCATTTGAATTCCCTCCCAAAATACCGGAACAGGGCATTTCCCCGGAAGGAAACGCCCGCTCCATTTGCTATGCTTATTATTTGGATTGTACCAAGAGTACTCAGCTTAACGGTTCTTTAAACGTTCTACGAGTTCGTCATATTCCGGAGCCTGAAGATAGTTTGTAATCGATAAATGCTGCTTGTTAGGCTGAGCTGCTTTTGCAGTACCTGTCAGCTCTTTGTGAGTGATGACCAAGTCTGTGTCAGCCGGAATCTTGGAGATCGCGGTGTTGATGACTTCAACCGGGAGGTCAGCCGCTTTTACTTTTTTCTTTAATGCAGCAGCAGACATTGCACTGGATCCCATACCCGCATCACAGGCAACGACAATCTTCTTTACATTTGTAAGATCTAAGCCTGCAACACCGAGAGAAGCATCATTTGTCACGGCATCAGATGTACTGGAAGCACTGGAGCCCATAGCTTCTTTTGGAATGACAGAAGGACCTAAAGAAGCTTCTCCCTTTCCTTTTGCCACCATTCGTTTTACAAAGAAGGCGTTGATCACAAAAGACACGGCACAGGAGATTGCCACACCTGCAATGACACCGATCATAGAACTCTTGGGCGACAGTGCCAGGACTGAGAAAATACTGCCCGGAGAAGGTGTTGCAACGGTTCCCACATTCAGAAGCGTAAATGTACCGGTACCTGCGATACCACCCGCGATCATACCGATGATTGTGAGAGGATTGGCTAATACATATGGGAAATAAACTTCATGGATACCGCCAAAGAAATGAATAAGAATCATTCCGGGAGCGGCTTCTTTCATCTCGCCTTTTCCGAAGAACCAGTAAGCAAGCAGGAGTCCGAGGCCGGTACCTGGGTTAGGAACTAATAAAAACAATGCTGAATGTCCTAAAGTTTTAACCTGCTCGTAACCGATTGGTCCAAAAATACCGTGGTCTAAAGCGTTATTTAAGAATAGTACTTTTGCAGGTTCTACAAAAATTGCAGAAAGGGGAAGTACATTGTGGGATACAATCCAGTTTACTCCGTTTGTGAGTACCTGGGTCACGGTATCCATGACAGGACCGAAGACAAGGTAAGCTACACAGCAGAGAATACCGCCGATGATACCTAAAGAAAAATTGTTGACGATCATTTCAAATCCGCCGGGGATCTTTCCGTCTACCGCTGCATCGAACTTCTTAATGCACCATCCGGATGCAGGGCCTAAGATCATGGCTGCGAGGAACATCGGAGTTCCCGGTACTGCGACGATGGCACCGACCGTTACTAAGGCACCAATGACGCCTCCGCGGTCTCCTCCGACCATTTTACCTCCGGTGTGACCGATCAGGATAGGAAGCAGTGAATTAAGAATCGGGCTGATCAGGTTTGCAAGCTTTGCATTTGGTGTCCAGCCTGTTTCAAGGAAGAATGCGGTGATCAAACCGAATCCGATGAACGCGCCGATATTTGGGATAACCATTCCGGCCAGAAATGCTCCGAACTTCTGAAGCTTCTGGGAGAATGTTGTTTTTTCATGTTCCATACTATAACTCTCCTTCTTTTAGATAATTCTCATTGATAATCCTGATAAATTCTTCTTTTGATGCGGCAGATAATAGTTTTTCACATTCCTCCGGTTTGCAGAGGATATCAGTAATCTGCATCAGTTCCTGTATAGTGTCTTCTTCCTTACATGCAATTCCTATCACATAGGTTACAGTTTCACCGTTGTAATCTATGGTGTCAGGAAAGTGTGCAATGCAGATTCCGGATTTTAATACCTGATTCAGAGAATTTTCATTCCCATGAGGTATGGCAACGCCGAACCCTAAATATGTATTGTGTTCAAGCTCTCGTTCGATCATGCTGTCTTCATATCCGGGATTCACATATCCGTTGGATACAAGAAGTCTGCCTGCAATGCAGATTGCATCTTTCTTTGCTGTACTTGGAAGTCCCCATGCTATGTTGTTTAAGAATTCATCATCAAGAAGTTTGCCGGCCATGCTCACCTCTCCTTTGTTGGGCAGCAGCCAGTTCCCGGGCGGCTGCTGTTTGCTGTAAACGTTTAACTGTATTTATCATAGCTTATGATTTGTATGGATGTAAATACAGACTAATGCTATCTTTTTCATCGGAGGTTGTGACATAATTTTGTTTCAAAACAAAAAAAGGGATGGTTTTCAAACAAGTAAAAACGCATCCCTAATAATTTGTGTGAAGTTAAAACGTGAAATTATAGCTATAATAAAGGATTTCCATTGTCAGAAATTTCTTTCATAGCATCTAAAACTTCAGAGATTTCACATGCTTCTATCTGTGCTTTACCAATATCTTCTCCTAAATCTAAAAGAAGTGTATTGTCTACAAGACGAGTTATACTATTAACAATACAGCAATTCATCTTTCTTGTCTTCTTTTATTAAGTAATAGTAGTGGCAATCGTAAAAATCATTCCTTATTTTTTTGCCTTTCCGGTGGAATTTCGGACAATCAGTTCCGGTTCATATTCCAGCCTCATAATATAATGGTGTTTTGAAATCCCGTCTTTCTGTGCATTTTTTTTATAAATAATATCTACGGCTTCTTTCCCCTTAAATGCGGCCGCATGTTCAATGGTCGTAAGAGAGATCTGGGGCATGCCCGAAAGAGGTATATTATCAAATCCACAGACCGAATAGTCTCCCGGTATTTTATAGCCGTGATCTGTGATGGCAGACATGATCCCGAACGCGGTCATATCGTTGTTTCCAACAAAAGCAGTGGATTTCGTGTGATTCTCCAGGGCCTTTGAGACAAGGTTATAGCCATTTAAGTATTCGGAATTATCCGGTGTATATCTGGAATAAGTAGAAAATTTGGATGAAAGAACCTCTATATTATTTAAATCAAAATTGTATGCCTTAAAACTGTTTTTTAACCCTTCCAGCCTGTGAAGCCTTCCGATTTCTTTTTGTTTGATCGGTGCTGAGACAAAAGAAACATGGGTGTGCCCGAGTGAGATCAGATATTCACCAAGTATGAAACCGGGTTTTTTGCTGTCCAATTCAACCGAATCAAAACGGGAGCCTTCAGGTTTGTCACCGATGGAAACCATAGGCACTGACTTGGACAGTGCATTGATCTCTGATATCTTAGAAGACGGAGGGTACAGAAAAATGATACCGCTTAAATCAAAGTTTGAAAGCATTTTTATGTAATACTCCTCCTGAGACACATCCCGGATCGTGGATACGGAAAATACGGTATAGCCATATTCTCTGGCCCGCTCTGTGATGGAATGGATCAGCATGGAGTAATAGCCATTAGACAGAATAGGGCAGATGACGATGATCGTTTTGGAAAGTGCGGATGCTTTTTTTAACGTATTTTTCTCTGGTTTCTTATAGCCCAGTTCTTTTGCTGCGGCTTTTACTTTATCTATCGTCTCTTTTGAAAAGGAGACATGGGGCTTGCTGCTTAAGATCATAGAAACACTGGACTGGGAGAGCCCTGTGTACTCAGCAATATCCCTCGTTGTGACTTTATTTCTCTTTCCCATAATACCCCTCCTGTCAAGTGGAAATATCTTCGATTTATTTTGATTAATAAAAATTACTAATTGAAACTTTTTATTGATTATTAATATTATACTAATGATTAATAACAAACACAAGGAAAACAGGGGAAAGTGTTTGATCTGAAAAAAATAAAAGAGGAAAAGGCCTGTTAATCAATGATCTATGATTAATCAAAAGTGGGCGAAAGCCGCATAAAACGGCGGTTTCGCACGTTTGACAGGGCCAGATTATTATGATTAGATAAGGGCAGTAAGACAAACAGGGACTCAGTCGAAGGAGGATAAGAACAGTGTATGATGTAGCGATTATAGGTGCGGGGATTACAGGATGTTCCATCGCATATGAATTAGGAAAGTACAATGTAAATGCAGTGGTCATTGAAAAAGAAAATGATGTGGCTGTCGGCACAACGAAAGCAAACAGTGCCATCATCCATGGAGGATATGACCCGATACCGGGATCTCTGATGGCAAAATACAATATCAGAGGAAATCAGTACATAAAAGAGCTGTGCGAAAAGCTGGATGTTCCATTTAAACAGATCGGAGCCCTGATTGTTGCTTTTGAAGAAAAAGAAGAAAAAACCTTAGAAGAGTTAAAACAGCGTGGAGAGAAAAACGGTGTTCCGGATATGGAGATCTGGGATCAGGAAACCTTAAGAAAAGAAGAACCAAATATTTCTGAGAAAGCTGTCAAAGCTTTATTTTCCCCAAATGTAGGAATCATCAGCCCGTGGGAGCTGGCAATCGCTCTCGGAGAGATGGCTGCCTTAAACGGTGTTGAATTTAAGCTGAACACCGAGGTTACAGATATTAAAAAGAACAATGATTCTTATGAAATAAAAACGAACAACGGAACCGTTGAGGCAAAATATATCTGCAATGCGGCAGGAGTCAACGCAGACAAAGTAAACGAATATACGAATAAAAAATCCTTTACGATCAAGCCTAATAAAGGTGAGTATTACTTATTGGATAAAAGCCAGGGAGAACTTGTAAACCATGTAATCTTCCAGTGCCCGAACAAAGACGGAAAAGGTGTCCTCGTATCACCTACCGTACACGGAAACCTGATTGTGGGGCCGAATTCACAGCCTACGGACGGAGACGATGTTTCAACTTCGACAGACGGATTAAGCTTTGTAAGAAATACTGCCTTAAAATCCGTGCCTGGAATTAACTTCAGAGAATCCATCAGGAATTTCGCGGGAGTCCGTGCAAGAACAAAAGAGGATGACTTCTTCATATTTGAAGATGAAGAAAACAAAGGCTTTTTTAATATTTCAGGAATGGCCTCTCCGGGACTTTCTTCTGCACCGGCAATCGCAGTTGACCTGTTAAAGATGATGGAAGAGTCAGGACTTTGTCTGAAAGCAAAGGAAGAAATCAAGGACGAGAGAAAAGTAAATCGTTTTAAGAAGCTGAGTGATGAAGAGAGAGCCGCACTGATTAAAGAAAATCCATTGTACGGAAAAATTATCTGCCGCTGTGAAACAGTGACGGAAGGAGAGATTGTGGACGCGATCCACCGCCCGATCCCTGCCACATCCATTGATGCAGTCAAGAGAAGATGCAACGCAGGTATGGGAAGATGCCAGGGTGGTTTCTGCGGACCGAGAGTTCAGGAGATCATCTCAAGAGAATTAAACATTCCGCTGGAAGATGTTCCTCAGGACCGTGTGGGAATGAACATTATCACAGGAGAAACAAAAACAGGAGGTGCCGAATAATGAAGTATGATGTGATCGTAGTCGGAGGAGGACCGGCAGGCCTTGCGGCAGCAGTGGAAGCGAGTAAAAATGGTGCCGATAAAATCTTAGTGGTAGAACGTGACCAGGAACTGGGCGGAATTTTAAATCAGTGTATTCACAACGGATTCGGACTTCATTACTTCAAAGAAGAACTGACCGGACCAGAGTATGCAAATAAATTCATCGAAATGTTAGCCGAGACAAATATAGAAGTGATGCTGGATACTATGGTCTTGGATGTGGATGAAGAGAAAAAATGCGTTCATGCAATGAATAAGAAAAACGGCTATATGGTCCTGGAAGGAAAGGCTCTCATCTTAAACATGGGCTGCCGGGAGAGGACCAGGGGAGCCATTGCAATTCCGGGGGACCGTCCGGCCGGAGTCTTTACTGCGGGTGCAGCTCAGAGATATGTTAACATTGAGGGCTACATGGTAGGGAAAAAAGTCCTTATTTTAGGGTCCGGAGATATCGGTCTGATCATGGCAAGGCGTATGAGCTTAGAGGGTGCAAAGGTTGTGGGCTGCGTAGAACTCTGTCCATATTCCAACGGACTTACAAGAAACATCGTGCAGTGTCTGGAAGATTACGATATTCCTCTGTATTTATCCCACACGATTACGGATATCAAAGGGGATAAGAGAGTGGAGCAGGTTACCGTACAGAAGGTGGATGAGAAAAACCAGCCGATCCCTGGAACCGAAATCATATTTGATGTAGACACCGTACTTTTATCCGTGGGACTGATTCCTGAAAATGAACTGACAAGGGCAGCAGGAATCACTATGGACCCGAGAACAAACGGACCGGTCGTATTTGAAAACATGGAGACATCTGCAGAAGGTATTTTTGCAAGCGGCAACGTTGTGCATGTTCATGACCTGGTAGACTTTGTTACAGCCGAGAGTCAGAAGGCGGGAAGAAGTGCCGCAGAATATGTGAAAAACGGCGAGACCGAAGACCAGACATATATTGAACTGAAAAACGGAGACTGTGTAGGATATACAGTTCCTCAGAAGATTCGTCCTGCAAATGTTGATAAAATGGTAGAAGTCATGTTCCGGGTGAGAAACGTATACAAAGATGTGGCAATTAAGGTCACTTCAGCAGGTGAGGAACTGGCTTCCTTTAAAAGGGAACATATGGCTCCGGGTGAGATGGAAAAAATCGTGATACCAAAAGCGTTTTTAGATAAGGTGAAGAACGGTGAGATCACTGTGTCTGTAGAAAAGGTAGGTGCTTAACATGACAGATTTAATTTGTATTGTTTGTCCGAAAGGATGTCATTTAAAAGTCGATGAAGAAAACGGATATAAAGTAACCGGAAACGGCTGTCCGAGAGGCGCCGTATACGGGGAAAAGGAATTAGTCAATCCTACCAGAGTCATCACGTCTACCGTGAGGGTTGAGGCAGAGACAGCGAGAAGAGTCCCTGTGAAAACAAACGGGGATATTCCGAAAGGGAAGATTTATGATATCATGGATGAGCTGACCAAAGTGACAGCTAAGGCCCCGGTGAATGTGGGCGATGTGGTTATCAAAGACGTTCTTGGACTGGGAGTAGATATTGTGGCAACAAAGAAAGTAACAGCATAAGCATTATAGGAGGAAAACATGAGCGTTATTACATTTATTTGTGCAGGACAGATGGCATCAGCAATTACATTTCCGGCGATGGAAAACGGACACGAGGTCCGCTTGGTTGGTTCCCCGCTGGATCGGGACATTATCGACGGATTAAAGAAGGATAATTTTCATATCACATTAAAAAGGACCCTGCACGACGGGATCAAATATTATCAGATTGAAGAATTAGAAGAGGCTCTGGACGGAGCAGACGCAGCGCTCTGCGGTGTCAGCAGCTTTGGATTAGACTGGTTTTGTGATGAGATTCTTCCGGTAATCCCTGAAAGTGTACCGCTCCTCTCTGTGACGAAAGGCATGGTAGATCTGGATGACGGAACTCTGGTTCCATATCCGGTGATCTTTGAGGAACGCCAGCCGGAAGGAAAGCATCTTGATATCAATGCCATCGGCGGTCCGTGTACCAGCTATGAATTGGCAGACCACGATCACAGCCATGTGGCTTTCTGCGGAAAGAACATGGAAACTCTCAAAATGTTCAAAGAGCTTTTGGCAACAGACTACTATCACATCACTCTTTCTAAAGACGTCGTAGGTGTGGAGTGCGCCGTAGCCATGAAGAATGCATATGCACTCGGTGTAACCCTGGCTGTGGGTCTTTCTGAAAAAATGGAAGGAAAGATCGGTATCCAGCACTACAATTCCCAGGCAGCATTGTTTGGACAGAGCGTAAAAGAAATGACAAGACTTTTGGAACTGATCGGCGGAGGCCCGGAGAATATTATTCACGGGGCAGGAGATCTGTATGTGACGGTCTTCGGCGGAAGAACAAGGAAGATCGGAACCCTTCTCGGACGCGGGTTAAGCTTCGATGAGGCTATGGAAGAATTACAGGGCGTGACTCTGGAGTCCATTGTGATTGCAACCAGAACTGCACGTGCCGTAAGGAAACTTGCAGAGAGGGGAGTCGTTTCCCTGGATGAGTTCCCGCTTCTGATGCATGTTGATTCTATCATCAATGAAGGTGCTGAGGTCAATATTCCTTGGGATGACTTTACGATGATCAAAGAATAAAAACAATCTTATGAAAAAAGGGCAGGGCTATTTTTATGGCTGTGCCCTTTTTGCTATGGTTAAATAGAAATAAAATACTTACAGGTGTGTCAAATGACACAAGGAAAAAAACATAATTGACGAAACGGTAAAATCAAGTTACCTTAAAGACAGAAGCAGAAAAACTCGTTGGAAAGGAGTTTGTTATGGAACTGAAAACAACAGTGAAAGATTTGGGGAGAATGCCATGGTTTTACCGGGCAAACAGCAGAACAGGAAAGATATTCGGGAAAAAGAGTCTGCATCTGGATGAAGAGACAGATATGGTAATTGATTATATGCATTATCCGAAGGGATTTACAACGGTGCTTCACAGACATCCGGCTTCTCATGGAATCTATGTGCTGGAGGGACAGCTGGAGACGGACGGTGAGCTTTACGGACCAGGAACGTTTGTCTGGTATCCGGAGGGAATCGCAGCCACACATGGAGCGACAGAATATGAGGACCTGAAGTGTCTGCTGATCTCCAACAAAGCATTTTCCATTGAATATCTTGAGGAGGAAGAACAGAGGCAAAACTCCCTTGAGAAAAAAGTGATGGATGTAAACCGAATGCCGTGGTTTTACCGGCCGACGACGACCACAGGGAAACTATTTGGAAAAAAGGCTTTACTATTGGATGATGAGACAGGCATGCAGATCAATTATATGAATTATCCGGCGGGATTTACCACGATCAATCACAGACACACGGCGGGTCATGGATTTTTTGTTCTGGAGGGTCAGTTACAGACCGGAGATGAGCTTTATGGGCCGGGAACCTTTATCTGGTATCCGGAAGGGTATGTGACGGCCCACGGAGCAACGGAATATGAAGACTTGAAGTGCCTGCAGATATCCAATAAAACTTTTAATATTGAATATGTGTAGTCTCAGGGAAAGGAACTGTTTATGGGAAGCACAGAGGAAATGAAGTTTTTAGTTGATGTTGCGCATCTGTATTATGAGAAACAGCTGACACAGCAGCAGATTGCCAGGAAACTTCACGTGAGCCGTTCTCTCGTATCGAAGGTGCTGGTAAAGGCAAGGAAGAGCGGGGTTGTGGAAGTTGTAATTCATGATGATAAGATCCATGCCCACAAAGAATTAGAAGAACGTATGAAGAGAATCTTTGGCCTAAAGGAAATCATCTGTGCAGAGCCTATGGAAGGCCAGACAGAGGAAGAATGTACAGCACTTCAGGCCGGAAAGTATCTTGCACGAAGGCTGCCCAATGTGAAATATGCGGCAGTTTCCGGAGGACGGATGGCAAGGGAAACGGCAATGAAGTTCACATCCTCGATTCCTTTGGAACATGTGACCTTTGTTCCGCTGTGCGGCGGTGTTGATAAGGAGTTATGGGATATTCAGGCCAACACGGTATGTGAGTACTTTGCAGGCCACTGCGGTGCCTCAGGTCTTCAGCTGCATGCTCCTATTGTTGTCGATTCAAAGGAGGCAAAAGATATTTTTATGAGCCAGCGGTTCATAGAAGAAGTGCTTCAGAAAGCAAAACAGTCAGACATTGCGTTTGTCGGAATTGGAACAGGCAGTAGATATTTTGAAATGACAAACCTCTATCTCAAAAAAGAGCAGTGTATGGAAACCGAAATGAAAGATAAAGTGAAAGGAGATCTTATTTATAACTTCTATGATCTTCAGGGACGGCTGCTGGACTGTCCGTGGAACCGTCAAAATATGACGCTCAGCCTTGAAGATCTCCAGCAGATTCCGGAAGTGATAGGAGCTGCATATGAGACAGAAAAAGCGGAAGCAATCTATATTGCCGTGCGCAGGAAAATCATCAGCTCTCTTATCGTTACGGCTCCATTAGCAAGGCAGATACTAAAGCTGCATTCCAGGTTTCTCTGAGAAAAAGTTTTGGGAGATACCATGACTTGAAAGATCCCTGCTCTGGTTCTATAATAATGAAAGACACTACTCGCTGTAACCATGAATATGAGGAGGGATTCTTATGGAATACCGTAAGTTTGGAAAGCAATATGTCATAAGGCTGGAAAAAGGGGAAGAGATTGTATCATCCATCAAAGATTTATGTGTAAAAGAAAATATAAAGCTGGGCTCTCTGTCAGGTATCGGGGCTGTAAATAAAGTAACCGCAGGTTTATTTAAGACAGGAGAAAAGAAGTATGTAAGCAGAACTTACGAGGAAGATATGGAGATTGTTTCACTTGGCGGTAATGTTTCCCGCATGAATGGGGAAACCTATCTACACTTCCATATCAGTGTCGCCAATGAAGCGGGAGAAGTCCGCGGAGGACATCTCACAGAAGCCTATATCAGCGCTACCGGGGAATTGGTGCTTACAGAGATCGAAGGAACCGTGGACCGGGAATACAGCGGCGGGATCGGATTGAATTTATTTAAATTTTAAGAGGAGAAGCAGAGAAGTGCAGATATTAACAGGGAAACAGATTTATAAACAGTATAAAGAGTATAGCCAGAAAGAACTGAGTCTGTGCGGATGGGTCAGGAGCAACCGGGACTCCAGGGACTTTGGGTTTCTTGTGATCAACGACGGAACTTTTTTTGAACCAATCCAGATCGTATACGGCAAAGAACTTTCAAACTTTACTGAGGTGAAAAAGCTGTCTGTCGGGACCGCGGTGATTGTGAAAGGAATTCTCACAGAGACACCGGATGCCAGACAGCCGTTTGAGATACAGGCAGAGTCCGTAGAAGTGGAGGGTGAATCTCCGTCTGATTATCCGCTTCAGAAGAAACGGCATTCGTTTGAATATCTGAGAACGATCGCCCATTTAAGGCCGAGGGCCAACACATTTCAGGCGGTGTACAGAGTCCGTTCGCTGATTGCCTATGCTATCCATAAGTTTTTTATGGAGAGAGATTTTGTCTATGTGCACACACCGATCATTTCAGGACAGGACTGTGAGGGCGCAGGGGAAATGTTTCAGGTGACAACGCTTGACCTGGAGGAACTTTCCCAGGGTAAAAAGCTGGATTACAGAGAAGATTTTTTTGAGAGAGAAACCAGCCTCACAGTCAGCGGACAGCTGAATGGAGAAGCCTTTGCCCAGGCTTTCCGAAATATCTATACGTTTGGACCGACATTTCGGGCGGAGGAAAGCAACACTACCAGGCATGCGGCAGAATTTTGGATGATCGAACCGGAGATGGCTTTTGCAGACCTGGAAGATAATATGTTGCTTGCGGAACATATGATCAAATATATCATTCAATATGTTTTGGAGCAGGCTCCGGAAGAAATGGGATTTTTTAATGAATTTGTAGACAAAGGTCTGCTGGACCGCCTGCACCATGTGGCGGAGTCAGAATTTGCAAGGATTACCTACACAGAGGCCATAGATATTTTGAAAGAGCACAATAATAAGTTTCAATATCCGGTATCCTGGGGAACTGATTTACAGACAGAGCATGAGCGGTATCTGACGGAAAAAGTATTTAAGAAGCCTGTATTTGTGACGGACTATCCGAAGGAGATTAAGGCATTTTATATGAAACAGAATCCGGATGGAAAGACGGTGGCGGCAGTGGATCTTTTGGTGCCGGGAATCGGGGAGATCATCGGGGGAAGCCAGAGAGAGGATGATCTGGAGAAACTTCAAATGCGGATGGGCGAGCTGGAAATGAATCTGTCTGACTATGATTTTTATCTGGATTTGAGAAAGTACGGTTCCACCAGACATTCAGGATTTGGGCTTGGATTTGAGAGAATGGTGATGTACGTGACGGGAATGGCAAATATCCGGGATGTGATACCGTTTCCGAGGACTGCGGGAAAATGTGAGTTTTAAACAAAACATAATAGTTGAGATGACTTAAAAATGGAAGCGGACAGTGCTTCCATTTTTTTGTATAGAATAAGCAAAAATACATATGCTATGAAAAAAGAGGTGGTTTGATGCATTCCTTATGGCAGGAAAAAATAGAGTTTCCGTATTATCCGATTTTGAAAACAGATAAGCAAGTTGATATATTATATCTGGAGGCATCCCTTCAGAACGCAGTGGAGGCTCATTTCCAAAAAGAACAGGGAAAATCTGTGATGATCATGGAAGAGAAAACTATTGCGGACATGACGGAGCTCGGAGGAATGGGAATCATTAAAGGAGAAACTAAAGAAGAGATCAAAGATCTGCACAGACTGAGGGATTATATACAGGGAAGGAATATTCCCTGTGACATGGTCGTGGAATCCGACACCTGTATCTGGGTCCATCCGATCAAACTGTTTTTGTTTATGACAGAGGGCATCGATGTATATGAACAGATGAAAGTGATGGGGCGTAAGGGCAATAAACTGGACACGGGAACCGTTTATATCACGGCAGATACGGTTGTTGAAAAGAAAGAAAAGGAACCGCTTTATGTTCACGCATTTTTAAGCAAAGAATTTCCGCGGATTGAAAAACCATACAAGGAAATGCGAAGGTACGGAGACTGCTGGCTTATCTGTACAGAGGAAGAAACAGCAGAAGGAAGTGATTTCTCCTGGATTATATGATAGAATTAAAACAAAAAATCAGGAGGACATTATGAGCAAGATTGAAGAAATCAGAAAAGAAATGGTAGCAGCCATGAAAAATAAGGATAAAGCAAGAAAAGAAGCTTTGTCTATGCTGTTAAGCGCATTAAAAAATGCACAGATCGATAAAAGAGAAGACCTCACGGAGGCCGAAGAAAATACAATTATTGCAAAAGAGATGAAGCAGACAAAAGAAACCCTGGAATCCTGTCCGGCAGAGCGCACAGATATCATTGAGGAATGTAATATACGCCTGGCGGTCATCAAAGAATTCGCTCCTGAGGAAATGAGTGAGGAGCAGATTAATTCAGAGATTGATGCGGTGCTCGCGGAACTTGGCATTGAAACTCCAACAGCAAAAGACAAAGGTAAGATCATGAAAAGCCTAATGCCAAGGGTGAAAGGAAAAGCCGACGGCAAACTTGTCAATCAGCTTGTGGCTGCAAGAATCGGATAGGGGGCTGTATGGAACATATTTTAGTGGTTGTCGACATGCAGAATGACTTCATAGACGGTGCCCTGGGGACTAAAGAAGCAAGGGAGATTGTTGAGGCAGCGGCAGAGAAGATAAGAGAGTTTAAAGGCAGTATCTACGGAACATTAGATACTCACTCTAAAGATTATCTCAGTACACAGGAAGGTAAAAATCTGCCTGTTCCCCACTGTATCCTGGGTGAAGAGGGATGGGCACTGCATCCTGATATCATGGATGCCATCTCTGAGACAGAAGCGGAAGTGATGGACTTCTGCCGGAAAGATACATTTGGCTCCATTGAACTGTGCGAACTGCTGAAGCAGAAATATGAGGGTAAGGACGCCGAGATTGAATTCATAGGCCTGTGCACTGATATCTGCGTGATATCCAATGCACTTATGGTAAAGGCGGCCCTTCCGGAAGCAAAACTGATCGTCCACGCGGACCTTTGCGCAGGAGTGACAAAAGAAAGCCATGACAATGCCCTGAGTGCAATGAAGATGTGTCAGGTGGACATACAATTCTAAATAAGAATCCTTTTGAATAAAATGGGACGGTCACACCAGCTAAAAAAAATATTTAGCTGGCGGCAGTCCCGTTTTTGTCCCTTAAAAGACTTAAAAAAATTGCTGAGTTTTTTCCGGCAGATAGTATATCCATTTTCTACATGATTGGAGTGAGGCATTCTAAGAGCCGAACGGAAATCATGTAGAAAATGTCACACATGTTCAATGTCCGTATACTCTGATATTTCCCTGTTGGTTGTCCTGAGATCTGAAACACTAAGATCATGGATATTTGCGTGGCCGGTAATGCGTCCGAACATTTCCAGCTCAGACCTGCACACATTCAGGTAGTTGCAGAGCCGTTTGGCCGAATGATCGATATGAAGCCGTTTTCTCAATTCTTCATCCTGGGTGGCAACGCCGACCGGACACTGTCCTGTGTTGCAGATACGATACTGCTGGCAGGCAGCAGCTACAAGAGCAGCCGAAGCGATCGCCACGGCATCTGCACCCATGGCCAGTGCTTTCGCAAAATCCCCCGGAAGCCTGAGTCCTCCGGTGATGACCAGATCCATGGAAAGATGATGCCGGTCCAGATATTTTCTGGCTCTGGACAGTGCAAAGATCGTAGGGATGGAAGTGTTGTCCTTTAATGTCCGTGGACTGGCACCTGTGGCCCCGCCCCGCCCGTCTATGGTGACAAAGTCGGCATCGGCATATGCAATCCATTCAAGGTCCTGTTCGATATGTCCGGCTGCGATCTTTACGCCTACCGGTCTCCCGCCGGAGGTATCTTTCAGCCAGTCTACCATTGTCTTTAAATCCTCTTTGGAATTAAGATTCGGAAACTTGGAGGGGCTGATGACATCCTCACCTAAAGGCTTATTTCTGATCTTTGCAATCTCCGGGGTAACTTTGTCTCCGGGCAGGTGTCCGCCCATGCCGGGCTTGGTCCCCTGTCCGATTTTAATTTCTATGGCATCTGCGCTGCGGAGATTTTCTTCTGTGACACTGTACAGGTTCGGAACATATTCAAATATGTACTTGTAAGCTGCCTGCCGTTCTTCAGGAAGGATTCCTCCTTCGCCGCTGCACATGGCGGTCTTGGACATGGCGCTGCCTTTTGCAAGTGCGGTTTTTAACTCTTTGGATAAGGCACCGAAAGACATATGGGATACATAGATGGGGTGATATATTTCCATTGGCTTTTTGGCTTTTTTACCGATCACTGTTTTGGTGTCCACAGGATCGCCCGCATTTAGTGGTGCCGGGTTCAGCTGAGCGCCCATGATTAAAATATCATCCCAGGATATCAAGGGCTTTAAGGTGCCCATGGCATCAACGACTGACGAACCCGTAAGAGCCATCTGATGTATGGCATCCATCTGCGGAAATTCTTTTGAATCAGATTTTGCAAAAGCATCGGGGTAAGCCAGGGGGTTATCTTTTATGGGAGAAGGAGTTCTTTTGCCTTCTGCGGGTTCAAATTTAACTTTTGATGCCTTGCAGACCGGACATGTATAGTCAGCTTCCAGCTGGGAAAAGGGGACGGATTCACTTTTCTCGTCGTAGACGTAGCCGCAGATACTGCATTTAAAAATACTCATAAAAAACCTCCGATTCGTGTTATAATAAAAAATATTGTCTTGTGTAATAGATACAGCCTTGCAATGAAATAAGAATTATTCTTATTATACCATATGAATGAGAAATTGTATCAGAGTGAAAACAATTTTTGGAGGAAGGAACATGATTTTTGAAACCCATGCTCATTATGACGATGAGCAGTTTGACAAAGACCGGGAAGAACTGCTGGATTCCATGGAGAAGAATGGGATTGGGACCATTGTAAACATTGGTTCCAATATGGAAACGTCACGGTGGACGGTAAAAGCTGCAGATAAGTATCCGTTTCTTTATGGCGCGGTGGGGGTTCATCCGTCAGATACCGGTGAAATGAAAACAGAGGATCTGGCTGAGCTTAAAAAATATGCATCAAATCCCAAGATTCTGGCTATTGGAGAGATTGGACTGGATTATTACTGGGATGAACCCGAACGTCCTATACAGAAAAAATGGTTTGAAGCACAGATGGAGCTCGCCAGGGAGACAAAGCTTCCGATGGTGATCCACAGCCGGGATGCCGCGAAAGATACAGAAGATATGATGCGGGCAGCCCGCGCCGAGGAGATTGGGGGAGTGGTTCACTGCTTTTCTTACCCAAAAGAAATGGCGAGGAAGTTTTTAGATATGGGATTTTATCTTGGAATCGGAGGAGTTGTCACATTTAAAAACAGCAGGACATTAAAAGAGGTTGTCTCCTATGCACCGCTGGACAGAATTTTGCTGGAGACGGACAGCCCTTATCTTTCTCCGGAACCAAACCGGGGAAAGAGAAATTCTTCTTTAAATCTGCCGTATGTGGCAGAACAGATTGCCGCACTCAAAGGGATCAGCACAAAGGAAGTTATTGAGGTCACAGAACAAAATGCCAGGAACATGTACCGGATGAAAGAGGTTTAGATGGAGAAGTTAAGCAGCCCTAAAAAAACAATAGAAATCATTCAAAAGTATAACTTTGATTTTCAGAAGAAGTTCGGACAGAATTTCCTGATTGACAGTCATGTGCTTGAGAAGATTATAGACGCAGCAAATATAACAAAGGACGATTTTGTGCTGGAGATCGGACCGGGTATCGGCACGATGACCCAGTATCTTTCAGAACATGCCAGGGAAGTCATGGCTGTGGAGATCGATCACAATCTGATACCGATCCTTAAAGAAACTCTGGCCGGATATGACAATGTGGAAGTGCTGAATGAAGATATTCTGAAGGTAGATATCGGAAAGATTGCAGAAAAGAAAAATCAGGGGAGACCGATCAAAGTCGTGGCAAATCTGCCCTATTATATTACAACGCCAATTATCATGGGACTGTTTGAAAAGAATGTCCCTATGGACAGCCTTACGGTTATGGTACAGAAAGAAGTGGCACAGAGGATGCAGGCAGGACCGGGTACAAAAGATTACGGTGCACTGTCACTGGCTGTCCAGTTTTACGCCGAACCGTATATTGTGGCCAATGTGCCGCCAAACTGTTTTATGCCCCGCCCGAAAGTGGGATCAGCTGTTATTTGTCTGACAAGATATAAGGATATGCCAGTAAAGGTAAAAAATGAACAGCTGATGTTTTCCATTATCAGGGCCTCTTTTAACCAGAGAAGAAAAACACTTCAGAATGGGATTAATAATAGCAGTACACTCCATTTTTCTAAAGAACAGGTAGTAGACGCTTTGGATAAAATGGGACTATCGCCGAAGATTCGTGGTGAGGCACTGAGCCTTGAACAGTTTGCAAGGCTCAGTGACCTGCTGGAGGGCTAGAGAGACAGAATCCAGTAGCCGAAGTTTCCTGTCTTTTGACAGGATTCCGGCACGGTTAAGAAATCCCTGAATCCGAAAAGTTTTGCAATGAAATTTTTTTCATTGTCAAAAACACCCGGAACTCCCAGATAGATTCTGTTTGTCTGTCTGTGCTGACATAACATCAGGTGTCCGTAATTTCCGTAGTTCAGCAGCAGAAACCCGTTGGTTTTCATGTTTTCCGGCACATGAGGAATATTTTGAAGATCCTCTACTTTGATTTTGATGCTAGGATCCAGCATATAAGAAGGAGGTAAGGGCAAGGTGGGATACTCCTTCCAGTCAAAGAGACTGGGTGTGTTCGGCACTCCCTGTTCTTTGGCTTTCTTTTCCAGTTGGAGGGCTTCAATATATTCTGCCAGCTTTGAATCAGGATCAGCAATACGTTCTTCATGCTGTCCGGCAGCTTTTTCTTCTGGAGGTTCTTCTTCGGAGGTATCCTCTTCGGTCAGTGATTCTGCGCTCATAGGTTCAGACTCCGGAATTTCCGGTTCTACATAGACACGGGGAGGCAGACCTGCCGGTTCGGGCGCCGGTTCCGGCACCGTGGATTTTGTGTCAGGGGTCCCGGCAGGAATCGGAATTTCCTGCGGAAGTTCGTCAAAAGGATCCTCTATAGGAGGAGGATCAGGAGCGCCGGACGGCGGTTCTTCTTCATCTTCCTCTGGTACTTCTTTGTCTGATGGAGAAGGATTCTGTACAGGGCGGGACTCAGGCATACTATCTTCCTGGGCAGGTTCTGACGGTTCTGTATCCGCCGGTGCGGAGCCGGAAAGGCTTTCTCCCTGAGCAGGTTCCGGCGGTTCCTGGGTTTCAGGAACAGGGACTTCTGTCCGGCCAGTTTCTTGAGACTCCCTGGTCACTTCTCTCTGAACAGCATCAGATTTCCTGACTTTTTCTGTCCGGTCAGCCTCGGGATTTTTGGACATGTCTTCTGCCGGCAGGAAATTTCGTATCGTGATCGGTTTGTCATTCCACTCTGATCCAAAGAAATGGCTGTTGGAGTGATAGATCAAAAATCCGTCTACCTGGTCCAGATCTACAACCAGAGGGTAAGTATTCTTAAACTCAATGATGGTGTCATTGCGCTGGAAGGAATCTAATAAAATGCCTTCCATGGTTCCGTGGCGGAACCGGTAAAAATAGATTTTGTACGTTAAGGCCTCGTCATTTGTTTTGACATGGAAGTATAAGCGAAGCTGTTTTTGACGCTTCTCAATTTTGGCGAATCCTGCATTTTCGCCTTTCATGCCATTGCTGTATTCGTATAGATATGAAACGATTCGTTGATATTCAGCCAATGTGATACTCTCTTTTTGATTTATTCTATGAGGAGGGACTAAAAAATATGACCGGAGGAAGACAGAATGAATGAAAATGAAAAATTTATGAAAGAAGCCATAAAACAGGCAAAGAAAGCGGCAGCTATAGGGGACGTGCCCATCGGCTGTGTCATAGTATTGGACGGAAAAATCATAGCAAGGGCTTACAATCAAAGAAATAAGAGAAAGACAACACTGGCCCATGCGGAATTACTGGCGATTGAGAAAGCCAGTAAAAAGACAGGGGACTGGCGGCTTGAAGAATGTACGATGTATATCACTCTGGAGCCGTGCCAGATGTGTGCGGGGGCTATAGTCCAGGCGAGAATACCCAAGGTTGTTATCGGGGCGATGAACCCTAAAGCGGGATGTGCAGGCTCCATTCTCAATATCCTTCAGAGGGAAGAATTCAACCATCAGGCAGAGATTGAATCGGGAGTCCTCAGAGAAGAATGCAGCCATATGATGAGCGATTTTTTCCGGGAGCTGAGAAAAAAGGGTTGACATTTTGACCAGTTTTCCGGCTTGCTGTCTTAGAGATGTAAGGCCTCCAAACTGGTCAAAATGGACGTAATATCTGCTGGAGCAGGCTGTTTAGAGACAAAAGGTGCTACCTGTGATAGTTTTTCTCTATTGTCGGAAGGAGGCCTTTCCAGAGCCGACTGGAGATAATGGAGAAAAACTCATAGGTATTTTAAATCCATTTTTTCTTTTTAAAGAACCATAGTTCTGCCGTGAAGATCAAAACACAGATGCCGATCAGGATAAAATAGCTGTACGGGTAATGAAGCTCCGGCATATTTCTGAAATTCATTCCGTACCATCCGGTAATCAGGGAAAGAGGAAAAAAGATCGTGGTAACTACGGTCAGTATTTTCATAGTTTCATTCTGCTTAATGTCCACTTGAGACTGATACATTTCACGGATCTGCAGAGCATATTCCCGGAGAAACTGAGTGTAATTGAGAAGACGTTCCGCACGGTTGGTGAGCACGGAAAAATGCCGCACGTCTGTCTGGGAAAAGAAACCGGATGAGTTTTCTTCCAGTTCACTGCCAAAATTACTGAGCTGCTGGTAATAGGCATTCATGCGGAGAAGCTTTCTGCGCACACCGATCAGGCGGTGATTTATTTTAATATCTTTTCCTGTGAGAATTTCATCCTCAATCTCGGCGAGACAGGTTTCATAATTCTGGAGCAGGAGCATATCATCTTTGATGAGAGCTTCCACGAGCAGGACAAGAAACTGGGGGAGTGATGATGCGTCGGTTATGTGTCTCTCATTTATGATCAGCTCCAAATCATTTATATGTTCTTTATCTTCAATTAGTACCAAAAGGTCTTTGGAAAGATAATAAGACAGGCAGAATTCCTTCTCTGACGGATTCTTTTTTTCAGGGATTAAGAGCGTTCCTGAAATAAAATCTGAAAAAACATCGGCCTTACAGCTGTTGATGCCATGATTCCTGACGGTGTCAAGAAATGGCTGATAAGAGCACAGGTCCGGATAATTTTGAAAATATTCTTCCGTTGTAAGCAGCTTTGCAGTGCCGTCATGCATTGGATAATTCATAGGCTCACCTTCCTTTATTCTATCAATTATAGTATTGAAAGGTAAAAAATAAAATAGAAAATAAAATAAAAGTTGACGAATGTGAACAATATTTAGTATAATCAAATCTGCACACATAATATAATCTTAATACGTCAAAAAGCTTCCGTGCAGCCGGGGAGGCAGCGGTGCCCTGTATCTGCAATCCGCTAAAGCAGAGGTGATGGCCTGTTTCGGGCTTTTCCCTGTGGAGCTGCCCTTCATAAGTGGCGTTGATGTTTGGGTCTTACGCAATGAGAATCTATGAACCGTGTCAGGTCGGGAACGAAGCAGCACTAAGTAGAACCTTTCATGTGCCGTAAGGGTGCCTGGGCTGAGTTAACTGTGGAGGTAACGTCTGTGGAGAGAGTTCAACGCAGGCTGCACGGATTTTAAAATAGAATATTTGAATTTAGAAACCGATTTTAAAGCACAGCTTTAGAATTGGTTTTTTATTGCTTAGGAAAGACCTTGTCACGCTAATGCGTGAAAGTCTTTCCTAAGCAATAAAAAACGCTCCGTGGGATGTACACAGATGCGTTTATGCATAGAACAATCAGCAGCAGGCAAATCTTCCAGTATTTGTGCTATATGCATAGACTTCGATTTCCTATAATATATATGATAAGATAGCGGCTTATTATATATTTAGATTGAAAAGAGGGAATCCATTTGGATAAAAGAAGCAATCAAATATTAAATCAACTTTTGGCAGGGGGCAGACTGCAGCTAGCGGAAATTTCTGAAAAATATCAGATTTCTGAGCGGATTGTGCGCAAAAAGATCAGAGAGCTGAATGACGAATTAAATGAAAGCGGACTGCCTTCGGTCAGTATAAACGGAGAGGGAATTTTAAGGTTTGAGGTCAGGGAAGAAGGGCTTTTGGAACAGATTCAAAAGTTTATTATGAACAATGATTTTTATACATATCACCTGTCCAAAAATGAACGAAAGACAATCCTTGCGATGCTTCTTTTGAATCAAGAGAAGTATGTGACTGCAGCCTGGATTTCAGAGTATATCAGTACGAGCAGAAACACAGTGATCAGTGATCTGAATGACCTGAAAGACTGGTTTTTGAAACATAATATGAAGCTTGTCTCTCAGGTACAAAAAGGATATATAGTGGAAGCTTCAGAGGGAGATATACGTTCCGGTATGCTGAAGCTCCTTGAGCTGAATCTGGATGAAGAAAAATATGGCGCAATGGGTGCGTTCCACGTGTTCGGACATCTTCTCCTAAAAGAAATTCAATATCAGGGACGGTATGAAACGATACAGAAGGTTTTAAGGGAAGAAGAATTGAGGCATGACTGCTTTCTTTCCGACTTCTCTTTTTCAGTGGCAGTCTATGAACTGCTGATTCTGGCTGAAAGGGTAAAAAAAGGAAAAACATTAGAACAGGAACGGCAGCCGGACTGGGAAAATGCATCCCTGAGCTCAAAATATCCGCTGAGCAGGGCTGTACTGGACCGTCTGGCAGAAGAATTTTCACTGGATATACCGGCAGCAGAAGCAGAAAATTTTGTATTCTGCCTCAGAAGAAAAAGCTATCTGAAGAGCGGAACGAATAATGTGGACCAGCTGGTGATCCCTGTTTTGATCGGGGAGGTGATTTACCGCATCATCAGCAGGTTTCGGATTAATTTTTATCTGGATTTTGCACTTTACGATCTGCTGGTGGATCACATGAAATCTTCTGTCTATCGGATGTCTTCAGGGGAGGTTCTTGAAAATCCGTTTCGGGGAGAGATTGAAAAGGGATATCCCGAAGTGTTCTGTACGGTGGAAGAATGCCTGAAACCATTGGAGGATTATCTTGGAGTGAAAGTTCCCAGAGACGAAGTTTCCTTTCTTGTCATGTATTTTGCCTCTATGCTGGAGCGGGACAAACTGGAGCGGATGAGGGAACGGAAAGTACCAGCAGTTCTCGTATGTGCCATGGGAAGGGGAACCGTCCAGCTTATGCTGGCAAAACTAAAACAGCTGGAGGATGTACTTGAAATCACGGATGTGAGATCCTCACACGAACTGAAAGATATGGGCAATATAAACGATCAGCTGGTGATTTCCACAGTGGCATTTCCCGATGGAGAGATACAAAATATTCTCATGGTCAGTCCCCTGCTGGAACAGGAGGACATTTACAGAATCCGGAGAAAGGCGACTAAGTTAAGAGAAAACTGGTCCGGAGGCCAGACGGCAGAGACAGGAAAATTTCTCAAAAAACAAAAAAAGGCCGAGAGGAATTCCCTTGGAGCTATGCTCTCGGCAGACAGGATTGCGCTGAAGCAGGAAGCCCAAAGCTGGGAGGAGGGAGTCAGGGCAGCAGGCAGGCTTCTCTATGAATCCGGGGCAGTCACCTATGAGTATATAGAAGCTATGGTTGAAAATATTAAGGTCAACGGTTCCTATGTGGTGATTTATTCCGGTATCGCAGCCCCTCACGCTGAACAGGAAAAAGGGGCCGTCAGAGAGGCGGCCAGTCTGGTGAGCCTGAAAAAACCGGTAGTATTTGGGAACAGTGAAAATGATCCGGTCAGTTATATTATAGGCCTGAGCATCTTAAATGCTAACAGCATTAACTGTGCAATCTATAATCTGGTGCGTCTGTTTTCACAGGAGGAGGCAAAAAGCCGAATTGAAGCTCAGCAGTCTCCGGAGGAGCTGCTTGAGACAATCCGGAGGCTGGAAGATGAATACTGCAGATAAGATAAGGAGCAGAACCTTTTTATGGTTCTGTTCTTTTTTGCCAGTCAACAAGCTTATGCCAGGTTTATGTATTACGATTAGTACAATTTAGTGCTCGTTTCAACGACTTCTCTTGTCCTTTATAGGGTGT
Source organism: Anaerostipes sp. CAG:276 (assembly GCF_000432215.1). Lineage (NCBI taxonomy): Bacteria > Bacillati > Bacillota > Clostridia > Lachnospirales > Lachnospiraceae > Anaerostipes > Anaerostipes sp. CAG:276. The sequence goes on from NZ_FR889165.1 coordinate 29,549, forward strand.
CTTCTGAGGCCTATAATAAACTTAACAAAAATACAGACCAATACACTTGAGATCGGAGGAAATCATGATCTGGGAAAACTTAAAAGACACATTGGTACAGACAGATTTGATGGCAGAAAATGAACAGGAGATATTTGAACAGTTAGGAGGTGTGTTAGTTTCAGAAGGCTGCTGTAAAGAAAGCTATGTGAGTGCATTAAGTGAAAGGGAAAAGGTTTATCCCACGGGAATCTTAGCAGGAGATATCGGTGTGGCAATACCGCACACAGATCCGTGTTATGTAGAAACAACCGGAATCGCCATTGGAGTGCTGAAAGAGCCGGTATCTTTTTTTCAGATGGGAACCAATCCAAAAGAAAATGTGAAAGTCCCGGTCAAGTTTGTCATGATGCTGGCAATCGCAGGAAAACAGCATTTGGAAGTGCTTCAGAGAGCCATTCTTTTAATTCAGGATGCAGAGGTTTTGAAAATGCTTGTAAACGCCGGGAATCCGGAGGAAATTATTCAAATCATCAAAAATAAGGAGGATTCATTATGAGGACTTACAGAATTTTATCAGCATGCGGGACGGGAATCGCAACATCAACGGTGGCATCTGAGACGTGCAAACGGCTGCTGGCAGAGAGGGGAATACCCTCAGTGGAGATCTCAGAATGCAAAGCACTTGAAGTCGTCGGGAGAGCAGAGATTTTTAATCCGGATGTGATCATCCACACCGCGGAAATTCCGGTAAACGAGTTAAAAGAGTATAAAACCTACCGGACGCTGGAATTTATCACCGGGTTCGGAGCGGAAGAGAAAGCTGATGAAATCGCAGACTATTTGAAATCATTGGAGTAAAGGAAAAAGAAAGGGAGGAAAACTATGAGTGTTTTACAGTACATCTTAGATTTAGGCTCATCTGTGGTTATGCCGCTGATCATAACCATTCTCGGACTGATCCTGGGACAGAAATTTTCCAAGGCATTCCGGTCCGGCATGACCATAGGCATCGGATTTATTGGAATTAACCTCGTCATTGGACTGATGGGGGACTTTGTAAGTCCCGCTGCGCAGGCAATGACACAGCGGTTCGGCATGAATTTATCGGTTATCGACGTAGGATGGCCGGTCAGCGCGTCCATTGCATTCGGCACACAAATTGTACCGTTTGTGTTCCTTATCTGTTTTGTCTTAAATATTATTATGCTTGCTACGAACACAACAAAGACACTGAACATTGATATTTGGAACTACTGGCACTTCATTTTAACCGGGGCACTGGTACAGTTTCTGACAGGAAGCATGATCGCGGGAGTTATAGCATCAGGCATCACCTTTATCATCATTATGAAACTGGCAGATTACTCAGCACCAAGGGTACAGGAATATTTCGGTCTTCCGGGAGTTTCCCTGCCACATACAGAGACCGTGAGCTGGGCGCCTATCTGTATCTTAATGGATAAAGTTTATGACAAAATACCGGGGATCAATAAGATCCACTTTGATGGAGAGACGATCCAGAAAAGATTTGGAATTATCGGAGAGCCGATGGTTTTAGGCCTGATTCTTGGGGCAGGTCTCGGAGCTCTGGCAGGATACGAGCCAAATAAGATTATAACCCTTGGAGTCAATATGGCTGCGGTTATGTTCATTCTGCCGAGAATGGTGAGGATTCTCATGGAAGGGCTTATGCCTTTAAGCGAAGACGCTAAGAAATTCCTGGCAAAAAAGTTTCCGGGAAAGGAAGTCAACATCGGAATGGATGCAGCCATTGCAACAGGATCTCCTATGGTAATCTCAGCCGCACTGATCATGATTCCGGTCACTCTTTTGCTGGCAGTCATCCTTCCGGGAAACAGGGTGCTGCCGCTGGTAGACCTTGCGACACTGCCGTTCTTTATGATATGGCCGGTCGTTGCATCCAAAGGAAACCTGTTCCGTTCACTAATCACAGGAACATTGATGATGATTGCAATCTTATACATTGCTACCAACTTAGCAGGAACTGCCACATTGATCGCACAGTCCACAGACTTTACGTTCCCGGCAGGTGCAAAGGCGATTTCTTCCCTGGATACAGGAGCCCATTTAGTACCGTACATTATTTATAAAATCGCAGAATTTTTCCAGATGATTTTTTAATCTTTTCACATAAGGAGGCTATATGTTATTAGAACAAGAAAGAACCAAGGTTATCGAGATCGCGTTAAAAATACAGAAGGAAAAGCTGATTCCTCTTACGTTTGGAAATTTCAGCCTGAGGGATCCGGAGACAGGGTATGTGTGCATCACCCCCAGTGGAATGCCCTATGAGACCCTTCATCCTTCTGACATAGTGGTTGTAAGTGTTGATAACCAGATTATCGAAGGGGAACGCCGTCCATCCATCGAAATGCCGCTTCACACTGCCATGTACCGCAGACGGCCGGATGTGTTCGGTGTGGTCCACACCCACTCTACCTACTGTACGGCATGGGCCTGTGTGGACGGAGGAATGCCTTGCATCACCTCGGAGGCGGCAGGTCTGGTAGGCGGAAATATCCGCTGTGCCGCTTTTGTACCGCCTGGAAGCGATGAGCTGGCAGAAGTGACCTCAGAGGCAATCGGAGACGACAAAGCAGTGCTGATGGGAAATCACGGAGCAATCTGTATTGACGAGACAATCGACAAGGCATATAACGACGCGATTGTACTGGAAGAGAGCGCGAAGGTGGCATTTCTGTCTTATCAGATGGGAAATGTCAATACGCTGGAAGATCAGATGTGTAAATTTCTGAAAGAAGACACAGATCAAAACTATGGACAGAAATAAGAATTAGGAGGATGGTAACATGCAGGGGAAAATGAAAGCACAGATGTTTTATGCACCGGGAGATGTAAGGTTTGAGGAGACGGATATTCCTCAGATTAAAGATGATGAGGTATTGGTTCAGGTAAAAGCGGCGCTGACCTGCGGCACAGACCTGAAAACATACAGGAGAGGACATCCGACGATTATCACTTCTGTACCTTCCACATTCGGCCATGAGTTTTCCGGAGTGGTAGTGGAGGCAGGAAAGGACGTTACAAAATTCAAGGTAGGAGACCGGATCGTGGGAGCCAATACCGCCCCGTGTTTTGAGTGTGAGCATTGTAAAAACAAGAGATACAGCCTTTGTGAAAATCTGCAGTACCTGAACGGCGCTTACTCTGAGTATGTAGCTGTACCGGCGCACATCCTGAAATACAATTTCTACCGTGTCCCTGATCATCTGCCGTTTGAACAGGCGGCTCTGCTGGAGCCCCTGGCATGCGCGGTCCACGGAAGCGACCGGATACCGGCCAAGGTGGGAGACACCGTCGCAGTCATCGGAGCAGGACCCATCGGACTTATGTTTATGAAGCTGTTAAGCCTGAAAGGATGCAGAGTCATAGCCGTAGATTTGTCAGATTACCGCCTGGAGCAGTCTGAGAAATTCGGGGTATGGAAAACTGTCAATGCCTCTGGGGAAGAACATATAAATCAAGTGAGAGATTTGTGCGGCGGAAAAGGAGCCGATGTGGTCGTGGAAGCAACCGGATTCCCGAAAGTCTGGGAAAATGCAGTAAATATGGTCAGACCCGGAGGAACGGTTCTTGCATTCGGGGGCACAAAGGCAGGCACAAGTATCACCCTGGACTGTCAGAAGTTCCACTATGAGGAGATCACACTGAAGGCCGTTTACCATCATACACCGTATCATGTACAGCTGGCGCTGAAACTGCTGTCCAACGGGCAGATCGACGGCAGTCTGTTCATCACAGGGCATTATCCTTTAGAAAAAGCCATTGATGCACTGGAGAGCATCGGCAGGCAGGAAGGCATCAAATACGCAATTATCCCTTAAAATAAATTTCCTTCGGGCTTGGCGCGCTTTGCTTCATAGGTTACAATAGTTATTGTATGTATGTTGTTTGAAATGGAGGGTCTTATGAGTACGATTACGGTGATTGGAGCAGGAGTGATGGCATCAAGCCTTTCCTTTCCTGCTGTGGAAAACGGAAATGAGATGCGTCTTACGGGGACACCGCTGGACAGGGAGATTATTGATTCGGTAAAGGCAAACCGTTACCATCCCACACTGAAAAGAACACTGCCCGAGGGCGTAAAGGCATTTCAGATCGAAGAGCTGGATGCCGCGCTTGACGGCTGTGATGCAGTGATTCTGGGAGTCAGCAGCTTTGGGGTAGATTGGTTTATTGAAAATGCCCTGGCAAAGATACCGGATAAAATACCGGTGATCGCAGTGACTAAGGGTGTTAAGGTATATGACGACGGGATGATAAAGACGTTTCCCGAACTGTTTGCATCAAATGTAGAGAATGGTAAGAGCCACGAATTTTGTGCCATCGGAGGGCCCTGCAGATGCTATGAGCTGGCAGATCATGATGATACGAGAGTCGCATTCTGCGGAAAGAACATGGAAGTCCTTGAGTTCTTTAAAAAGCTTTTAGAGAGGCCGTATTATCATATTGATTTGACGCAGGATGTGGCCGGGCTGGAAATTGCGGTTGCCCTTAAAAATGCATATGCCCTTGGAGTCAGCCTTGGCATCGGTCTGGAAGAAAAGCAGCAGAAATATATGTGCAACACGCAGTCTGCACTGTTTGGACAGAGCTCTTATGAGATCATGAAATTTGTCCAGTACATGGGAGGAAATGTTGAAAACTCCATTCACGGAATCGGCGACCTGTATGTGACCGTCATGGGCGGCCGTTCAAAGGAAATCGGCAAAAGACTTGGAGCTGGAATGCCATATGAACAGGCTATGGAAGAACTCAAAGGTGTGACTTTAGAATCAGTGGTCATCGCCCGGCGGGCGGCGAAAGCTGTTAGAATTCTTTCTGAGAAAAATCAGATAAAAAAAGAAGATTTTCCTCTGATTTTACATATTGATGATGTTTTACAGCATGGATCAATGCTCGATATACCTTGGAAAAAGTTCAGAGTAAATGAGTAAGTATGACATTTTGACCAGTTTTCCGGCT
>NZ_FR889166.1:0-10314 GCF_000432215.1 Anaerostipes sp. CAG:276
TTCAAATGCAATCTCAGGTTCCATCCGGTTCTGCCGGTAGATGGAATTTGTATACTGCCCCAGACCGGAGGTGCGGTCATATCCTATAACAGGATAGGACAGAAGATCTTCCAGCAGAACTTCTTTTTTATGCTTCAAGGGGTGCTCCAGCGGCGTGATGACAACCATCTCCTGATTAATGACCGGGACGAATTCGATCTCAGGCTCATTGGATACGTACGAGCCGAAGATGACGTCATATTTTTCGGATTTCAGATCACGGAGCATTTTGTTGGTGATTTCCTGCGTCATAGAAAAGGTGATATTGCTGGAATCTTCCGAATCCAGGAAACTGCGTACGAGGTGGGGAATATACGATTTGGCGAGGGGAAACACGTAGGCCAGGTCGATGTGGCCTCCTTTGGCGTTGGCCAGAGCCTTCATTTTGTCCTCGGCAATCTTTACTTCTTCGAGTATTTTATTAACATGTTCTAAAAAGATCTTGCCGTACTTGGTCAGCTCGATGTTTCTTCCGTTTTTCCGAAAGAGAGGAAGCCCCAGTTCCTCTTCTAAATTGGCGATGGAGCGGCTCAGACTGGGCTGGGATACATTCAATTCTCTGGCTGCCTGGTGATAATGCTGCAGGGTTGCGATTTTTTGAAAATATGAAAGCTGGTTTAGATTCATAGAGATTACCTCATTTCTGTGGAAAGTGCAGTGCTATTTATATAAGGAAGCATAACATGAATGATAGCAAAATACTATTAAAAAGTATTAAAAGATGTATTAGAAGTATCAATAAGATCCGTGTATAATAGTTTTTGTAAGGTTGTTAAAAAATTAACTTTTGGGTGAAGAAACAACAGGGTAAGTAAAAAAGGAGAATGACACATGGCAGAGAGAATTACAGGACATACAGAATTGATCGGGCTGATGGCATATCCGATCAGACATTCCAGCTCACCGGCAATGCACAATGAAGCATTTGCCACATTAGGACTTGACTATGCATATTTGGCGTTTGAAGTTGACAATGACACATTAGAGGATGCGGTAAAAGGACTGCGCGCCTTGAAACTGAAAGGTTCCAACGTTTCTATGCCGAACAAGACAGTCGTAGGCAAATACTTAGATAAGCTTTCACCGGCAGCAGAAATGGCCGGAGCAGTCAACACGATCGTCAATGAAGACGGAGTTTTGACAGGACATATCACCGACGGAATCGGCTACATGCAGTCATTGAAAGACAATGACATCGATGTGATCGGTAAAAAAATGACAATCACAGGGGCAGGCGGAGCAGCAACGGCAATCGAAATCCAGGCGGCATTAGACGGTGTCAAAGAAATGTCAATCTTTAATATTAAAGATAAGTTCTGGGAGAACGCGGAGAAAACTGTTGAGAAGATCCGTGCAAACACAGACTGCATCGTAAATCTTTACGACCTTGATGATAAAGATAAATTAAAAGAAGAGATCGCAGACAGCTATCTGTTCGCACAGGCAACAGGTGTGGGAATGAAACCTTTAGAGGGACAATCAGTAATTCCTGACGCGTCATTCTTACGTCCGGACTTGATTGTCACTGATACAATTTATGCACCGAGAGAGACTGCACTTTTAAAGATGGCAAAAGAAGCCGGATGCAAGACAATGAACGGTCTTGGTATGATGCTGTTCCAGGGAGACGCTGCATTCCACCTGTGGACCGGAAAACATATGCCGATCGATCACATGAAAGAAGTATTGGATATTAAATACGACTAAACTTAGAGAGGAAATTTGAGAGGAATCAATTATGAACAAAAAATATTATCCCAGTGCGTTTATCTTATATTTAAATTATTTTATCCATGGTATCGGAGCATCTGTCTTAGGACAGGTGGCAGTAAAAGAAACCCTGGTAAAACAGTGGGGAGCATCAGACATCGGTCTTGTTACAATGGTAGCTGCCGCATTAGGATTGGGAAGGCTGATTGCCCTTCCGTTTGCAGGACCTCTTTCTGATAAGCTGGGAAGAAAAGTTGCATCCATTATCGGCGCAGGCTCCTATGCGATCTTTTTCTTAGGACTTGCCATGTCACCGAATATGACCGTTGCATATATCGCGGCAATTCTGGGAGGTATCGCAAACTCTTTCCTTGACACAGGCGTTATTCCGGCATGTGTTGAGATTCTCGCACCGAGATCCAGTATGGCAACGATGCTTACCAAGTTTTCAATCTCCTGTTCACAGCTGTTAATGCCGTTTATGATCGGTGCTATCGTTGGAGCAAACCTTTCCTTAAATGTATTATTATACGTATGCGGTGCTGCCATCGCTATCATCGGAGTGCTCGTTTTATTCGCGCCTCTTCCGAAAATGGAAACAGCAGGCGGAGCAAAATCTTCTCTGATCCAGGATATCAAACACGCAAACTTCTCACTGGAAAGCATTGCGCTGATCATCATCGGATTTACAGGAACAGCAACATTCCAGCTCTGGCTGAACTGTGCTCAGGATTTCGCGAAGGAATATGCAAAGATTGGTGATCCTTCTGTCATGCAGACTTACTACAGCACAGGATCTCTCGTAGCTATCGTCGTTACAACTGTTTTAGTTAATAAGATAAAAGGGGTAAGATTCTTATTTGTATATCCTCTGATCGCAACGATTATGATTGCGCTTGTTTATCTGCTGAGAACTCCTTCTATCTGCTACATCGGATCAGCAGTTGTCGGATATTCCGCAGGAGCCGTTGTACTTCAGCTTGTGACAGCGACCGCCAACGATCTGTTCCCGAAAATCAAAGGAACCATCACGAGTATCGTTATGATCGCGTCCAGCTTATCGAACTATACAATCCTTTCTCTGGCTGGTACAATGGATAAAGCAGACATTTTATTAATGAACATTGGAATCACTGTTGTCGGAGTATTGTTGGCTCTGTTTGTCAATGTGAGATACAAGGCAATGGAAGAGAAAGCTTAATAAGGAGTAAAGAATGAATCCAGTAAAAGTTAGAAATGTAGAGATTGGAACGGGTGTTCCCAAGATTTGTGTGCCGATTGTCGGCGTGACAAAGGAAGAGATCATCGCCGAGGCAAAGTCTTTCGGGGAGATCCCGGTAGATGTTGTGGAATGGCGCGTGGACTGGTTTGAGGGAGTCTTCGATTTTGCCAAAGTAGAAGATGTGTTAAAAGATCTGAGAGAAGCTCTCGGGGAGACACCGATTCTCTTTACCTTCCGTACATCCAAAGAAGGCGGAGAGAAAGCCATCGAAGCGGGTCCATATGCAGAACTGAATAAAAACGCAGCGAAAAGCGGATATGTAGATCTTGTAGATGTGGAAGTATTTACGGGAGATGATATCGTAAAAGATATCGTGGCGGTAGCGCACGAGTGCGGTGTGAAGGTTGTAGCTTCCAATCACGATTTTGACAAGACTCCGGCAAAAGAAGAGATTGTCAGCAGGCTTGTCAAAATGCAGGAATTAGGAGCTGATATTCCTAAGATTGCTGTGATGCCGACCTGCAGAAGAGATGTGCTTACATTGCTCTCGGCTACGGAAGAAATGTATACAGATCATGCAGACCGTCCGATTATCACCATGTCAATGGCCGGAACAGGACTGATCAGCCGTCTCTGCGGAGAAGTCTTTGGTTCAGCGCTCACATTCGGCGCAGCGAAAAAAGCGTCCGCTCCGGGTCAGGCAGCAGTCAATGAATTAAATGATATGCTTCAGTTCCTCCACGCAAATCAGGGACTGTAGAATTATAAAAACAAAACGACAGTAAGATAAAAGCGGATAATCTGAAACCAGGTTATCTGCTTTTTATGTGGGAGAATTGCGGCTGATTCACAACTGCAGGGCATTTGGGTTCAAAGAAAATCTGCAAAATTGATAGATAAAAATTATTAATTCTATTTGAAAAATCTATTTGTGGAATCAATTATTTCCATGTATAATATAGTGGATTGGTTGTTAAAAAATTAACTTTTGGATGCTGTAATAATTACAGGCGGGGAAGCATGTTCAAATAGATAGAATTATGCTGAGAACAGCAGGGCTCCGCTTACAAAAGAGAGGTATGAAGATGCTAAAGTGGTTAGATGAGAATTTAGAAGAGTTTTTAATGGGAGTTTTCCTGGTGGGAATGGTCCTGATCATGGGCATTCAGGTTTTGGCGCGTTATGTTCTGGGAGCATCCCTTTCCTGGTCGGAGGAGATCACAAGATACCTGTTCATCTGGTCGGGATTTATCAGTGTCAGCTACTGCACAAAAAAGTGTATTTCCATTAAAATTGAACAGTTTGTGGCAATGTTTCCTAAAAGGGGAAGGGCCATCTTTAAAGTGGTGAACCATACCATTGAACTGGCGTTGTTCCTGTATCTGATCCCGTACTCTGTCCTGTATTTAAAAAGTGCATTTGAGAGCGGACAAGTCAGCCCTGCATGCCATATTCCAATGTACTACATACAGGCAGCACCGTTGGTGAGTTTCCTGCTGGTGACAATCCGTATTTTACAGAGATGGCTGATTGAGTTTAAAATCGCAGTTGGAAAGGATCAGGAGGTGTAGGTATGTCAGCGTTATCAGTTTTTATTATTTTCTTTTTGTGTTTGATCATCGCGATCCCGATTTCCATTGGACTCGGTATTGTGTCAGTACTTCCGGGAATTTTTGATTCTTCTTTTACCGCAAGCGGTCAGTTTGTCATCCGATCTATGCTTGGGGGAATCGACAGTTTTCCGCTGCTGGCGGTGCCGATGTTTGTATTATCAGGCATGGTGATGGCAAAGGGCGGAATTTCAAAAAAGATTTTTGATGTTTTTGTATATTTTATTGGAAAATTTACAGCGGGAATGCCATGTGCAGTTATTGTTACGTGTCTTTTTTATGGAGCAATTTCAGGTTCAGCGCCGGCGACGGTGGCTGCAGTGGGCAGTATGACGATCCCGATTTTAATTAAGCTCGGTTATGATAAAAAATTTGCCACAGCGATCGTTGCGGTTTCAGGAGGACTGGGTGTCATTATCCCTCCAAGTATTCCTTTTATTATGTACGGAATGGCATCCGGACAGTCTGTCAGTGACCTGTTTATCGCCGGGATTCTTCCCGGGATTTCTATCGGTCTGCTGCTGATGGTATATGCTGTTTTTTACTGCAGAAAACATGGGGAAGATAAAGAAAAGATACGAAAAGAAGTACAGGCGCTTCATGACAAAGGTCTGCTTACTGTGCTGAAAGACAGTTTTTTTGCGCTGCTCAGTCCGGTTATTATCCTCGGCTGTATTTATACTGGTGTGGCTTCCCCTACAGAAGCGGCGGTGATTTCTGTTTTTTATTCTGTATTCGTAAGCTTATTTGTCTACAAGAGTATCCATATAAAAGATTTATGGGGAGTAATGATCGAGGGAATCCGTACCTACGCGCCTATCTTATTTATACTTGCAGCATCCGTCGCATTTTCAAGAGTCCTGACTCTGATGCAGGTTCCTCAGACAGTCAGCGAGTGGATTCTCGGAACATTCCACAATGAAATTGTCATTCTGCTGGTAATCAACGTCTTCTTACTGCTTGTGGGTATGGTTATGGATACGACACCGGCTATTTTGATTCTGACACCGATTCTGATGCCGATTGCAGTAGGCGTTGGAATGAATCCAATTCATTTCGGTGTGATGATGGTGGTCAATCTGGCGATCGGTTTTGTTACCCCGCCGATTGGAGTGAATCTGTTTGTGGCTTCTTCACTGACACAGATTCCTGTAGTGGATATTGCCAAAAAAGCCATGCCTCTGATTGCATGTTTCCTGGTGGCTCTGTTACTGATTACATTTATACCGCAGATCAGCCTTGCGCTGTTATAGGAGGGGGATACAGATGAAAAGACTTAGAAGATTTACCATTGCAGCATTATGTATCATCTCTGCGTTTGTGCTGGGAGGATGCGGGAAAAAAAGTTCCGATGGAGTGCAGCGGTATGCCTGGCCGCTGGGGACCTCCAGTCCTGAGGATACAGTGACTCAGCTTTATTCACAAAAGTTTGCCGATGAGGTGAACCGGCTGAGCAAAGGAAAAATGAAGATTGAAGTTTATCCCAACAGTACGCTGGGAGGAGACAGAGAACTGCTTGAGAGCTGTTCTGACGGTGATATTCCTTTCGTCGTGCAGAATACAGCACCGCAGGTTACTTTTATGCCGGATACCGCTGTCTTTGACCTGCCAAGTGCCTTTGCTACGATTGCCGAGGCAAGAGCTGCCGTGGACAATCCTGTATTTTATAAGAAGATGGAAAAGGTCTATGAAAAAGGCGGATTTAAGCTGCTCGGTTATGCGGACCAGGGATTCCGTGTCATGTCTACCAACAAAGAGGTGAAGTCAATCGATGACTTTAAAGGACAGAAAATCCGTACCATGGAAAACAGCTATCATATGGATTTCTGGAAGGCACTGAAAGCCAATCCGACACCGATGACATTCAGTGAGGTATATATCGGTCTCCAGCAGAAGACGATAGACGCACAGGAAAATCCATACGAGGTCATTGTGTCAAGCAAACTTTATGAACAGCAGGATTATGTGGTGGAAACAAATCACCTGCCCCATTATATTTCTCTGATTGTAAGTGATGAATTTTATAAAGACCTTCCGAAAGATCAGCAGAAGATTATTTCTGAGGCGGCAGAGACAGCAAAGGAATATGCAAGGAAAGCTTCGGATGAACGGATCGAAGACCGGATGAAGGTCATAAAAGACAGTGGTACGAAGATTGTGAGGCTGGATAAGAAAACTCAGGAGGACGTAAGGAAAGCGTCTTCCGACATATATAAAAGCATTGAGGAAAATGTATCAAAAGATGTTTTTGATGCATATTTGAACCAGAAGTAAGATCAGCAGGCACTTTTATTGGAAAACAGTAAAAGTGCCTGTTCTTTATTGCTTAAGAAAATTTAAAACACAGGATAATTTATGAAAAAAGCAAAATACCTGCTTGAAAATCGCGACAGAGTTCCTATTCTCAGATGTAAGGACGAAAAATGGACAAGATAGTTCAGCAGAAGTGAAATATCGATGCTTTTAGGATCAGCTTATTTTGACTATAATGATATCATATTCAGAAATGATAGGAGGATATTATGGCAGAAAGAATTACAGGACATACGGAATTGATCGGGCTGATGGCGTATCCGATCAGACACTCCAGTTCGCCGGCAATGCACAACGAGGCATTTGCACAGCTGGGACTTGATTATGCGTATCTTGCATTTGAGGTGACCAATGAGACCCTTGAAGATGCAGTAAAAGGGATCCGTGCTCTGCAGCTGAAGGGCTCCAATGTTTCCATGCCGAATAAAACGGTAGTAGGACAATATTTGGATGAACTTTCACCCGCAGCTAAACTTTGCGGTGCGGTAAACACCATTGTGAACGAGAATGGAAAGCTGACCGGACATATAACGGACGGAATAGGCTATATGGCATCATTAAAGGACAACGGAATTGACGTCATCGGAAAGAAAATGACCATTGCCGGAGCCGGTGGTGCTGCCACAGCTATTGAGATCCAGGCCGCGCTGGACGGAGTAAAAGAAATGTCGATCTTTAATATCAAAGATAAGTTTTGGGAAAACGCTGAGAAGACCATTGAAAAGATTCGAGCAAATACAGACTGTGTGGTAAATCTCTATGATCTGGATGACAAAGATAAGCTGAAGGAAGAAATCGCTGACAGCTATCTTTTCGCACAGGCAACAGGGGTGGGAATGAAACCTCTGGAGGGACAGTCTGTAATACCAGACACCTCATTTTTGAGACCGGATCTGATTGTGACAGATACTGTATATGCACCGCGGCAGACAAAGCTCTTGGAGCAGGCAGAAGAAGCCGGATGCAAATGTATGAACGGACTGGGAATGATGCTGTTCCAAGGGGACGCAGCTTTTCATCTATGGACAGGAAAACATATGCCGTTAGAACATATGAAAAAAGTTTTGGATATTCAGTATTAAATACAAGAGTTTAGAAAAGAGCATCTCAAGATGAGGTGCTCTTTTTGTGCTGATACAGTTCCCGGAATTTGAGCGGCGGATACTGCATTCTCTTCTGGAAGAGTTTTGAAAAATGATTGGTGTTCTCGTAGCCGATTTTTTTTGCAATGGAGACCAGAGAATCGGAAGTGTTGATCAGCATCCATTTTGCCTCATTCAGTCTGCGGTCAATCACATAATTAATCGGTGAGATTCCATATACCTTAGAAAATTCATGACTGATATGATCTGTGCTGATGTGAAATTGTTCAGCCAGTTTTTTCAAAGTGATTTGTGAGGCGTAATTTTCGTTGATATAAATTAAAATATCACGGGCAAAAGAGGAATCTTTATGACGCTCCGTTTTCGGATCGGCAAGGAAAAGTTCAAAATAAATGCTTGCCAGTGAAACGGCTAAGGCGTCACAGGCTGCCATATGAGTATCGGAAGAAAATTTTCTCAGCAAGTCTAATTCCTCAAACAGACGGTGGATATAGTTTTCATGGATACCGGAATCCATGGCAGGGCATACATTGGCAGGAAGCATAAATCCGTGATCGGACCGGCAGCATAATTTGTAATCTGAAATGGCACAGGTCCAGCAGTTCAGGGGATCATGTTCATCAGAAAAAAGGGAATGGATGGCACCCTGTTCTACAATGAGAATCATTCCTTTCTTCAGCTGATAGGAATTGGTATTGATGACATAAGTCCCGCTTCCTTTTGAAATATAGACCAGTTCGGTCTCGTTTTTATGTAAATGGTACTGGTAATTCCAGGTGGGATTATTATAGCTGTGTGATAAACGGCAGATTTTTGGAGAATGATCCGGCTCAAATATTGGCCTCCGTACTTTCTCGCGATATTCCTCTAAGAACATAATGGCACTCCTTTGACTACAAGATAATTATTACATAATACAAGATAGTTGACTAAAAAATAAGAAAATCTGAAATAATCATACAGAATATTGGATAGAAAAGCAAGATAATTTTTATAATCTACAATTTACGTTGTAGAAAAATACAGGATAATTGATATAATTTCTGTAGTAAGTTATGCAGATGAATTACTGACAGTTTTGTGAAAAAAATAACATGTAATAGTTTTCAGGAGGAGAAAAATGAAACAGGAAAAACGTTATAAGCATTTGTACCCAACAGCATTTATGCTGTACGTTACATTCTTTGTCCATGGTTTTGGAGCAGCGATCATAGGACAGAATGTAACTTCCCTTCAGCAGCAGTGGGGGACCACAGCGGCCGGAGTTGTTGCCGTGACATCAGCGCTTGGAATCGGACGTCTGATTACATATCCATTTTCAGGAGCATTGTCTGACCGGTTCGGAAGAAGACCAATCACTTTGATCGGAAGTTTTGTCTACGTCTTGTTCTTTGCCGGAATCCTTGTATCTCCGAATGCTCAGGTCGGCTACTTTGTTGCAATGCTCTGCGGTGTTGCCAATGGATTTTTAGACTCCGGCGTTATTCCGGGAGCGATGGAAATCCTGGAGGATTCAGGACTTGCAAGTATTCTTACGAAGCTGGTCATCTCCATTGCTCAGTATATTCTGCCAATGATGATTGCCTATCTGCTGGCAAATGACATGTGGTATGGCTGGACATTTGTCTTTTGTATTATTATCCTGATCGTCAATGCACTGCTGCTGACAAGAGCCAAATTTGCGCCGCAGCCGAAAGTAGAGACAGAAAACGGAGAGAAAGTAAAAGGTTTCGTGGGAGTTTCCAAGGCATCAAAATTTGCAGTGGAAGGAATTGCACTGATCGTTATCGGTTATACCTGTACAGCAACATTCCAGATCTTTTTGGCTGTAAATAAAAGTTATGGAATGGACGTGCTGGGAATGACAGAAGGGGCTGCCGGGCAGATTCAGTCTATGTATTCTTTAGGTTCTATCCTTATGGTCGTAGCTACAACATTTCTGCTGAAATGGATCAAACCTGTCAAATTTATTTTGATCTGCCCGATCATCGCAGGAGCGACAGAATTTTTAATGTTTGTTTCGAGAAATACGACGCTGGCAGTGGCAGGCGGTTTCATTGTCGGCGCAACGGCAGCAGGGGGTGTGCTTCAGCTGGTGACAGCTACAATGACAGACCTGTTTCCGGCTTCCAAGGCGAAATGTGTCAGCGCAGTTATGATTGCAGGAGCTCTTTCCCAGTTTTCAGCGACGGTAATGGCAAGTAAACTGGCTGAAATGTTCGGTATGGAATATTCCCTGCTGGTAGCTGTAGGATTTACCGTTTTAGGAATTGTTTTGGCGGTTGTTGTAAATATCCGCTATTCAATCATTGAAAAG
>NZ_FR889166.1:10382-36556 GCF_000432215.1 Anaerostipes sp. CAG:276
GATAAACAAAAAGTATTATTTCAACAGGAGGTCTGAGTATGCGTAAGCCAGAAAAGAAAGGTACAAAAGTGCAGATAATGACTGCAAGAGAGGCCGTAGAATTAATAGATGACGGAGATACTCTGGCGGTTTGCGGAGCCGGAGGAGGCATTGTAGATCCGTCTTCATTGATCGAAGCTCTGAAAGACAGATATGTGGAGACAAAGGAGCCCAAAAATTTGACGCTGTGGCATTCCAGCGGATTGGGAGACCGTGGGGACCGCGGAATGTCACCACTGGCTCAAAAAGGCATGGTGAAGCGTGCGATCGGAGGACACTGGGGGCAGTCACCGCGTCTGGCTGAGATGGCAGAGAGAAATGAGATCGAAGCCTATAATTTTCCGCAGGGAGTCATGGCGCAGCTGGTCAGAAGCGCAGCCGCCGGCCATCCCGGTATTTTATCTCATGTGGGGCTTGGAACCTTTGTGGATCCTAGAAACGAAGGCGGTAAATTAAATGACGTGACACAAGAAGATCTCATCCGTCTGATGGAGATAGAAGGGAAGGAGTGGCTGTTTTATCCGGCAGTTCCTTTGGATGTATGTTTTATACGTGCTACAACTGTGGACACAGAAGGATATGCTTCTCTGGAAGATGAGATCACTTATATGGATATTCTGGCAACGGCCCAGGCAGTCCATAACAACGGAGGTCTTGTGATTCTGCAGGCAAAACGTGTCGTAAAAGCCGGGAGCATCCATCCGAAAAAAGTGACCATTCCCGGATATCTTGTAGATGTTGTCGTTGTAAATCCGGAGCAGGAACAGCTTTACAATGGCTCTGACCGGTTCTTTTCCGGAGACTATACTGCAGAGGATGGAGAAGCAGAACCTCTTGTGCTGGACCAGAGGAAAGTTGTTGCACGGCGTGCTCTGATGGAGATCGCACCGGGCAACGTGGGCAATGTAGGTGTAGGAATCGCCGATGGTATCGGAACAGTTGCAAGAGAAGAAGGTGTAGGAGATAAATTTACACTGACCGTAGAGACCGGCCCGGTGGGAGGTGCTACTGCCCAGGGGATTTTCTTTGGAGCAAGTATCAATTCAAAGGCGCTGATGTCGATGCCGGCACAGTTCGACTTCTATGACGGAGGCGGACTGGAGGTAGCGTTCTTAAGCTTTGCTGAGCTGGATGCGAAAGGAAATGTCAACGTACATAAATTTAACGGAAAGATCATGGGAACCGGAGGGTTTGTAAACATTTGTGCGGGTTCTAAAAAAGTGGTACTGTGCGGAACCTTGCGTGCCGGAGGACTGAAGACAGAAGTCGGTGACGGAAAAATACAGATCAAACAGGAAGGAAAATTTGAAAAGATGGTTCCTGAATGTTCCGAGATTACGTTCAGCGGAGAACAGGCATTAAAACAGGGGCAGGAAGTCGTATTTATTACAGAACGGGCCGTATTCACTCTCACAGAAGAAGGTGTGGTTCTTACAGAGGCTGCTCCGGGTGTGGATGTCAAAAAAGATATCATCGATCAGATGGGATTTGAACCAATTATTTCAGAAAATCTGAAACAGATGGATCAAAGAATCTTCACCGATGGAGTCATGGGGATCTATGATGAATTTATGAAAGGTTCTTTTTAGAAAAACAGTAGTTAAAGAAACAATCAAGTACATATAAAAAAGGAGATTATGATGAGTAAAATTGCAAAAGTTGAAATTCCACTGCACGTTGGCGATACAGCAGAATTTACAAAGACAGTGACAGAAACCGATGTTTATTTATTTGGCGGTATTACAGCAGATTACAGCCAGATGCATTTCAATGAAGAATATATGAAAAAGACAATGTACGGAACAAGGATTGTTCATGGAATCCTTACATTTGCCATTGGCTGTACGGCATCTACGAAAATACAGGAACAGGTAAAATCACCAGTGCCGAGTGCTTCCTATGGATATGACAGACTCCGTTTTATCAAACCGGTATTTTTTGGTGATACCTTGACATGCAGATATACAGTCGATAGAGTGGAAGAAGAGACAAATAAAACATTCTCTAAACTGGAGATATTTAACCAGCACGGCGAGATCGTCGTTGCCGCGGTACATATTCTTAAGTTCTTCCCGCTGGAAGACGACAAATAATTATATTTACAAGAAAAGGAGAATATCAATGAAAATTTGTATGTTGGGAACCGGTTCTCTTGGAAGCACAATTGGAGGCACTTTAGCACAGGGCGGGTCTGAAGTTTATTTTGTGGACCAGTGGAAGGAACACATAGATAAGATCAATGAAAACGGTCTGAAAATGACAGATGAAAAGGAAGAATGGTTTGTAAAGGTGGATGCCCGGACTTCAGCGGAAGGGATAGGACCAGTGGATCTGGTAATCGTACTTGTAAAATCATTTGCAACCAAAGAAGCAGTGGCACAGCTGAAAAAGACGAATGTGATCGGATCAGAGACTCTTGTTATGTCCCTTCAGAACGGTCTGGGCAATGAGGAGACGATTGCAGAAGTCGTTGGGGAAGACAATGTCATCAGCGGAAAAACTTATGTAGGAGGACGCCTGCTGGAACCTGGATATGTCAGTGCGGGAGTGAAAGGCAAATATACTTATATAGGTGAGCTGACAGGAAAGATCACAGACAGAATTCAGGCAGTATGTGAGGAATTTAATAAAGCCGGACTGCTGTGTGAAGTCAGTGACAATATCAAAGGTCTGATTTGGGATAAGCTGCTGATCAATGTGGCTGCCGGGGCTCTCTGCGGCATTACCAGACTTCCTTACGGGCCATTATATGAAGAAGATTATATAAAGGATACAGCGGTCGAAGCCATCCAGGAAGGAATTAACGTGGCCAAAGCCGCCGGAGTAAAATTAAAATCCGAAGATCCTGAATACGCATGGTATGCTGCCAGTGAGGGACTTCCCGGAACATTCAAGACTTCCATTTTACAGAGCCTTGAAATGAAACGCCCGACCGAAATTGATTTCATTAACGGATCTGTTGTAGAGTGGGGTAAAAAATTCGGTATTGCTACACCAGTAAACAAAACCCTTGTGACATGCGTCAAAGGAATTGAGAAATTTTTGCTGGAATACGAACCGAGTCTGAAAAAATAGGAGGATCATATGGCTTCATATTTAGAACACATGGCTCTCCGCGTAAAAGATCTGGACTGGCATATCCGTTTTTTTGAAGATGTATTTGATATGCCTGTGCGCATGGAACTGGGAGAGGCGCCTAACAGAAAAGTATGGCTGCATGCCGGAATACAGCTCAATGAGGCGGTCGACTATGAAGGACCGGAAGGACGCGCGGATCATATGGGGATTATGACCGAAGATGTGGATGCGGTTTTGGAAAAGGCTTATCGTTTAGGAGTAAAAGAACTGCCGCAGGGACACAACTGGTTTGAACTTCCGAGCGGACTGTGTATTGAGGTGATTGCCGGAAAAACAGATGTATTGAAAGAAATAATAGAGAAAAAGCCCTGGATAGAATAACGGAGGAATTTGAAAATGAAAAAAGTAATGATGCTTCACTGTGTCAATCACAATATGTATGGAAAACGTGACCCAAAACAGTATGGAACGATCACTTTGGATGAGATTAATGAGCTGATTGAAAAAACCGCAAAAGAGACCGGGATTCAGGTGGACACGTTTCAAAGCAATCATGAAGGTGAAATGGTAGACAAGATTCACCAGGTATTCTACGAAAAATATGACGGTGTCATCATCAATCCGGGCGCATGGACTCATTATAACTATGCCATCCATGATGCGCTGGAAATATTAGAGTGCCCGATTCTTGAGGTTCATATGTCAAATATCTTTAACAGAGAAGATTTTCGTTCCCACTCCGTCATAGCTCCTGTTGCGGCAGGGATGATAGCAGGTATGGGCGAATCTGCTTATACTCTTGCAGTAAAAGCCTTTGCTGAAATGTTTGAAAGATCAAGTAAATAAAACTTGACCACAGCAGGCGGTCAGCCTGATTCCCCTGAAAGAGAAGCGCTTTAAGTCAAGAAACTTGCACCTGCTGGAGTTATACTATATAATAAAAGAAAATATTGCCTGCAAAATCATTGGCAAATGCTGGTCAGGGGGAGTATATACCAGATGATGAATAAAAAGTGCAAAGCGGCTGTTTTACTTCTGCTGTGTGTCTTGTTTCTGGCCTCGTGCAGGGGAAACCGTGACAAGGACAAAAAACAGATAAAAGAAGAGTCATATACAGTGATAAAAGATTCCACCGGGCGAAAAGTAAAGATAAAAAAGGAACCGAAAAAAGTAGTAGCGTTATCGGCGTCCCTGTCGGATGTATGGCTGCTCTCCGGAGGGGAATTATGCGGAGCTACTGCAGATGTGCTGGAAGAAGAGGTAGTCCACGAAAATCTTAACAAAAAAAAGATTAAAAATGTTGGTTCTGTCAAACATCCGGATCTGGATGCTGTTCTTTCCCTGAAACCGGATTTGGTTCTGATTTCAGGAAATATTGAGGAGCAGATGGATACAGCTGAGACTCTAAAGAAAGAAGATATTCCATATTATATCGTCAGGATGAATACTCTGGACGATTTCCTGACCGTTTTAAAACAAATGACGGAAGTAACCGGAGAAGAAGATAATTATGAGGAGTATGGAGAGAAAGCAAGGAAGGAAGCGGATTACCTGCTGAAGCAAGTACCAAAAGGAAGGAAAACGACTGCACTGGTGCTCAGAGCTTATTCTGCAGACATCAAGGTAAAGACAGAGGAAAATGTCGTCTGCAATATCCTGCAGGACATCGGAGTAAAAAATGCAGCCGCGAACAATACAAATCTTTCGGAAAATAAAACTCCTTCACTGGAGGCCATATCAGAGAGTGATCCGGATTATATTTTTGTCACAACCATGGGAGACAGAAAGCTTGCCCTGAAAAAACTTCATGATACTCTGGAAACGGGATCCGGCTGGGAAGATCTGAAGGCTGTGAAGCAGAAGCATATTGTTATTCTTCCGAAAGAATTGTATCAGTATAAGCCAAACAGCCGGTGGAGCGAAGCCTATGAGTATATTCTGTCGATTGTATATCCTGATACTTTTCATTCGTCAGTGGAAGAGAGCAAATAAACAATAAAAAGATTGTACATTTAAGAGAAAACAAAAGAAAGAGACCCCATTGGAATCAATGCTTTTAACATGTTCCAATGGGGTCGTTTTTATTTTGTGAATGTTTGAATGATTACTTTCAGGGCATCCGGATTTTCTTGTATCCAGTCAGAATATGAATTGTGTTTTTCCTGCACTGCATGTCCGATTTCTATTAAGAAGTCCGGAATATCTGCTTCAAGAATGGTTCCGGCATCCTCACCGAACTGTGCATTGCCCTGCGTTTCCTCTCCGCCGATATACAGCTGGAAGGCTGGAAGAGGTTTTTTGTCAATAACCTTTGTGGCTCCGCGAAAGCCAAGCGTCCCAATCTGGTGAGTTCCGCAGGAAGACGGACAGCCGGAGATATGAATCTTTGGGAGCACGCCATCCGCAAAATCTAAAGGCCGGATCTTGTCCATAATGGTGTTATATAATTTCTGGGAATCTCTGAGACCTACCTGGCAGATTCCGCTTCCAATACACGCTACCGAAGTCTCAAATAAATTGGAGGCACTGTCTTTTGTAAGCTCCAGAAGTTCGAGGGCTTCGTCCTTATTGCAGTTTATAAAGTACAGGCTCTCATCTGGAGAGATTCTTAAAACCACCTGGTCCATCTTCTGGACAGCTTTATTGATCGGTGCGATCAGCTCCGGCGGGATATTGCCTCCAAACGGATGATACAAAACGCTGTAAAGACCGTCCTGTTTCTGGGCGGTGATGCGGAAGTTTTCCTCGAGGTAGCCGCAGCCCTCTTTTATTATAGGAACTTCCTGTACATTGAGGTCCAGGGAATCTTCAGCCATTACCTTGCTGAGATTCTCAAGGAAAGCAGTCCTGTAGCCTTCCGGGCCCAAAGTGTCCTGCATATACCGTGTTCTGGCCTTTCCGCGGTTTTCGTAGTTGCCATACTGTACAAATGTCAGAATCATGGCTTTAATATAGTACAGTACTTTCGAGGGATCTATTCCTTCGTCTACGAGTACACCCATTTTAGGGTTGTTTCCAAGGCCGCCGGCGCTGTAAACGTCGAAGGTGTGATCCCTGCGGGCAACAAATCCAAGATCACGGAAGGTGGCGTGCGTCACATTCTTTGGAGAATTAGAGAAACAGACCTTCAGCTTTCTGGGCATTTTCACCTGTTTAATGAAAGTCAGGAGAAAATCGGCGGCTTCCCTTGCATATGGAAGCACGTCAAAGTACTCTTCTTTTTCTACTCCGGAGAGAGGGGAAACCATGACATTTCTGGGAAAGTCACCGCCGCCTCCTCTGGTGATAATATCATGCTCAAACGCTTCCTCGATAAGAGAGGAGACGGTAACATCACTTAGATTGTGTACCTGTACGGTTTGACAGGTGGTCAGATGGAGTTTGTCAATCTTATACTTTTCAACACTGTCTGCAATAAACTGAAGTTTGTCTTTCGTGATTTCTCCGCCGGTAAACCGAAGTCTCAGCATACTGGAACCGCCGCCTCTCTGTGCGTAGCTTCCAAAGCCTCCTGAAAAACCTTTGTATTCTTTCACGCTGATTTCTTTTTGATAAAACTTTCTTGTCATTAAATGAAATTCGGCCAGATCGGCCTGAAATTCTTTTTTTAGTTCCTGATCCATGTGATTCTCCTTTGCCATGTAGTTTGCATTGCTATAATTATAGCATTTCTTCTAGTGCACGTCCATATTCAGAGGAATTTGGATTTTTTTTAGTTATATGCTAGAATAGGACAAAAGAAAAATAAAGGATGGATACACAGAAGATGTTTGAGAAATTTTACCCGAATGAATATATGGACAGTACTTATTCCATTGACTTTAAAGCATATTATGACAGAGGATACCGGGGGATTTTATTTGATGTAGATAATACCCTGGTGCCTCACAATGCACCTGCAGATGACCGGGCAGTCCGTTTTTTCAGGGAACTGAAGGACATCGGCTTTGATTTTTGTTTTATGTCCAATAACAAGGAACCCAGAGTGAAGAAGTTTTGTGAGGCAGTGGAGGGGACTCATTATATTTACAAAGCAAATAAACCCATGGTTGGAAGCTATGAAAAAGGTATGAGATTAATGGGGACGGACCGGACCAATACATTGTTTGTGGGGGATCAGCTGTTTACGGATGTCTATGGTGCCAATCGCGCGAAAGTTTACAGTATTCTCGTAAAACCTATGAATCCTAAAGAAGAGATACAGATTGTACTAAAAAGATATATTGAGAAGATTGTCCTGCATTTTTACAAGAAAAAATAAGAGGCATAGATTATGAAATATGAGAAATTGTCAAAGAGGGCATTGTATTGCATGTATGCTGCGGGTGCGGCGGTTGGAGCAGCTGCGCTGGCGGTAATTGGGGCGGTGAATTACTTCTGGCTCTTTCCGGCTGACATCGGGACTGGAAAACTGATATCATTAATTTTGGTGATCCTGACCTTGTTTGACATGCTGCTCAGCCCGGTATTCAGATTTTACAGATACCGTTACAGCATCAATGAGGAATGTATTGACATTAAGGAAGGGTATCTGTTTGTAAAGAGAGATATCGTTCCCATTGAAAGGCTGCATAAACTCCAGACGGCAAAGGGCCCGATTGATCAGATCTTTAAGGTGGCAAAGGTCGTCGTGACAACGGCAGGCGGTGATGTGACGATCCGGTTTCTGGATGAGGAGAAAGCAGAACAGATTGCAGAGAGCCTTAGAAACCGTATTAATGAAATTGTGACAGAGCAAAGGGAAGAGGTGTATGGAGAATAAGATCAGGTTCCGCAATCATATTTCAATTGTGGCAGAGCGGATGGGAAGCATATTCCTCTTTTTGTTTTTTGCCCTTATGGGCGGATTTGCCCAGAATCTGAAGACGATTGCAAAAAAAGATATCAGGCTGGATGCAGACTTTGCAGAAGTACTGCTGCCGATGCTTGGAGTTCTGGCCGTCATTGGGCTGATCATTGTCTGGCAGGTGGTGGTCTGGTCTAAAACATATATATCGATTGCAGAAAATACCATTGTTATAGAGCGGAATACACTGAACCGCCGGAAAAACACCATAGGAATTAAAGATATTTCTAATGTAAATATAGAGCAGAACCTGTTTGAGATGCTTATGGGAACCTGTAAGGTGAAGCTTGACACCAATAGTCTGTCTACGGCGGACAAGACGGATGTCAAGATCGTACTGAAGAAGGCTGATGCGGAAAATTTCCGCCGAACAGTCATGATGCTTCTGCACCAGACGGAAACAGGAGAAGCAGATGAACCGGCGGCTGTGTATGATCTGGAACAAGCCATGGAGTACGATATGACGGCGGGATTGGGTGACATGCTGGTCCACGGACTTTTTTCTGTCAATATCATCTCTGTTCTTGTGCTGCTTGGCTGTATTGTCGGAGCGGCAGATCTGTTCGTCCAGACGTTTGGTTCGGGAATGGCCGGAAAGAGTATAATAGCTGTGCTGGGGAGCGTGACTGTTATCATCTTTGTCTTTTTTTCTTCGCTGTGGGATATCGCTAAGGGGTTTATACAATATTATGATTTCAAGGCGAAGCGGCAGGGAAACAAAATATACTTGAGCTACGGCCTCTTTAAAAAAGTTCATTACACGATACCTGTAGAGAAAATTAATGCAGTGAAACTGACCCAGTCTCTGCAGGCAAGAATTACAGGAAGATATATGGCTGAGGTAATCAATGTGGGGATGGGAGATGACGGAACCGACCAGAAAGCATTTTTAGTTCTTTATTCGTCCAGGAACAGTATGCAGAATTATCTTCAGATGCTCCTGCCTGAGTTTTCTGATATTCTTGCTGCTCCTGCAGAGAAACAGCCCAGGGTGGTATGGGCCGCATGGCTGATTCCTTTTTCAGGATATCTTGTGGCGATTGCGGCAGGACTTTTGACTGTGCTGGAATTCAGGCCTGATTTTTTAAAGCAAACAGTCATTGCTGCCGCAGGAATGACACTATTGTTTTTGCTCTCTGCTGTCTGCAGATTTTTTACTGCCGGGGTATCCGTGAAAGAAGATTATCTGATACTCGTGCGTGGATACATGAGACGTTCTGTTATCTGTGTCAGCTACGATAAGATTCAGCATATAAATACCAAACAGAATTTTATAGCCCAAAAAACGGGCATTCAGAAAGGGAACCTACACCTGCTGGCCTCTGCGCTGAATATGACGCAGTCTGTCCCATATTTCAGAGAAGAGGAATTGGATGTTATCAAAAGCAGGATGCTGAAAACATCTCATGCGCAGTAACCACTGATTTGATTATGCGGGGAAACAAGAATAAAAAGACCTTAGGGGAAGCTATGATAGCTTGTTCCTAAGGTCTTTTACAGTCTGAGGGGATATTTATCAGTTGTTTTTTACAAGAAGTGATGTCTCTCCAGTGCAATCAGGATATCACGTCCCTCTTTGACACCTTCGATCATACGCCTGGTCTTTGCACTGTCACCGATGTTGAGAACTTCAATGCCCTCATCCACAAAATGGTCATACAGAGCCTGCAGAGCCGGTGTGGCAGACTGCATTCCGAGGCAGATAAATCCATAGTCAAAGTCTAATTCCAGATCCTTATAGTCATGGCGTACAATGAAAGATTTTTCTTTCACTTCCAAAAGGTTTGCATTCGGATACTGAGTTACTTTGTATTTTTCCATCAGTTCATTGGCGCCGGTTCTCGTGATCAGATCCAGATCTTCGCCAAAATGAGGTTTTTTCTCTACAATGGTCACATCGGCCTTTCTTGGAGCGAAAAATTCAACGACATCAAGGCCGACATTTCCGCCGCCGATGACAACTACTTTTTTACCGGCGAGATCTGTTTGTTCATATGATTTTACATTGTCAACCAAATCGAAGATGGTAGAGACATTGCCTTTCTCAAGATTTTCTTTGAGACCTTTGATATCCGGAAGCAGAGCATTGGAGCCGGTGGCATTGACTACAATATCCGGCTTGAATCCGTCAACGAACTCAGCGGTAGCTTCTACATTCTTGCAGATAAACAGGTTTTTGAGAGCCATAGCTCTTTTTTCCTGATATGCAGGGAAGTAACCGAGGCGTTTTTTGTTCGGCATACTGCCCACACGTCTGGCCAAACCACCCAGCTGATTGGTCTTTTCAATAAGAACTGTGGAGCACCCTACCTCTGCAGCAGTACATGCTGCTTCAAGGCCAGCAGTCCCGCCGCCGATGACAACGACATTGCAGGGTTTCTTAATGCGTTCTTTTTTATAGTTTTCTCCGCTTACTACAAATGGATTGACGGTACAGCGCATCGGCTTGTTGCTGAGCGTCGCAGTACATCCGTTGTTGCAGGAGATACATTTGTTGATATCATCCGTATTTCCGAACTGAACTTTGTTGACCCATTCAGGATCTGCGATGAGTCCGCGTCCGATACCGATCAGGTCAGACTGGCCGCTTTTCAGGATCTCATTGGCAATCTCAGGTTCACGGATATTTCCTTCTGCTGTACATGGTTTTCCTGTTTTCTTCTTAACAGCTTTTGACATATAAGATTTCCATCCGTCAGGGAGATAATCTGCGTCATGCTGATACTGAATCGTACAGGTAAGACCTGCGGATACGGCAAAGACGTCTACATACTCCTGGAAATATTCTACGATCTCCAAAGTGTCATTCAGTGAGTTACCGCCCTCTGTGAGCTCATCTGCACTGATTCTTAAAAAGATCGGAATGTTTTCGCCTACGACTTCACGGACAGCTTTTAATACAAGAGTCGTGAACCTTGCGCGGTTTTCCTTGGAACCGCCGAACTCATCTGTCCTGTCATTGGTCAGGGGAGATAAGAACTGGTTCAGAAGATAGCCGTGTCCTGCCTGGATCTCAACGGCATCAAAACCGGCTGTGACCGCACGTTTCGCGGCGTCTGCAAACTTCTGGACAATGCCGTGAATCTCTTCAATGGCAAGAGGTCTCGGAATATCTCCGCCTGCTTTTGACGGAATATCGGAAGCAGAAACAGGCTGGATGTTCGTCTCCGCGCCGTCGGAATCGGCACCGCCGTGGTTGAGCAGGATAGAAGCCTTGGAGCCATACTCATGGATAGCTTCACAGAGCTTGTACAGGCCATGGATATAATTGTCATGGTCAATTCTTAACTGGTTGGTGCTTAAAGAGCCCTGAGGGGATGCAACACTGGCACCTTCCACTGTGATGAGGCCAATGCCTCCTTTTGCGTGCTGTTTATAATATGCAATCAGCTTGTCGCTGACTTCTCCTGTTCGCTCAGCAAAATTTGTTCCAATCGGCGTCATGACGATACGGTTTTTCAATGTCATAGACTTTACGGTAAAGGGTTCAAATATATTGCGGAAATTCTTTGCTGCCATAGTTAGTTCCTCCATTTTTCTTTCTTTTTCACTGCAATAATTATATCAAACTGTGTATACAAATGCAATGAATATTATACCCACGGGGCACACCGTATTGAAAATCCTTCGGATGGGCGTGCCCCGCAGGGTAAAGTATGGTATACTCATAACTAAGAAAACCAATTCCGGAGGGATCATATGAATCTGAATCATCTGTATTATTTCAGAACACTGGCGAAAGAACAGCACTACACCAGGGCTGCCCACATTTTAAATATCACGCAGCCCAGTCTGAGTCATGCCATCAATGCTCTGGAAAAGGAGTTAAATGTCAAACTGTTTGAAAAAATCGGAAGGAATGCCAGGCTTACCAAAGAGGGTGAGCTTTTTTGCCGTTATGTGATACAGTCACTGGATATGCTGGATGAAGGAAGACGCGTGGTCGGTGAAGTATCCGGAATGGCCGGCGGATATATCGACATCGGATATATTTATACTCTGGGAAGTCATTTTATTCCGCAGAATATGAGTGACTACATGAAAGAGAATGAGGGCAAGAATATCCGGTTTTCTTTTGGACAGGGGACTACAGAGCAGATGATCGAGGAATTGAAGAAGGGCACCTATGATCTTGTATTTTCATCTTATAAAGAGGGTGAAGACCGGCTGAATTTCACCCCTGTTGTGGAAGAAGAGCTTGTGCTGATCACGCCAAAAGGACATCCTCTGGCAGAGAAAGAGGCCGTTGACCTGGCAAAGACAACGGATTATCCTTATATTATGTTTTCGCGCAAAAGCGGTCTGAGGCCGTTTATCAATAAACTTTTTGCTGAGGTAAAAGCCCAGCCTTTCATCGCATATGAGGGGGAGGAGGACTCCTCTGTTGCAGGCCTTGTGGCCGCCGGGCTCGGGATTTCGATTGTGCCGAGGATTCCCATTCTGGAAACTATGGAGGTGGTGACGATCCCTATTAAGAGGCCTGAAATTAAGAGATATATCTATCTCGTCACACAGAAGGATAAATACCTCTCACCGATTGTTGAAGATTTTATAGGGTTTATTAAATCCCGGCACCAGATGTAAAACGATCTGGTACGGCTGAGCACAATATTGAAAGAAATGCCGGATTATGGTATACTGAACCACATTAGACTACGATTGAAGAAAAGCGAGGAACACAATGGGAAAGTTAGAAGAGATCAGAGAAAGACTGGAAGTCTGTGACAAACAGATTGTGTCGGTTCTGGAAGACCGGATGGACATTATCAAAGAGATTATGGAGTACAAAAAGGAGAACGGACTCCCGATTCTGCAGCCGGAACAGGAAAAGCGGCAGCGCAAAATGCTGAAAGAGCATGTAAAAGAAAATACATACAAAGAAGAGATTCTTGATATTTTTACGTATATTGTAGAAAACAGCCGCAGAATCCAGGCGAGGACATTGTTTACGCACAATATCTTCCTGATTGGATTTATGGGTGTGGGAAAGAGTACAGTATCCGACTATTTAAGCAAGATCCTTGCGTCGCCACAGGTGGAGATGGATCAGGTGATCGTCAATAAAGAACACATGTCGATCAACAAAATTTTCGAAGAGTACGGCGAGGAATATTTCAGAAACTGTGAGACAAACCTTCTGATCGAACTTCAGAAAAAGAATAATCAAATTGTCTCCTGCGGAGGCGGAGTGGCGATGAGGGAGATCAATGTCCGGGAGATGAAGAAGAACGGCAGGGTCGTTCTCCTGACTGCTTCACCGGAGACGATCCTTGAGCGTGTCAAAGACAGTGACGAACGTCCGCTGCTCAGAGGGCGCAAGAATACGGAGTATATTTCGGAACTGATGGAGATCCGGAGACCGAAGTACCGCGCGGCGGCAGATATCATTGTAGATACAGATCATAAAAATGTCGAAGAGATCGCGGAAGAGATTGTTGGAAAATTAACCCATCTATAAACTAGGAGGAATGAAGATGCAGGCATTTACCCATTACACACCGACAGAGATTGTTTTTGGAAAAGCTTCAGAGGACAAAGTGGCAGAACTGGCGAAGAAATATCACGGCTCCAGAGTGTTCGTTGTCTACGGAGGAGGCAGTGTCGTAAAGAGCGGGCTGCTTGAAAGAGTGACCGGGACACTGGAAGCGGCAGGGCTTAAGGTGGAGACCATCGGCGGAGTAAAACCGAATCCAAGACTTGATTTTGCCAGAGAAGCCGTTAAGAAAGCCATTGAATTCCAGGCAGATCTGATTCTTGCTGTGGGAGGCGGAAGTGTGATCGATACCGCGAAGGCAGTTTCCCACGGAGCCGCAAATCCGGATACGGATATCTGGGAGTTCTGGTCACGGAAAAAGAAAGTGGAGAAAACTCTGCCGGTAGGTGTGATTCTGACCCTTGCAGCCGCTGGAAGTGAGACCAGTGATTCAGCTGTCCTCACCAATACGGAGATTCAGGTAAAGAGAGGGCTCAGTACAGATCTGAACCGCCCTGAGTTTGCCATCATGAATCCGGAACTTACGTATACGCTTCCCAAGTATCAGGTGGGCTGCGGTATTGTCGACATTATGATGCATACACTGGACCGTTACTTTACGAAGACAAAGGGCAATCAGCTGACCGACGAGATCGCCGAAGGACTGCTTCGGACCGTGATCGCCAACGGAAGGATTGCGATCCAGGACTCTCATAATTACGAGAGCATGAGCGAGATCATGTGGTGCGGAAGTATTTCACATAACGGCCTGACCGGTCTTGGCGCTGAGAAAGATTTTGCTCCGCACCAGCTGGGACATGAACTGAGCGCCAAATTTGATATCGCCCACGGAGCCAGCCTTTCCGCCGTTTGGGGAGCCTGGGCAGAGTATTCCTGCATGGAAGATGTAGACCGGTTTGTGCGCTTTGCCGATAAGGTATGGGGAATTTCCGGGGACAATAAAGAAGAAGTGGCGCAAAAAGCGATCAACGCCACCGTAAATTACTTTAAGTCACTGGACATGCCGACCTGCTTTTCAGAAGCCAAAGAAATCGGCATTAAGACAGAGGACGAACTGTGGGCTATGGCCGACGGATGCTCCTACAAAGATACGAGGACCATAGGGGCTTTCCGTGTCTTAAATAAAGAAGATATCTTTAATGTATACAAATTGGCAAATAAATAGTTGATAAGAAGTACCATTTATTATAGAATGTTATAGAACAAAATGATTAAGGAGGAAATTACGATATGGTATCCGCAGGAGATTTTAAGAATGGGCTGACCATCGAATACGAAGGCAATATTTATCAGATTATTGAATTTCAGCATGTAAAGCCTGGAAAGGGAGCAGCCTTCGTACGCGCGAAGTTAAAAAATATCAAGAGTGGGGGAGCGATTGAAAAGTCTTTCCGTCCATCAGAGAAGTTTGAGAATGCTCACATCGAACGTAAAGAAATGCAGTATTTATATACAGACGGTGAATTATTCCATTTCATGGATCCGGAGACTTTTGATCAGATCGCATTGGACCCGGACACCATCGGAGATTCATTAAAGTTTGTAAAAGAAAATATGAACGTTACCCTCGTTTCACACAACGGGACTGTTTTCCAGGTGGAGGCTCCTCTGCATGTAGAACTTCTTGTTACCGAGTGTGAACCGGGAGAAAAAGGAAACACAGCTCAGGGCGCTACGAAGCCTTGTACGGTAGAGACGGGTGCGAATGTCAATGTCCCTCTGTTTGTCAACCAGGGTGATACATTGAAGATTGATACAAGAACCGGGGAATATTTATCCAGGGTATAAGCTTGTCAAAAAACCAGAAGATCCGGGGGATCATCTGCATTGTCCTGTCGGCGTTCTGCTTTGCATGGATGAATGCGTTTGTAAAGCTTTCCGGAGATCTTCCGTCGATTGAAAAGAGCTTTTTCAGGAATCTGGTAGCCCTGATCTTTGCATTTGTGATGATCAAAAGAAGCGGCGCCGGATTCCGTTTTCAGATGAAGAATTTACACTGGTTTATCCTAAGGTCCTTAGCAGGGACCTTAGGTATTTTTTGCAATTTTTATGCGGTGGATCATCTGGTGCTTTCGGATGCGTCTACGCTTAATAAATTGTCGCCGTTTTTTGTCATTGTATTTTCTTATCTGATTCTGAGAGAAAAAATTACCGTATTCCAGTTGACTTGTATCACATCCGCATTTATCGGCAGTATGTTTATTGTAAAGCCAAGCTTTGCAGCTGTTTCTGTCCTGCCGGCTTTGATCGGCTTTTTAGGAGGCATGTTTGCAGGCTGTGCCTATGCATGTGTCAGAAAGCTTGGCACAAGAGGGGAGAGGGGACCGTTCATCGTCTTTTTCTTCTCCACATTTTCCTGCATCAGCTGTATCCCCTTTATGATCGGGAATTTTCACCCGATCTCAGGACTTCAGCTTGTTTACCTGCTGCTTGCGGGACTTGCAGCAGCGGGAGGACAGTTTGCCATCACGGCAGCCTACACCTATGCGCCGGGAAAAGAGATATCCATCTATGATTACACCCAGATTATCTTTTCAACTCTGCTGGGGCTTTTTCTGTTCGGGCAGATGCCAGACGGGTTCAGTATCCTTGGATATGTGATCATTATCACGGCAGCCGTTGTCATGTTTTTCTACAACAACCGCAGGAACAAAACAGAATAATATCATATTTTGAAGGGAAGTTCTCCGATTTTGGGAGGCTTCCTTTTTTCTATTCTAAATGACTTGTCTTCCTCATATATTAGGGTTATACAGCTTTACGAAGAAGGGGGAGTCCTATGGAAAATACAAGTGAGATCTATCACATACTCCCGAAGTCTGTCCGGGGTCTGATGCAGAAAAGCGGTCTTAAGCCGAGAGAACTTCAGGAGATCAGACTGCGCATTCATCAGCCTGTGATCGTCCGCTATGAAAATAAAGAATATTTTTTGTCTACGGAAGGGAAGCTGACGGCCAGCCATCATTTTGTACATGTTCTCACGAGAGATGAACTGAAACAGATGATGGAATATATCAGCAATTATTCTCTTTATGCCTATGAAGACCAGTTAAGACAGGGTTTTCTGACCGTGAAAGGGGGACACCGGGTAGGGATCGCAGGAAAAGTGTCCATAGAAGACGGCGAGATCAGGACGATGAAGCATATCACTTTTTTGAACATCCGTGTGGCTCATGAGGTCATCGGCTGTGCAGAGGGGATATTTGAACACTGCACGAAAGATGGACAGCTTCTCCCGGTGCTGATAATTTCGCCTCCGGGGAGAGGAAAAACAACGCTTTTAAGGGATATGATCCGCATCGCTTCCGACGGCGGCGAGACTGTGGGTGTGGTGGATGAGCGCAGTGAGATCGCGGCTTCTTATATGGGAGTCCCCCAGAACAAAGTGGGTATCCGCACGGATGTGATGGACGGGTGTCCGAAGTCGGAAGGAATGATGATGCTTGTGCGCTCTATGGCTCCAAATGTGATAGCAGTAGATGAAATTGGGAAAAAAGAGGACGTGGACGCTATGCTGTACAGTGCTTACTGCGGATGTACTTTGATGGCGACGATCCACGGCAAAGATATGGAGGAATTAAAAAAAGTGCCGTATGTTGGGGAAATGATGGAAAGAAAAGTTTTTAAACGCTATGTTGTTCTGAGTGAACAGGGAAAAGCGGGAACTGTCAAGGAAATTTTAAATGAGGAGGGGGTGAGGCTCTATGGTTAAACTGCTGGGTGCGGCTATTGTCATTATTTCCGGCGGTGTTCTGGGATTTTACCGGGCGTCGAGGGAAAGAAAGAGACTGGAGCAGGGGATTGAATTGAAAAGACTTCTATATCTTCTCCAGGGCGAGATCCGGTACGGACTGACGCCTCTTCCCGATGCCATCGGCACAATAGCAGGGAAGATGAATGCCGAGTTTTCGGTCTTTCTCTCCGACGTGTCAAAAAAACTTTCTTCTTATCAGGAAGAAACATTTTCCCAAGTGTGGAAGAATTCTGTGGAGAAGGATCTCACACCGTATGTCCTGGAGAAAAAGATGCTGGAGCCATTGATCACCATGGGAGATACGATTGGTTATCTGGACAAGGATATGCAGGTGAAGACCATTGATTTTACGATCGAGCAGATCGAGGAGAGAATGTATCAGATTAAAGATCAGGTGATCAAGAACTGTAAACTATATCAGAGCCTTGGATTGTCCTTTGGACTTCTCGTTGTGATTATTTTATTGTAAGGAGGATCTTATGAGCGTAAACATTATCTTTCGGATTGCGGCTGTGGGAATTCTGGTCACGATCCTGGTGCAGGTACTGAAACACTCGGGCAGGGACGAACAGGCGTTTTTGATTACCCTTGCGGGGCTGATCCTTGTACTGTCATGGGTGATCCCTTATATCTATGATCTTTTCGAGAGTGTGCAGACACTGTTCACCATTTCTTAGGAGGCGGGCCTATGGTTAAGATTGCACTTTTTGGCATCATAGCCAGTATACTGACGCTGAAGATTAAATCCATCAGGCCGGAGTACAGCCTGGTGATCGGTCTCGTATCCAGCTTATTTCTGGCAATCTACGCATTGGACGAGATGGGGAAGATCATAGACTTATTTGGCTCTATCGAGTCTTATTCAGGAATCCCGGGAACTTACATACAAATTCTTTTAAAGCTGGTCGGGATTTCTTTTCTGTGTGAGTTTGCCTCAAATATATGCAAAGACGCGGGACAGGCAACCATGGCAAAACAGGTGGAGATGGCGGGAAAGCTGTCCATACTGGTTGTCAGTCTGCCGATCTTTCAATCTCTGCTGACGACGTTAGAAAGGCTGATGGGATGAGAAAACGTATCATGCTGCTGGCATTTATCTTTGTCCTGATGTTCGCGGCAAAGGTGTCGGCGAAGGAAGAGGAAGACTTGAGCGAATATTCGTTTGAACAGGTGGAAAAAACACTGGAGAAGGCAAAAATCAGTTTCTCTTATGAGGAACTGGTGAAAAAGCTTATAACAGGAAATATCAAAGGGGCTTTTTCTATGGTCAGACAGAGCGTTGGGGATCAGCTGTTTTCAATACTTTCGGAAAACAGGAACTTTATGAGACAGCTGATCACAGTGGCGATCATTGCGGCAGTGTTCAAAAATTTTTCCGATGCGTTTTTCCAGGGGAATACCGGGGATACGGCCTTTTATGTCACATATATGATTCTGATCGGTCTCATGGCGAATTCTTTTTTCTTTTTGAATTCCATCACGGATCAGGTGATCTCTACGCTCATTGATTTCATGAAAGGACTGATCACAGCCTACTCGATCGCAGTGGTGGCAACTACGGGGGT
This sequence comes from Anaerostipes sp. CAG:276, assembly GCF_000432215.1. NCBI lineage: Bacteria > Bacillati > Bacillota > Clostridia > Lachnospirales > Lachnospiraceae > Anaerostipes > Anaerostipes sp. CAG:276. The sequence goes on from NZ_FR889166.1 coordinate 29,159, forward strand.
ATCCACATCGGTGGCCCTGTATGAGATGTATCTGTTTGTGATCTATATCATTTCTCTTCTGGTCCAGAGTGTGATCTTTCCGGCGGTAAAGATCCTGTTTGTGCTAAAGATCGTCAATCACATTTCACTGGAGGAGAAACTTTCCAGGCTCTGCGATACACTGGAATGGGCCGTGAGAGCCCTGTTAAAGGCACTGCTGGCCGTGGTTCTGGGAATCCAGATGATTCAGGCCATGCTTCTGCCGGCAGTAGATTCCGTAAAAGACGGTATTTTTAAAAAAGGTGTGTCCATGATCCCCGGAGTGGGACAGGGCGTCAGCACGGTGACAACGACTCTGATCGGATCAGCTGTTGTGATCAAAAACAGTATCGGAGTGGCGGGGATTTTTGTTCTCTGTGTTATCATCCTTGTTCCGCTGATGCAGATCGGCGGAATCCTTCTGTCTTATATTGGAACAGGGATTCTGCTTCAGCCGGTCTCAGACAAACGGATCACAGGATCTCTGGATGCGGTGATCAAGAGCGGAAAACTGCTGCTTCGGACCGTGTTTACTCTGAGCATTTTGTTTATTCTGTCCATTGCCATCGTAGCCTTTTCCACAAATATTAATTACTATACGGGGTGACGGCATATGCAGTATATTAAAGCGATTGTTTTTTTTCTGATTCTTATGACACTGGTAAGCCAGCTTTGTCAGGGGGATAAATACAAGCCCTACATCCGGCTGGTGACCGGATTTATGCTGCTGGCCCTGATGATGAGGCCGATTGCCTATGTTATGAATATAGGGCCGGAAGACCTCACAGTATTTTCTAATGTGAATACGGACAGCACAGAATCTTCTTTCAGGAGCCAGGCTCTTGAAACTTATAAAAACCGCGAAAAGAAGAAAATAAAAAAAATCCTTCAGTCCTATAAGATTCAGGCGAAAGAAGTGGAAGTGGATACGGATGATACAAAGGATGATCCGGAGATCGATGAGATTTCTGTGAAGGTTGAAGATGAAGAATCTGAAGCAAAGAAAGTAAAAACAATACTTTTGAACTTCTATAATGTAGATGAGAGTCATATCAATATAAGTGAGTAGGAAATGTATGATGGACAAAAAGGAACTGATCCAAAAAATTGAATCTCTGGGCACAAAGAAAATTGTTTTGATTTTTGTTCTTGGGATTGCCTTGATCGTATTTTCTTTTCCTTCATCAGGGAAGAAAACGGCCAAAAGCACCAAAGACTCAGAAAGCAGTGAGGATGTGTCATCCACGGATGCCTATGTCAAAAAGCAGGAACAACGGCTTGTAGCCGCGTTGAAAAATGTGGAAGGCGTGGGAAAAGTAAAAGTGATGATCACTCTGAAATCTTCAAAGGAGTCAGTCGTCAACAAGGATACACCTTATGAAGAGAGTACAAAAAAGGACGAAAAAGCGGTGAAGGAAGATGAGGAGACCGTTTTAATTGATAAAAACGGGGAGAAGGTCCCTTACATAGTGAAAGAAGTAGAACCTGAAGTGGAAGGAGTTGTAGTGGTCGCACAAGGCGGAGGAAGCGATATTGTCAACCAGAATATCGTCGATGCGGTGAGTGTGTTGTTTCACATTTCATCTTATAAAATAAAGGTGTTAAAAATGGAGGACTAGGAAATGAAGAAAATCGTGAAAAAAAATCAGTTAATCATCACAACTCTGGCTGTTATTATAGCGGTCGCGGGCTATGTAAATTATACGGGTCAGTACATCACTACAACGAAGGACAAAGCAAAGACGGTCAGCAATACGGCAAAAAATGCCTCTCAGAGCCAGGCAAAAGATGACATCACAGATGTGGGGGAAGCGGTGCTCACGAATGCCCAGGTGGGAAATTATGTGGCAAAGGCGAAGCTTGAGAGAGAACAGACCCACAGCAAGGCAAAGGACACTTTGGAAGAAATCATCAAAGACAAAACAGTCAAAGACAGTGTAAAACAGGATGCAGTAGATAAGCTTGCTACGCTGGCAGAGCAGATGGAGATGGAGACAGCTACCGAAAACCTGCTGGGCGCCAAGGGATTTTTGAATTCCATCGTGACCATTCAAAATGGAAACGTGGATGTCCTGGTGAACCTGAAAGATGTCTCCAAAGTGGAGAGAAGCCAGATTGAAGATATTGTCACGAGAAAGACCGGATGCAAGCTGGAAAATGTCGTGATCACATCCATAAAAACAGAAGATTAAAGGTTTTGTGTGTAAATTCCGGGGACAGGGATTTGCACACTTTCTTTTTTCTTGCATAACATCGATAACTTTTGGTATAATTAACATACTGTATATGAAGAATCATAAAACAGAAGAAAAAGTTTTTAGAAGCAATCAGCAGGAGGCTTTTTATGGAAAATAAAAGTAGTGGTTATAAGATTCACGAAAAAGGGATGCTCGGAGAAGTAAAGATCGCAGATGAAGTGATCGCGATCATCGCAGGGCTTGCAGCGACAGAAGTCAAAGGCGTGGCAGGTATGTGCGGCAATATAACGAATGAGCTTGTGAGCAAACTCGGTATGAAGAACCTTTCCAAGGGTGTGCGTGTTATCGTTGAGGGAAGTCATGTCAGTGTTGATCTGGCCATCGAACTGGACTATGGAGTCAGCATTGCACAGATTTCAAAGAAAGTACAGGAAAAGGTTAAGACAGCCATAGAGAATATGACAGGCCTGACCATCGACGAAGTCAACGTAAGAATTGCCGGCGTAGCGCTGGAAGAAGAATAATCAAAAGATGCGGAGCTGTGAAAAGCAGTTCCGTTCTTACTGTGTAGAGAAAGGACCGTAAGATGACAAGGAGTAAATTAAGAGAGCAGATGTTCCGTCTGTGCTTTTCCATCGATTTTCACACAAGCGAGGAGTTTGAAGCGCAGGCAGACCTGTATTTTTCAAATAATGATTTTTTCAGGAACAAAGAGAAAGACTACATAAAGACAAGGACTCTCGATATGCTTTCCCGTCTTGAAGAAATCGATCAAAAGATCAATGAAAACAGCAAAGGCTGGGATATTAAGAGACTGGGAAAGGCAGAGCTTACGATCTTAAGAATTGCAGTCTATGAAATAATGTTTGATGAGGATATCCCGGATAAAGTGGCGATCAACGAGGCAGTAGAACTTTCAAAGACTTACTGCAATGAAAAGGCTGCCTCATTTATCAATGGGATCTTAGGAAAGATTGGTTAAATGAACAAAGTATTTTCAGTGGCGCAGATCAATGCGTATATCAAAAGAATCTTTCAGAGCGATTATGCCCTGAACCGGATTTATATCAAGGGAGAAGTCTCAAACTGCAAATACCATTCTTCCGGTCATATCTATTTTTCATTAAAGGATGATAAAAGCCAGATTTCCTGTGTGATGTTTGCCAATCAGAGGATCAGCGGGCTGGATTTTGAGATGGAAAACGGACAGACGGTCATTGTTTCGGGAAGCATCAGTGTGTTTGAGAGAAACGGAACCTATCAGCTTTATGCCAACGAAATCTCTCTGGACGGCATCGGACGGCTCTATGTGGAGTTTGAGAAGCTGAAGGAGAAACTTTACAGGGAAGGTTTATTCGATCACGAAAAGAAAAAGCCGATTCCCCAAAATCCGAAAACCATCGGCATCGTGACGGCGAAGACAGGAGCCGCCATCCACGATATTATGAGTGTTGCAAAGCGGAGAAACCCGTATATACAGCTGGTGCTGTATCCGGCACAGGTTCAGGGTGACGGGGCGGCAGAGACGATTGTGAGAGGTATTGAGACACTGGACCGCTATGGAGTTGATACGATCATCATTGGCCGCGGAGGCGGATCGATTGAGGATCTCTGGGCATTCAACGAAGAGAAGGTTGCCAGGGCCATTTATGCAGCCAAAACGCCGATCATCTCCGGGACAGGCCATGAGGTGGATACGACCATCGCAGACTATGCGGCAGATTTAAGGGCAGCCACACCCACGGCGGCGTGTGAACTTGCAGTTCCGGATCTTCGGGAGACACTGGATGCGATTGACGCAAGGAAAAGAAGCCTTTCTGTACAGATCCGCCACATTCTGCGGAATTATGAACTTCGTCTGGAACAGTACAGCGGAAAACTGCGCAGGTTTGATCCCAAGCTTCAATTACAGGAGCAGAGAATGACGCTCGCGGAACTGGAAGACCGCCTGACAAAGAGGATGGATTATCTGCGGAACCGTTATCAGCATCGGCTGGAACTATATGCACAGCGCCTGCACGGACTTTCCCCTACGGCAAAACTGATTGGAGGATATGGATATCTGTCGGATCAGTCCGGACAACCGGTAGTGTCGGCGAAACATATTGCCAAAGGGGATGAAATACAGATTACGATTTCAGATGGATCGCTGAAAACAAAAGTATCGGAAGTTACTTTAAATAAAAAATAAATACAAATGCTGCAGCTGGAGAGATAAATTTATCCGGCTGCAATTTTTTTATTTCGTAGTGAAGGTCTACGGCCCTATATTCCGGGAAAAACCTTGTCACGTTTGCCTGTTTTGTACATAATTTATCTGGAACAAATATTGTATAAAATGTAAAAATATGATATTATAATAAAATACAAAATCGCCAACTATAATATACTTCTCAGGGAAGTCGGCAGGCGGCCAAGCCATCCGTTCCGAGCCTTACGGAAAGGGGTGGTGTTTATGAGTACATATGAGGAATTTATGGTTATCATAAATATGGCGCTTTTGATAGTAGCCATCCTTTCATTCACACATAAAAAATAGTCGCCCTGCTCCCTGGAAAGTGTAGGACGACTATCGTTTGAACTCGCCGGGACGGATGGACTTTAACCATCGTGCCGACTTCCTCGATAAGTATATTATAATCAATTACAGAAAATTTGTAAAGCCGAAAAAACCGGTCAAAATGGACATAAATTCCACTTGAAAAATTCATTGAACAAAAGGTGCCAATCAACGACAGTTTTTTACTGCCATTGGAGGAGCGCATTTCAAAGCGCGACGGAAATGGCAGTAAAAAACTCATGGGTTTCATTTCAAATTAAATATGATATAATGAAGAAAATATTTTTGGAAAGGAAATCAGGTTGTAACTTATGGCAAAAAAGAAGTTTAGTATTGATGAGGGATTCAGCCAGTTAGACGATATATTAAAGAATTTAGAGCAGGAGGACATAAAGCTTGCCGATGCGGTAGAACTTTATACAAAAGGAGTCTCCACTCTAAAAGAATGCAAGGATTCTCTGGACCAGGTGGAAAAAGAGCTGATTATATTAGAACAAAACGGAGAGAACAATGAATGAGTTTGATCAGGAACTTAAAAAGCGCATAAGTCATATTGAGGAAATTCTGGATCATTATCTTCCGAAACCGGAAGGTTTTCAGAAAACAGTGCTGAAGGCGATGAACACAACGGTAAAAGCCGGAGGAAAACGGCTGAGACCGATGCTGATGGAAGAAACCTACAAGATGTTTGGGGGAAAAGAAAAAGTGATTGAGCCCTTTATGGCTGCGATCGAGATGATCCATACCTATTCCCTGATCCATGACGACCTTCCTGCTCTGGACAACGACGATTACAGAAGAGGGCAGAAGACGTGTCATATCGTCTATGGAGAAGACATGGCAATTCTCGCCGGAGATGCTCTACTGAACTACGCATTTGAGACTGCTTCCTCCGCGTTTGCTTTAGAGGATGCAGATCTTCCCAAGGTGGCAGAAGCCATTCGGATTCTTGCCCGGAAACCGGGTATCTACGGAATGATCGGAGGACAGGCGGCAGACGTGGAACTGGAGGGCACTGTGCTTTCGATGGAGCAGATCATGTTTATCCACCACAACAAAACGTCTGCTTTGATTGAAGCGTGCATGATGATCGGGGCGGTGCTTGCCGGTGCATCACCAGAAGACGTAAAAGCCATGGAAGAATGCGGGCGAAAGATCGGTCTTGCCTTTCAGATCCAGGATGACATCCTCGATATCACAGGACAGGAGGAAGTCATCGGAAAACCGGTGGGAAGCGATGAGAAAAATCAGAAGACCACATATGTTTCGATCAAAGGACTGGAGCAGGCTGGGAAAGATGTTGAGAGGATCTCACTGGAGGCAGTGGAGATTCTGAGAACCTATGATACATCCGACGGTTATCTCACAGGTCTGGCAGAATACCTGATTCACAGAACCTGCTAGACTGCAAGGAGTATGTATAAAAAGGACTGCCAAAGGAGTAGACATGTTAGAACAGATCAATCATCCCAATGATATAAAAAAAATAGAAAGAAAAGATTACCGGCTTTTAGCCAAAGAGATTCGGAAATTTCTGCTGATGAATGTCAGCAGAACAGGAGGCCACCTGGCTTCTAACCTGGGGGCAGTGGAGCTTACAATGGCACTTCACACGGTTCTGGATTTTCCGAAAGATCAGCTGGTGTTTGATGTGGGACATCAGTCGTATGTCCACAAGATTTTGACAGGAAGAAAAGACGGCTTTGCATCACTGAGGCAGTTCCACGGCATGAGCGGGTTTCCGAAACCCACGGAGAGTGACTGTGATGCGTTCCACAGCGGACACAGTTCAACCTCCATCGGCGTTGCCCTGGGACTGGCACAGGCCAGGGATTTAAAAGGAACAGATGAAACAATCGTGGCAGTGCTTGGCGACGGAGCGCTTTCAGGAGGCATGGCCTATGAAGCGCTGAATAACATGGCAAGGCTTCGGGAAGAAAAGAGAAAACTAATCGTCATTCTCAATGACAACAAGATGTCTATCTCAGAAAATGTAGGAGGTATGTCCGGCTATCTGAATAAAGTTCGGTCCAAAAAAGAATATGTAGATTTTAAGGGAAACGTAGAGAAATCACTGATGCAGATCCCGGTCGTCGGAGAGCCGATCGCCAAAGGACTGAAACGTTCCAAAGATTCCATCAAGCAGCTGTTCGTTCCGGGTATGATGTTTGAGGACATGGGAATCACTTATATCGGCCCTATCGACGGGCATAATACTCCTCTTCTGATCGATACCTTTGAGAGGGCAAAACAGCTGGATGAGCCGATCATTATTCATGTTGTCACGAAGAAGGGAAAGGGTTACCGCTATGCGGAAAAGGAACCGGCCAGATTTCATGGGGTCGGGCCTTTCTCTGTGCGCACGGGGAAAAATCTGCCCGCGCAGTCTTCCGGGGGGCCTTCCTACACAGATATATTTGCAGATACTGTGACGGAACTTGCAAAAAAAGATGAAACGATCACGGCAGTCACGGCTGCGATGCCGGAGGGAACCGGGCTTGAACGATTTAAGGAACAGTTTCCGGAGCGGTTCTTTGACGTGGGTATTGCAGAACAGCATGCTATAGCGTTCTGTGCGGGAATGGCGGCCAAAGGTCTCAAACCGGCAGCAGCTGTTTATTC
>NZ_FR889166.1:36680-53842 GCF_000432215.1 Anaerostipes sp. CAG:276
AGCCGACGGAGAGACACATCAGGGTATTTTTGATGTGTCCTATCTGTCGTCGATACCCAATGTCACGGTCATGGCACCGGTCAACGGCAGAGAGTTAAAAGAAATGGTGACCTATGCCCTCACAAAAGGAGAAGGGCCCATGGCGGTAAAATATGCAAGAGGAACTGCTTCCACACTGTTTGAAGACGAATTTACGCCGATTTTGAGGGGAAAAGGCAGTATTCTCAGACAAGGCAGTGAGATCGCGCTCCTCCCCCTTGGCAATCTGATGGAAGAAGGGGCGGCTGTCTGTGAAAATCTCGTAAAGGAAGGATATAAACCGACACTCGTGAATCCTAGATTTGTGAAGCCTCTGGATGAAGAACTGATCTGTTCTCTTATGAAAAACCACCGCCTGATCGTTACGATGGAAGAGGGCGTGTTAAACGGCGGATTCGGACAGCAGGTAACACAGATTCTGGCAAATCATGATTATAAGGGCAGGGTCCGGAATATCGGAATTGACGACCGGTTTGTGGAACACGGTTCTGTTAAACAGCTGAGGAAGATGCTTGGCATCGACAGTGATTCGATGACAGAAAAAATCAAAGCTTGGATTGGAGATAAAGGATGAAAGAACGATTAGATGTCCTGCTGGTGAAAAAGGGGCTGGCGGCATCCAGGGAAAAGGCGAAGGCGATCATCATGTCAGGTGTGGTTTTTGTAGACGGACAGAGGGAAGACAAGGCCGGTACTATGGTCAAAGAAGAACTTCCCATCGAAATAAAAGGAAAGACCTTAAAGTATGTCAGCCGGGGAGGGCTGAAGCTCGAAAAGGCAATGAAACAGTTCAATATTCAGCTTACGGACAGGGTATGCATGGATGTTGGAGCGTCCACTGGAGGTTTTACCCACTGCATGCTCTTAAACGGTGCCAAAAAGGTATATTCTGTTGACGTGGGGCATGGACAGCTGGACTGGGGCCTGAGGAATGATGAGAGGGTCGTGTGCATGGAGAGAACAAATATGCGCTACGTGACACCGGAAGACATAGAGGAGCCAGCGGGTTTTGTTTCCATCGACGTGTCTTTTATCTCTCTGACCAAAATTCTTCCGGCCGTCTATGGAATTTTGGAAAAAGGCGGGGAGGTAACCGCCCTGATCAAACCGCAGTTTGAAGCAGGCAGAGAAAAGGTCGGGAAAAAAGGCGTTGTGAGAGATCCGTCCGTTCACGGGGAAGTCATAGAAAAAATCACGGATTTTGCAAGCAGCAATGGATTTGAATTGTTACATCTTGATTACTCTCCGATCAAAGGTCCGGAGGGAAACATCGAATATCTCCTTCATATGAAGAAGACTGAAGAAAAGCAGCACGAGAACAACCTGAGAGAAGAGATACCGAAAGTGGTAGCGGCATCTCACGGTGATCTGGAGAAGATAAAATAGCAGAAGAAGGAAGACAATGAAGAATTTTTTGATTATGACCAATGAAGAGAAAGACCCGGGATTTTCCACTTCCAACAAGATAAGGGAGTATATTGAATCAAAAGGCGGAGCCGCTTTTTTGAGAAAAGATTTTACGGAAGATACCCAGTCCTATTCCAATATTCCCGGGGAAGTGGAATGTGTCATTGTACTCGGCGGAGACGGAACCATGCTGCATGCATCCCGCCTCATAGCACCTCATGATCTCCCGGTGGTGGGAGTGAATCTGGGCACCCTGGGATTTTTAACGGAAATTGAAATGTCTCATCTGTCGGAGGGGATTGATGATCTTCTCAATGACCGTTTTCATATCGAGGAGCGGATGATGCTGGAGGGATGTATTTTCCACCGCGACATATCATGTTACAGACTGTCTGCTCTCAACGACATCGTTATCACGAGAAGCGGTTTTTCACGGATCATTTCATTTAAGATCATTGTCAACGGAGAACTTTTAGATGTGTATGCGGCAGACGGAGTCATAATCTCAACGCCTACCGGGTCCACGGGCTATAATCTCTCCGCAGGAGGCCCGATTGTAAATCCGGAGGCAAATGTTATTCTGATCACACCGGTCTGTCCCCATTCTCTCCAGGCAAAGAGCATTGTCCTTGGCGAGTGGGATACCATTGAGATCCATATCCAGAAGGTCAGAAAAACACAGCTTGAGGAAGCACTTGTAACCTTCGACGGCCAGGTGGCAGAGCGGCTGAATCCGGGAGATATCATAAAGATTCATAAATCCCGGAAAGTTGCGAAGGTTGTCAAGGTTCAGGAAAATAGTTTTTATCATACGCTTCGGGTGAAAGTTGGTGGAAAAGCATGAAAAAAAAGAGACAGCAGGCGATCATCGAACTCATCACAAAGCAGCCGGTCGAGACACAGGAAGAATTGACCAGCCTGCTGAATGACCAGGGATTCAGCACGACCCAGGCGACGGTTTCCAGGGACATCAGGGAACTGGAGCTTACGAAGATTCCTCTGCCGGACGGAAGGCAGGCATACGGGCTTTTAAGTGCCAGGGAAAAAGAGGTGGCAAAGTCCTATCAGAGAATTTTAAATGATGCCATTGTTTCCATGGAGACATCCGGCAATCTGCTGGTCATTAAGACAGCATCAGGTATGGCGATGGCCTGCGCCGCGGCGCTGGATGATCTGGATCTTCCCGGACTCATGGGGTCCATCGCCGGAGACGACACGATTTTTTGTGCCGTAAGAGAACAGGAAAACGGCAGTGATGTCATCAGGGAGATCCGTCTGATGATGGAGAGCACAAGTGATAAGTAGGTGAACTATGTTACAGAGTCTGCATGTAAAAAATCTAGCTTTGATTGACGAGATCGAGATTCATTTTGATGAGCACTTAAACATACTGACCGGTGAGACGGGGGCGGGAAAGTCAATCATCATCGGCTCTATTGAAAGTGCCCTTGGAAAGAAGGTTTCCAGGGATATGATCAGGCCGGGGAGCAGTGAGGCGCTGATCGAGCTCTTGTTTTACACGGAAGATGAAGAAATTTTAAATGATCTGAAACAAAGGGATCTTCCCGCAGAAGACGGCATGATCCTTGTCAGGAGGGTGATATCGGAGAAGCGGAATGTAAACCGCATCAATGACTGTACGGTGACGTTAAAGACCCTTCAGGAGGTCTCAGAAAGGCTCATGAACCTTCATGGACAGCAGGAACACCAGTCACTTTTAAATGAAAAAAATCACAAATCAATTTTAGACCATTTTTTAAGCCAAAATGGGAAACAATATAAGAAAGACACAAAGGAAGCATTTGAGGCACTTCAGAAACTTCTGAACCGCAGAGGCGACTTTGAGACAGATGAAGCCCAGAGACTCCGGGAGATGAGTTTTTTAAAACACGAGATTCAGGAAATAGAGGATGCACATCCCGTAAAAAATGAAGATGAACTTCTGGAAGAAACATATCAAAAAATGATGCACAGCCAGGAGATTATGGAAGGCGTGAAAAAGGCTTATGAATGTACCGGAAACGAATCTGAGGTTTCCGTGGGAACTCTGCTTTCAAGCGCCTTAAAAGAGATTCAGGGGATTGTGAACCTGGATTCCGGGCTGACAGATTCCTATGAGCAGCTGCTTCAGGCAGAAGATATTATCAATGGATTTAATCAGCAGATTTCAGATTATATGTCGTTGATGGAATTTGATCCTCAGGAGTTTTCCGAAACAGAAGACAGATTAAATCTCATAAACGGACTGAAAGAAAAGTATGGAAGAACCATTGAGGATGTCTTAAACTACAGGCAGCAGGCCGAGGAAAAGCTTTTAATCTATGAACACTATGAGGAAGAAAAAAAGTGTCTCATGGAAAATATATCCAAAGCTGAAAAGACATTTTATCAGGCGGCCGAAAAGCTTTCAAAAGAGCGGAAAAAAGCCGCAAAAATATTGGAGCAGCAGATTTTTAAGGCGCTCTCAGAGCTTAATTTTCTCTCTGTCTGCTTTCAGATTCAGGTATCGGCGGCAGAAGGAGTTCATGCCGACGGGACTGACAAGGTATCCTTTATGATCTCCACGAATCCCGGACTTCCGGTGAGACCTATCGCGGATGTGGCATCTGGAGGAGAACTTTCAAGGATCATGCTTGCAGTGAAATCTGTCCTTGCGGATGTGGACCGTGTGGGAACGTTGATTTTTGACGAAATTGACACGGGAATCAGCGGGGAGACGGCCAACAAAGTGGCCAGAAAAATGGCTGTCATCGCAAAAGACCATCAGGTACTGGCGATCACACATCTTCCTCAGATTGCGGCCATGGCGGATTCACACTACTATATTGAAAAACGTGCAGACAGGAAGAAGACGACAACGACCATACAAAAACTTACAGAGGCGGATTCTCTCAGGGAATTAAGCCGCATGATCAACGGAGACGACATTACGGAGGCCGTTTTAAAAAATTCAGAAGAAATGAAAAGTTTAGCAAATGACGCAAAATTATACTGAGTGTTTTTCCATGGTTTCAGACATAATAAAAAGGATGTATCACATAACAGGATACGTCCTTTTTTAAATCATTTTTGATTTAATCTGTTTAGGAGGAAACCATGAGAAAATACTATTACCGCAAAATTCTCATTGCTCTGTTTGTCATAAACATCGTTGGAATCTGCGCCGTTTATTTCAAATACTGCAGAAATGTACTGCCCAACGCCATCGAACTGACGATGGGAGAGAAAGCCTGTCTCAAATACGACGTTCCGGCCGTGGGAATGGTCAAGGATCAGAAGATCAAACTGAACCAGCCGTTCGTGCTGACCAAAGATTCGGTGGGGCAGGATGAGATCAAAGCAAAGCTGTTCGGCGCCATACCTTTAAAAGACATTAAGGTGAATGTCGTCAAACAGAAAACATTGGTGCCAAGCGGAAAGATTGTCGGCATTTATGTAGAAACCAATGGGATCCTTGTGCTGGAAACAGATATGATCACCGGAGTGGACGGAGGAAACCATTCCCCAAGCTCCAATAAACTGTATCAGGGTGACTATATTCTGTCAGTGAACGGTTCAAAGGTTGAAACAAAGGTTGATTTTATGAAAAAGATCAACGAATGCAATGGAAAGGAAGTTACCCTGGAAGTGATCCGGAACCATAAAAAAACAAAGATCAAAGTTAAGCCTGTGCAGTCTGTCACAGACAGCCAGTACAAGATCGGCGCCTGGGTCAGAGATAATACACAGGGCATCGGAACTATGACTTATGTGGCCGGAACCGAATTCGGAGGCTTAGGACATGGTATCTGTGATATGGATACCGGAAAGCTGATGGACATCAAGGGCGGATACCTGCTGACTCCGCAGATTGACACGATCCAGAAGGGGAAATCAGGATCTCCGGGAGAGATTGTAGGAAGCATTTTTTACAAGGAGGCAAATCTTCTGGGAACCATCCGCAAGAATACCAAATACGGCATTTACGGTACGACTCAGTCGGATAAGAAAGACAAGGCTTACCGAATCGGCTATAAACAGTCGGTGAAGAAAGGCAAAGCGCAGATCATAAGCTGCATCAGCGGCAGGAGAGAGACTTATGACATTGAAATCAAAAGTGTGGATCAATCCAACCATGATGTGCTGAAAGGGATGGAGATTGAGATTACAGATCCAAAACTTTTAAAGCTGACGAATGGTATCGTTCAGGGAATGAGCGGGACTCCTATCATTCAGAATAACCACATTATAGGTGCAGTGACCCATGTGTTTGTGGATGATTCGACAAAAGGGTACGCAACCTTCATTGAAAACATGCTGAATTCCTCTAAATAAGATGATTTTGCTGTTATTTACAAAAAACTTGCGAAGGATAAGGGGTGTTTGTAAAGTTTGCAAAAATATATAATTATATTGTAAATAAAAACAGAATCGGAGGACTTAACATGAGCAAAATTAATGTGGCAATCGCGGATGATAATCAGAAAATGGTCAGTATGATGACTCAGCTTTTAAACTTAGATCAGGAGATCGAGGTCATCGGAAGTGCCGGCAACGGGGAAGCAGCCGTGGAGATTATCAAAGAGAAAAAGCCGGACGTTGTTCTTTTGGATATTATCATGCCGAAGCTTGACGGAATCGGGGTTTTGGAAAAGCTTCGTGATGAGAGACTTGAAAAACAGCCGACGGTGATTATGGTGACTGCCATGGGTCAGGAAAGTGTTGCCGAAGAAGCGATGGAGCTGGGTGCATCTTATTTTATCCTAAAACCATTTGATTCGGAAATGGTAATCCGAAAAATAAAACAAGCAAAATTAGACAAAAAAGTACAGAAGCCTTTTGTCGCATTAAAGGAGCAGGAAGGTCTGAATAAGAACCAGCTGGAGATCATTATCACAAACATTATCCATGAAATAGGTGTGCCGGCTCACATTAAGGGTTATCAATATTTGAGAGATTCCATCATGCTGGCCATCTACGACATGGATATTCTGAACTCCATCACGAAACAACTATATCCAACAATTGCCAAACAGTTTGGTACTACATCTAGTAGAGTGGAACGGGCGATCCGCCATGCCATCGAGGTAGCCTGGGGACGCGGGAAAATGGATACGATTGATGCGCTGTTCGGATATACGGTCCATGCAGGGAAAGGGAAACCGACAAATTCAGAATTTATTGCACTGATTGCAGATAAAATCAGACTTGAATACGGAGATCGAATCGTGTCGCAAAAAATGTCTGAAAATGATGGAAGATAGTAAATATTGTTTGATTATGCGATTGACAAAGGGGAATATGCTTGATATATTTCTCTCTTAGAATGGTTAGATTTGGATGGAGGGGTATACATAATGTATGATAAACGGAAAATTTTGATCGCCGTCAGCAGTCAAAATGAGGCTAAAGAACTTTGCAGAGAAATGGAGAATGAAATGCAGGTAGTGGGAGTGGCTTATGACGGTGCTTCCGCAGTAAAGCTGATTAAGGAACATGAGCCCGATGTGGTAGTGATCGATATTGTACTTCCGGTCTTAGACGGACTGGGTGTAATCGAACAGTGCAACGGGACGATGGACGACGACAAGATACCTTCTTTTATTGCAATTACCTCCATCGGCAATCAGAGACTGATCGAGTGTATCAGCCTTATGGGTGTCGACTACTGTATGATGAAGCCGTTTCATACGAATGTCTTAATGGACAGAATTAATCAGATGATGAGAATGAAAAGAGTAAATAATAACTTCCAAAAGACATTTGAGGTGAAAAGCGAGCCGGTCAAAAAAACGTTTACAGAATATGATATCCAGAAAGATGTGACAAAGATCATCAGAGATCTGGGAATTCCTGCTCATATCAAAGGATATCAGTACATTAGGGAAGGCATCATCATGGCGATTCATGATGTCAACATGATGAATTACATAACAAAGCTGCTATACCCAACAATTGCACAAAAATATAAAACAACTTCCAGCAGTGTGGAAAGAGCGATCCGCCACGCCATAGAAGTGGCATGGAGCAGAGGAAAGATCGAACTGCTGGAAGAGATGTTCGGATATACGATCAGTGCCGGCAAAGGGAAGCCGACGAATTCTGAATTTATAGCGCTGATCGCAGATAAACTCAGGCTCGAATATCACATGAACGCCTCTTAAACCAAGAGGAAAACCGCCAGAATGCTTTTTCGGTTACTGTTCTTTGATGCCTGAGATATCCGGGACGCACATCATAGAATAATTCGTATGGTAAATGACAAATCCAGGCTTTGCTTTCGGCGGTTTTTTCAATTCCTTTCTCTGTATATAGTCGACTTCTACTTTTGGTGCCTGACGGCCGCTGGAATAAAAAGCGGCAAGCCGCCCGGCCTCTTCAAAAGTAGCATCCGGCAGAGTGTCCGCCTGCTCTTTTTTTACGATGACATGAGAGCCAGGCATATTTTTTGCGTGAAACCACCAGTCGCCGCCGTTGGCAAATTTAAATGTCAGTTCATCGTTCTGATAATTATTTTTGCCTACATACATATGAAATCCATCAGAGGATACAAAGTGAAGAGGTTTTGATTTTGCCGGTTTTTTCGTTCCCTTAGAACCGCGCTTTTTCAAATATCCATAATCTGAGAGTTCCTGTTTGATGGAGGAAAGATCCTGTTCGTTCTCTGCAAGATTCAGGGAAGACGCGATTGATTCCAGATGCATCAGGTCATCTTTTGTCTCAACCGTAAGTTCGGAGAGGGCTTCATAGGTCCGTTTCAGCTTATTATATCTGGCAAAGTACTTCTGTGCGTTCTCCTGAGGAGTCTTGACAGGGTCAAGGGGGATGGTGACTTCTTTATTGGTGTAATAGTTCAGGCATTTGAGGGATTTGGATTCAGGTTCAAGACCGTATCCATATGCCTGAATTAATTCTCCATATATCTTATACTGATCTCTTTTCTCCGTATCGAGCAGCTGTTTTCTCTGCAGATCATATTTTTTGCTCGTGCGTTCGATGGAAGTCTGGACAATTTTTCTAAGGTCGGCAGACTTCTGTTTCATTCTTGTATATTTTTCCTTCTCAGAGTAATAGATGACCAGAACATCGCTGATGGATGGAAAGACTTTCACTTCATAAGACGTCTTATAAGACGTCATCGGAAAACAGGAAAATTCTTTCGGCTCCCCGTTTTGATAAATGATATTGGGCACATATTCGTGCTTTTCAACGGAAACCGCCAGCTTTTTCAGTTGGGAGTAGAGACCGGAGCACTGGTCCTGAGTCAGGGCATCTGTAGACTGATTGCCGTCGACTCCGGCGCGGTAGCAGATTTCATTTGCCAAAAACGAGCTCATGCCCGTGATGGATGAATAAAGTGCCTTGGTGACCGGTACAGGTTTTGGCTTGATTCCGGTTAAAAAGTCTTCCAGAGTCAGAGAATCTATATCCTTTTTGTGCTGTGTGGGAGGCATAGAGTAAGTCATGCCGGGCAGGACCTCCCGCTTGGAGCTCACGTTGGCTCCCACGTGTCTTATGCTGTCGAGGATCATTCCATCCTGTCCCACGAAGATTAAATTGCTGTGCTTGCCCATCAGTTCGATGATCAGTTTCTTTTGGCAGACATCTCCCAATTCGTCCAGATGTTCCACTGTGATCTCAATGATTCTCTCATAGCCCGGCTGTTCTACGGAGATGATACGCCCGCTGCCCAGATGCTTCCGAAGCAGCATACAAAAGTTGGGGGCCTGTATCGGGTTCTGTTTGCCCTGGTTCGAAAGATAGACGATCGGCAGGCTCGGACTGGCAGAAAGATGGAGCCTTAGATTTTCCCGGTTCTGTTTGATCACAAGGGTGATTTCATCGGCCTCGGGCTGATAAATTTTATAAATTCTTCCGTTTAATATTTTTTCGTTTAGTTCGTTTACGATATTTGAAATGACAAATCCGTCAAATGCCATAGCTGCACCTCCATTTTTTAGTCAATCGTATTATATCACGCCGCGCCCTGTTTTGGTTGATTTTTTGCCGTTAATACAGGTATAATGGAAAGGTAATTTTCAGAATATGGAGGACCGAGCCAATGATAGATGAACAAAATAAAACATGGTCAGACCGCAGTCATCTGCTGTGGTGGCCGATTACCTTTACAAAATACAGAGTTGAGAATCAAAGATTATATACGCAGACCGGACTTTTGTCAACACATGAGGAAGAATGCCTTTTATACAGAATTATGGATGTCTCCTATGAGAGAACTTTCGGAAACCGAATCTTTGGCACCGGAACGATCCGCCTTACCACAAAGGATGCCTCAAATCCAGTGATCGAGCTTAAAAATATTGCTGATTCCAGAAGGGTAAAGGATCTCCTGAGCCGGTGGATCGAGGAAGAACGGATCGCCAAACGGGTTGTGGGACGGGATATGTACGGCGCAAGCAGCCATATGGAGGAAGATTTTACAGACAGAGATATGTAAAACGG
Source organism: Anaerostipes sp. CAG:276 (assembly GCF_000432215.1). Lineage (NCBI taxonomy): Bacteria > Bacillati > Bacillota > Clostridia > Lachnospirales > Lachnospiraceae > Anaerostipes > Anaerostipes sp. CAG:276. The sequence continues at coordinate 46,569 of NZ_FR889166.1, forward strand.
TTGACAACGAAAAGACAGACTGGTATGATAACTAAAGTATTTAGCATGGTAGCGAATTATCACTTTAGTGTATTGAAGTAAAAAGGAGAAGAATTATGAATCAGAAGAGGGTCCATACGCCGGAAGGAGTAAGGGATATATACGGATTGGAATGTAAAAAAAGACTCAGGTTAAAGGACAAATTAAATCATGTCTTTGCCCTCTACGGTTACGAGAATATCATTACCCCAACTTTTGAATTTTTCGATATCTTTAACAGTGAGAAAGGAACCGTTTCCTCCAAGGAGATGTACAAATTCTTTGACCGGGAGGGAAATACCCTGGTCCTTAGGCCGGACATCACGCCTTCTGTGGCGAGGTGCGTGGCAAAGTATTATGACAGTGAGGAACGGAACCTGCGGTTTGCCTATACCGGAAATGTCTTTTTGAATAATTCCAGCTATCAGCTGAAATTAAAGGAAACCTGCCAGATGGGCGCAGAGCTCATCAATGATCCTTCCAGTCACGGAGACGGAGAGATCATCGCCATGGCGCTGGACTGCTGCCTGAACGCAGGGCTGAAAGATTTCCGGCTGACCATCGGCCAGGTCGAGTATTTCCAGGGACTTGTAGAGTGCATAGAAGATGAAGACGTAAAAGAGCAGTTAAGAGAGCTGATCATTAATAAAAATTTCTTCGGACTGATCGAATTTGTCGAAAGCCTTGACATTCCCCAGGCTGTAAAAGATGTTTTTATCCAGTTCAATGAGCTCAACGGCGATGTGGACATCTTAGATAAGGCCGATGCCCTTGTGTCCAATGAGACATCAAAGAGAGCCATCCGGAAGCTGAGAAAGGTGTACCGGATGCTTCAGGTATATGGGCTGGAGCAGTACATAAGCTTTGATCTGGGCATGTTAAGCCGCCACAATTACTACACCGGGGTTATTTTTAAAGCCTATACTTACGGAACCGGAGACGCGGTTTTAAAAGGGGGCCGCTATGACAACCTGATCGAACAGTTTGGAAAGAAAGCTCCGTCCATCGGATTTGCCATCGTGCTGGACAGTCTGATGATGGCTATGGAGCGCCAGAAAATCGAAATGGAGGCCGATTCCACAGACATGCTGATCATCTATGAGGAGGCCGCTATGGAAGCCGCCATTCCCGCAGCTGCGGGCTATCGGAAAAAAGGAAAAGCAGTCATACTGGAAAAGAAGGACAGAAACCTGGAAGATTATATAGCAATGGCTTCGGATCAGTCGATCGGATGTGTTTTATATTATGAAACCGGGGATAGCGTCAGGGATTTAACGAAAGGGCAGTGAGATGAGATATATAACATTTGCATTGGCAAAGGGTAGACTTGCCAAGAAGACATTATCTTTGCTGGAACAGATAGGGGTTACCTGCGAAGAGATGAAAGATGAAAAGACAAGAAAACTGATTTTTGTAAACGAAGATCTGAAGCTGAAGTTTTTCCTCTCCAAGGCCAGCGACGTGCCCACTTACGTGGAGTACGGGGCGGCAGACATCGGGGTGGTCGGAAAGGATACGATCCTGGAAGAAGGACGGAATCTTTATGAGGTGCTGGACCTGGGATTTGGCAAATGCAGGATGTGCGTGTGCGGACCAAAGGAAGCCAAAAAGTATTTAAACGGCAGTCAGCTGATCCGGGTGGCATCCAAATATCCGAATATCGCGAAAGAGTATTTCTATAATAAAAAACTCCAGACCGTGGAGATCGTAAAGCTCAACGGTTCCGTAGAGCTGGCGCCGATCGTGGGTCTCTCAGAGGTTATCGTGGATATCGTGGAGACAGGTTCTACGCTGAGAGAGAATGGTCTGGAAGTATTGGAAGAGATCTGCCCGCTTTCCGCAAGGATGGTCGTGAACCAGGTCAGCCAGAGAATGGAGCAGGAGCGGATCAGTAAAATTGTGACTGCATTAAAGAAGTTGTTAGACGAGAAGAAACAGGGGTAGTGCCATGAGAATTGTAAAAGTAAATGAAGATTCCATCGCGGATATTTTAAACGATCTGCTGAAGAGAAGCCCGAATCACTACGAGGGCTATGAAGAGCAGGTCAATGCCATCGTCAATGATGTAAAAGCCAGAGGCGATGAGGCGGTGTTTGAGTACACCGAGAAGTTTGACGGAACAAAGCTTACGGCAGATACTGTGCTGGTGACGGAAGCTGAAATTGAGGAAGCTTATGAAAAGGTTGAACCAAAGCTTCTTGATGTCATAAAAAAGGCCATCGTAAATATCCGTGACTTTCATCAAAAGCAGAAGCAGAACAGCTGGTTTGACACACAAGAGAACGGCATTTTGCTTGGACAGAAGGTGACTCCGCTTGCCAGGTGCGGAGTGTATGTGCCGGGAGGGAAGGCGGTCTATCCGTCATCTGTGCTCATGAATATTGTACCGGCCCATGTGGCAGGGGTAAAAGAAATTATCATGGTGACACCTCCGGGCAGGGACGGCAAAGTGAATCCGAACACTTTGGTGGCAGCGAAAGAGGCAGGTGCGCAAAGAGTATATAAAGTGGGAGGTGCCCAGGCGATAGCGGCTCTGGCTTTCGGTACAGAGACAATTCCGAAGGTGGATAAGATCGTGGGACCGGGAAATATTTACGTGGCGCTGGCGAAAAAAGCAGTGTACGGCAATGTGAGCATCGACTCCATCGCGGGACCGAGCGAGATTCTCGTGCTGGCCGATGACAGCGCCAATCCCCGGTATGTGGCCGCGGACCTGTTATCCCAGGCGGAGCATGACGAGATGGCCAGTGCCATCTTGGTGACGACGAGTGAGACACTGGCCAAACAGGTTTCTGAAGAAGTTGACGGATTCCTGAAAAAGCTTTCACGAACGGAAATCATGCAAAAATCTCTTGATTCTTTTGGATATATACTGATCGCTAAAGATTTAAAAGAGGCAGTGGACGTGGCAAATTCCATCGCCTCAGAGCATTTGGAGATCATGACGGAGAATCCCTTTGACGTTATGACAAGGATCGAGAATGCGGGAGCCATATTTATCGGACAGTACAGCTGTGAACCGCTGGGTGACTATTTTGCAGGACCGAACCATGTACTCCCGACCAACGGAACAGCCAGATTCTTCTCTCCGTTAAGTGTGGACGATTTTATCAAAAAATCCAGTGTGATCTATTATTCCAGGGAAGCTCTGGAACCGGTGCACAGAGACATTGAAACATTTGCGGAACAGGAAGAGTTGACAGCCCATGCCAATTCCATTAAAGTGAGATTTGAAAACGAATAGAGAAAGGAAGCAATATGAGTCGCAGCGCGGAAATTATCCGGAACACAAGTGAAACGAAGATTAAACTGTTTATCGATCTGGACGGCAGCGGAGCCTCTGAGGTGGACACAGGAATCGGTTTTTTCGACCACATGCTGATCAGTTTTGCAAAGCATGGATTTTTTGACCTGAACGTGAAGGTGGACGGCGACCTGCATGTGGACAGCCATCACACCATTGAAGACACGGGGATCGTACTTGGTGAAGCGATCAAACAGGCAGCAGGAGACAAAAAGGGCATAAAAAGGTATGGTTCCTTTGTACTCCCGATGGATGAGACCCTGATTTTGTGCGGCCTGGATTTGTCAGGAAGGCCTTATTTTGACACAGACCTCAGCTTTACTGCGGACAGGGTCGGCGGATTTGACACGGAGATGGTCCGGGAATTTTTCTATGCGGTATCTTACGCAAGTGCCATGAATCTGCATATCAGACAGCTCTCAGGCACCAACAACCATCATCTGATGGAAGGAGCTTTTAAGGCTTTTGCAAAGGCTTTGGATGAGGCCACCGGCATGGACCCGCGCATTACGGACGTGCTTTCTACGAAAGGGGCATTATAGATGGAACGACAGATAAAAATTATTCCCTGCATTTACGGGGGAAAGCCTGCAGAAGCGGCAAAAGCGTATGATCATTCAGGTGCGGATGCCGTCGGCTATTATGACGAGAAAATAACTGCGGAGACCGTAAAAGAGATTGCAAAGGATATTGACATCCCGCTTTATGCCGGAGGAGGCATTGAAGACCTGGAAGACGTAAAAAAGATTTTATATGCCGGAGCGGATAAGGTCTGCCTTGGGAAAACGGTCCTTGTGGATAAGGAAATCGTGAAAAGGGCCGGGGACAGGTTTGGAAAGGATCAGATTATTGTGTCCATGGATCTGGAAAGACAGGAAGATCCCGTATCCTTTGCGAAGGAAATGGCGAGGCTCGGAGCCGGAGAACTGCTTTTGCTTGCAGACAAAGGATATGAAACTTTTGCATCCCTGATCAAAGAAATCAAAGAAGTATCCGGACTTCCGGTGATGGTGAGCATTTCTGACCCGAAAGAAGCTGTACGGATCTTAGAACTTGCAGGTGCTGATGATTTGGCGGTAGCATCCAGAGAAGCGTTTGGAGTCATGGAACTGAAACACGACTGCAGAACTGCGGGATTCGGCGTCAACACCTTTGAAAGTTCCATGAGTTTTGATGAATTTAAATTAAACAGTGATGGAATGCTAACGGTAGTAACTCAGGATTATAAGACCAATGAAGTGCTCATGGTTGCTTATATGACAAAGGAAGCGTTTGAAAAGACCATCGAGACCGGGATCATGACTTATTACAGCCGCAGCAGAAAAGAACTATGGACCAAAGGAGATACCTCGGGACATTACCAGTATGTAAAGTCTCTGACCATTGACTGCGACAAAGACACGCTTTTAGCTAAGGTTGAGCAGGTGGGAAATGCCTGCCACACAGGAAGCTATTCCTGCTTTTTTACGGATCTTGTGAAGAAGGAATACAAAGATGACAACCCGATGGAAGTGTTCCAGTCCGTCTACGATGTGATTATGGACCGCAAAAAGCATCCGAAGGAAGGTTCCTATACGAATTATTTATTTGAAAAGGGAATTGATAAGATCCTTAAAAAAGTAGGGGAAGAAGCCACGGAGATCGTCATTGCGGCGAAAAATCCGGATGTGGAGGAAATGAAGTACGAGATTTCTGATTTTCTGTACCATCTGATGGTCCTGATGGCAGAGCGGGATATGACCTGGGATGAGGTGACCAGGGAATTAATTGAAAGAAAATAATTGTCATTCGCTGTCCGATTTGATATAATTGCCACATGAGCAAACCAAAGAACCGTGGTTTGATAAAGGAGGCAGGACATGCACGCATATTTATCAGAGTTTGTCACATATCTGATCAAGTTTATTTTTTTGCTTGCCGTATCGGTAGGAGGCGTTTTTTTCGGAAAGAAGATGGCTGTCGGCAAGATGCAGAAGAAAGCGCAGCAGAAAGCAAAGAATGAGCAGAAACCGGATCAGGAATAAGATGTGTAAGATAGAATGGAAAGCCTTCTGATGCAGCAGAAGGTTTTTCTTTGCTGTAAAGGAAGCTGCCGTCATAGGCATCTGTCCGGGCAGAATAGTTTCATATTAATTTTTAGGAGGATGGAGATTTGAAATCGTATGGAGTAAATGAATTAAGGAAAATGTTCCTTGATTTTTTTGAGAGCAAGGATCATTTGGTGATGAAGAGTTTTTCTCTGGTGCCTCAGAATGATAAGAGTCTTTTGCTGATCAATGCAGGTATGGCCCCGTTAAAGCCATATTTTACAGGCCAGGAAGTGCCCCCGAAGACCAGAGTTGCGACTTGTCAGAAGTGTATCCGTACCGGAGATATCGAGAATGTCGGAAAGACAGCGCGTCACGGAACATTTTTTGAGATGCTCGGAAACTTTTCTTTCGGGGATTATTTTAAGAAGGAAGCAATCCGCTGGTCATGGGAGTTTTTGACTGAGGTTGTGGGACTTGATCCGGAACGTTTGTATCCTTCTGTCTATCTGGATGACGACGAGGCATTTGAGATCTGGGAGAAGGAAATCGGCATTGCTCCTGAGAGGATCTTCCGTTTCGGAAAAGAGGACAACTTCTGGGAGCACGGTGCAGGTCCATGCGGACCGTGTTCAGAGATTTATTATGACCGGGGAGAGAAGTACGGATGCGGAAGCCCTGATTGTACGGTGGGCTGTGAATGCGACCGCTACATGGAAGTATGGAACAATGTCTTCACACAGTTTGAAAATGACGGAAACGGCAATTACGAAGAATTAGACAATAAAAATATTGATACTGGAATGGGGCTTGAGCGTCTGGCTGTCGTAGTCCAGGAAGTGGATTCTATCTTCGATGTGGATACGATCAAAGCGATCCGTGACAGGATCTGTGAACTGGCAGGCGTGACTTATGGCGCTGATGAGAAGAATGACATTTCTATCCGAGTGATTACAGACCATATCCGGTCTGCGTCCTTTATGATTTCCGACGGTGTCATGCCGTCCAATGAAGGCCGCGGATATGTGCTGCGCCGTCTGATCCGCCGTGCGGCAAGACACGGAAGGATGCTTGGCATGAAGGAGCTGTTTTTGGCCGGACTCAGTAAGACCGTGATCGCAGAGTCCAAAGACGGATATCCGGAACTGAAAGAAAAAGAAGAATTTATTTACAAGGTTCTTACAACAGAGGAAGAACAGTTCAACAGGACCATCGACCAGGGGCTTCAGATTCTTGCGGACATGGAAGAAGCCATGTCCAGAGAAGGAAAGAAGGAGCTTGCAGGCAAGGATGCCTTTAAGCTCTATGATACTTATGGGTTCCCTCTGGATCTGACAAAGGAGATTCTTGAGGAAAAGGGCATTTCCGTGGACGAAACAGGATTCCAGAAAGCCATGGAACAGCAGAGAAAGCAGGCGAGAGAGGCCCGGGAGACGACCAACTACATGGGAGCTGACGCAACGGTCTATGAACAGCTGGACCCTGCCATGACCTCTGAGTTTGTCGGCTATGACACACTGACCTGCGAGTCAGAGATCATTGCCATGACCACCGATAAAAATCTGACCGACTCTTTAGTTGAAGGCCAGAGGGGAACGATCATCTGTTCCAGGACGCCGTTTTATGCCACAAGCGGAGGACAGGAAGCGGATCAGGGCGTGATCCTGAGTGAAAATTCTTCTTTTGCCGTGGAAGATGTGATCAAGCTTTCCGGTGGAAAGTTTGGACATGTCGGATATGTAAATGAAGGAAATTTAAGTGTCGGCGAAAAGGTTCTCTTAAATGTCAATGAGAGAAATCGACGTCAGACAGAGAAGAACCACAGTGCTACCCATCTTCTGCAGAAGGCGCTGCGCACCGTGCTGGGAAGCCATGTGGAACAGGCCGGTTCCAGCAACAACGCGAAGCATTTGAGATTTGACTTT
>NZ_FR889167.1:0-6102 GCF_000432215.1 Anaerostipes sp. CAG:276
GGCTGCGGCTGCCGCTAATGTGGCGCCGCCTGTGTAGGCAAACAGGTTCAGCACCTTTACAGGCCGCCCGGCCTTTTTGATCTTATCTGAAAACCAATCCCAGTTCACTGCCTGCTCCGGAAAAACTCCTGTGTGTTTAAAGCTGAATGGCTGCAAATGAAATGTAAGTTCCCTGTACCTGATATCCCAGGTCTTAGGGAGATCAAAGAACTCCCACTGTCCGCCGCCTCTGCTGCTCCTGTGATAATGTCCGTTTGGCTTCTTCCACTGCTTTAACTTCTTTGGTGTCTGCCATAAAACCTGAGGGTCCGGCCGTACTAAATAATAGTCTCCCCATCTTTCTAATTTTTCACCACAAGAAGTATCTAAAACTTCATAATCGTTCCACTGATCTGCAATCCACATCTTACATTCTCTTCCTTTACTTAAACTTTATCTTTAGAGACAGATGACATCGCCCTTCCGTCCCATCTGGTTCCCTTCTAATATAATCATACTCCGCTCTTCCATCCGGATCTCTCCTCCGGGCAGCCGGCTATTTTTCGGCTCGCCGGCCGTATCTGAAAAAATCTCCCAGAAGTAATCCAGCGGAAGTTCCGGAAGCCTCACAGTATGCGGCTCCCAATGCATATTCATCATAACATAAACAATATCATCTGTGTCACTATCTTTTTCTCTTCCGGCAAACAGAACGCCCAGAAGATGGTTTTGGTCATCCTCCTTTAACTTCCATGGTTCTTCTCCGTGAAAGCTGACGGAAGGCAGTCCGCACAGCGCATCCTCCCCTCTGGATCTTAACACCGGGTGTTTTTTTCTGAAACGGATCATCTCTTTGACAAATTGTGTGGTCTCATGATTTTCCAAAAGCAGATCCCAATTCAGCCACGAAATTTCATTATCCTGACAGTAGGCATTGTTATTGCCGTACTGGGTATTCAAAAATTCGTCCCCCGCATACATCATCGGGACACCCTGGCTGGTCATCAGCGCCGCAAAAGCATTTCTCACAAGCTTTTTCCTGAGCTTTATGACATCCTGCCGGTCAGTGTACCCTTCTTCACCGCAGTTCCAGCTGTTGTTATTGTTGTCTCCGTCCGTATTGTTCCATCCGTTATCCAGATTGTGCTTTTCATTATAGGAATAAAGGTCCCACATCGTGAATCCGTCATGGCAGGTGATAAAATTCACTGAAGCCGTATCGCCCCGGCTCTCCCTGTCATAGATATCCCTGGAGCCGCTCATCCTCTGGGCAGCGGCTTTCACAAGTCCCGGATCTCCTTTCAGGAATCTTCTCATATCGTCCCGGTATCTGCCATTCCACTCAGACCACCGGTTCCATGACGGAAACGTGCCCACCTGATAAAGACCCGCAGCGTCCCATGCCTCAGCAATTAATTTCACACGGCCCAGGATCGGGTCAAATGCAAGCCTTTCCAAAAGCGGAGGCTTACTTAATGGTGAACCGTCCTCACTTCTTCCGAGAATCGATGCCAGGTCAAACCGGAATCCGTCGATCCGGTAATCCGTCACCCAGTACCTTAAACAGTCCAGGATCATGTTCTGAACGACCGGGTGATTGCAGTTCAGTGTATTGCCGCAGCCGCTGAAATTATAATATTTTCCGTCCGGCGTAAGCATATAATATATATTATTGTCAAATCCTTTAAAAGATATGAACGGACCGTTCTCATTTCCCTCCGCCGTGTGGTTGAACACCACATCGAGGATTACTTCAATATCATTGTCGTGAAGTTCCCGGATCAGGTATTTAAGCTCTGAACCCTCTCTGTTAAATTCTTTTTCCGAGCTGTAGCTTGTATTCGGCGCAAAAAAGCTGACCGGATTATAACCCCAGTAGTCCAAAAGTTTTTTACCATTGACATACCTGGTATCCCTCGTCTCGTCAAATTCAAAGATCGGCATCAGTTCCACGGCATTGATGCCCAGATCCTTCAGATAAGGAATCTTTTCCCGGATCCCGTCAAAGGTTCCCGGGTGTTTTACATCTGATGTATGGTGTTTTGTAAATCCTCTGGTATGAAGTTCATAGATGATAAGGTCCCGCATATCTGTGGGTTTTCGCCTGGCTCTTCCCCAGTCAAAGTCATTGGAGACGACTCTCGCCCGATAACAGTCCCTGCTGTACTCAGGTTTCTCGCCCCAGTTGCTCTGACCGGTGACGGCTTTTGCATAGGGATCTAAAAGATACCGCTCCTTGTCAAACAAAAGTCCCTTTTTTAAATCCTTCGGCCCGTCAACTCTGTAATTGTATTCAATCTTCCGGATATCCAGGCCGAAAACGATCATCGAGTATACATTTCCGATCCGGTAATTTTCCGGAAATGGTATTTCAGCGAAAGGTTCCTGTACCTTTCTTTCATATAAAACTAATGTACAGGCAGTTCCGTTTTTCGTATGTACGGTGAAACTCACGCCGCCTTCAATAGCAGTCGCACCGTTTTGAAGGTAAAACCCCGGACGCACATCAAATCCATTCACCGTATCCAAAGATCTAAGCTGCCCGGCTTCTCCGATTCTTTTAATATCCATAAACTCTATCCTTTATACTCCGTCAAATAAGTGATATTCAAAAATTTATAAAATATGATATGTTTCATTATAACAGATTTTTCTTAATATAATCAGATCTCTCCACATACAATAAATTATAGCTTGTAATTTCACCCTGCCTTTCCATGTTCTTTTGTCAAGGATTGCTGGAAAACGGAAATACTATGTATGGATAGGAGGCACAAATGAAAAAAGGATTAAACAAAGGACAAACCGCAGTCTTGCTTATAATGCTGTCCATTATTGCTTTTCAAGGCATTTACCTGTTTCGGACCAGCAAAGAGACAAGTTCTCTTCAGGAATCCTCGGCTGCCAGCGGAGAAATTCAAAAGAACCAGAAGATCGTCCGCGAAATTACACAGTTTAAACTAGGCGATTTCCCCTTTCTTCCCAAACGAGTCGATCCCGAGAAAAAACTCATCGCGTTTTCATTCGATGACGGACCTTCCAGAAAAAATACGGAGAAAATACTAAAGGCCCTGGATAAAAACAATGCGAGGGCTACCTTTTTTATGCTTGGCCAGAATGCAAAATATTATCCTGACCTTGTAAAAAAAGTTGAGGAATCAGGCAATGAAATCGCCGGCCACTCCTGGAACCATCCGCTGCTCACAAAACTCGGTAAAAAAGGTGTGAAAAAACAGATGTCGCAGATGAACGAAGCCATTGCTTCTGTGACCGGATCTGATGTGGGACTTTTAAGGCCGCCTTATGGGTCTATTAACCGAACCGTCAAAAACACGGTAAAAGATCCGCTGATCCTTTGGAGTATCGACACGCTGGACTGGAAAACGCTGAATGCAGACAAGACTGCTGCTGCTATTTTAAAGCAGGCCAAGGATGGGGATATCATCCTGATGCATGACATTCATGCTCCTACGGCAGAAGCTGTGAAAAAGGTACTCCCGAAACTTGAAAAGAAAGGCTTTCAAGTATGTACGGTATCGGAGCTCCTTGAGGCGAGAAATATTACTCTGCATCCGGGAGATGTCGTGGTAAGTGCGAATGATGTTTATCGGTATAAGAAATAATTTAAGCTGCCAGAAGAGCCGCCCGGTCTGCCGGACGGCTCTTCTGCCACGTCAAAAAAATATTAATCGATTGTCGTTCTATCCAAATGATTTTTGATGTCTCTCCCACCGTACATAATACGAACAATACTCACTGTATTTTGGGACTCATTAGGTTGATAAAACACAAGGTAATTATCCACCGGAAAAAATCGGATTCCTTCACTATGCCATGGCTCTTCCTCATATAAACGATAACGTCTCGGCATTTCATCAAGTGTCTTGATTTCTTTCATAATTCTACGAGTTTGTTCAGATGCTGTTTCCGGCACAAGCAGTTCATACGCTATATATTCATATATATCTCTCAAATCCTGTTTTGCCTTTTTTGTATAAAAAATCCTGCAACTCATATCCCGTAATCCCGCTTCATCTCCTCTTCGACATCTTCTGCCGAATATACCCTTCCCTTTCTTATATCATCCATGCCCTTTTCTATTTCCGCATCAAATTGTTCTTTCGTAAGGTAGTCGTATACAAGCGGCATATCTTTGGGCAGCTTCACTTCAAACGGAAGTCCCCGCTGCATCACAATTTGTCTCAAAAACATACCCACTGCAGTTGACATCGGAATGCCCAAACGCTCAAGCACTTGCTCTGCCTGCTCTTTTATTTCAGGATCTACACGGGTAAAAATATTTGATGTCTTAGCCATATCTATCATCTCCTTTATTTTCTATTACTTTTATTATATATTCTTTGCTTGCTTTTTGCAATCTATTCGCAAGCTTTTTAATCTCAAAAGGAGTTTATCTTATCTTTGAGGAAAAAAGTTTCCAGCTGTCCTTCCTCAGCTGATGATTAATTACAAATTGATTATAACAGGTTACATCCTATATTTTCTCAAAATCCACAAACTGTACTTTCAACGACGCAAACAACACTCTTTTTCTATCTCTGATTTTTTTATACTTATAAATCTGGTTGGCGCTGATGACAACATCGCCTTTACCCACAGTGATTCCCTTTGCCTTTAATAATTCTGAAACTGTACAGATTTCAAATCCTCTCGCTTTCAGCAGTGGAAGCACTTTTTCTGCCGCTGCCACAGAAGGTTTATGAATATCATGCATCAATACGATGTCTCCGTCCTTCGCTTGTTTAAGGATCGTATTTACTGTGGCATCTGTATTTAAAGTCTTCCAGTCTAATGTATCAATGCTCCACAAGATCAGCGGCGCATTAATATTAGCTTTCACCATACGGTCAATGGCTCCATACGTTGGACGCAGCAGACCTACATTCGAGCCCGTCACTTTTGAAATCGCGTGATTCATTTTCTGCATCTGACGGCATACCCCGGCTGCACCCAGTTTAGTCAGCTGAGGATGATTCCAGGAGTGTCCGGCCACCTCGTTCCCCGAATCTTTTACTTCTTTCACAAGCTGCGGATAATAGGAAACATTCTATCCAAGCATAAAAAAGGTTGCTCTTACATGATTCTTTGCCAAAGCTTTTGCAACTTTGTCTGTGTTTTGCCTGGCAGGTCCATCGTCAAAAGAAAATGCAATCAGTTTTTTTGTCTTATCAATCTTTCTCGGTGCACTTAAGCTATCCCCCGATTGAGAACTCTTTTCAGCCGCCAGCCGTCTAATCCTTTTTTCCCATTTCTGTATTTTTAACATTGCCTCTTCCGAAATACTGCTCTGTTCCACCATACTCCATGTCATTTCCTTCGACCCGTCAGATTCTGCAGAGCAAGTAATTTTTAAATATTCTCCCTTCGGATAAGGCTGATCCCGATCCGCATATACAGTCAGCATCCTGTCATTCCCATTTTCATCAAATCCTTTTATATGGTAAAAATGTTGCCAGCCTTCCTTATTCTCGGATCCTGCTATGATTTTTGCATAGTAACTGATTCCAGTATTCTTTTTTCCATGAACAATTTCCTTCACACTTACCACCGCTGCCGCCATAAAAATCACAGCCACCGCAGCAAAAATAATCTTCTTCATAGGTCTTCCTTTCTGTCTGTTTTTGTTTATTTTATCTTAAATATGTCATTTTCCTTCCATACTTCGTATTCACCGCAATCAGCGCCTTAAACAACAAAAGTTTATGCTCCGCCGCTCTTTCCTCTTTGATTTCAATATATTATAATAAAAAGAAAACAGACAGGAGATGATTTGTTGGACCAGAAACAGGAATACCAATTTTTAAAATCAACCTATCAAAATCTGCCCACCGGAGTTATGCAGTTTCAGAGAGACGGAGACCGCCTGACTCTTCTCCATATCAATGACTTTGGCTGCAGGATCTTAGGCTATAAGACTGCATCAGACTACCCGTTTGATTTTCATTCTTTCATCCACAAACTTCCGGGAAATGCATACGATGAATTTATTGATGCGTTGATCTGTCTGAAAGATGTTGGTGATCACTTTCCTTTTACCCGTCCAATCTATGTGGGAGAAAAGAAATCCTGACTGAGCGGGACAGCATCACTTCTTTCTTCTTC
>NZ_FR889167.1:6120-18285 GCF_000432215.1 Anaerostipes sp. CAG:276
CTTCTTCCGATCTCACGCAGATCTATCTTTGTGTATTTTCTGATGACACGGCCAACGTAGAAAAACAGCTGCATTCCGATTATGCCAAAGAAAAAGAAATCCAGATCTTAAATGAAATGTGCACTTTAATCGTCAGCCGGAGCTATGAGACCCTCGGACTGATCAACACAGAAAACGGCAAATATCAGATTTATGCCGCACAGAACAGAGACTGGTTTTCCCAAAAGAAACTTGAAGGAGATTTTGACGAGCTGACGTTTCATGCAGCAAATGAACTGGCCTATGATGAAGAGGCGAAAGAACTTTTGATGAATGCAACACTCTCCGGCATTACCGGTTATTTCAGCCAACGGCCTGATACCTCCTACAGTTTTACATACCGGGGCAGGACCCATGAATCTTACCGCTGGAAAAGAGCGGAATACAGCTACTTAAAAGATGACAAAACAAATATCATTTTCTGCACACAGGACATCCACAGTAAAAAAATGGAAGAGGAGCATCTGGCAAGACTTGCGGAAAAGGAACGGCAGATCCACCAGGAAAAGATGGCATTTTTCGCAAATATGAGCCATGAGATCAGGACTCCGATGAACGCTATCCTTAATTTAAGTGAACTGCTGCTGCGAAAAGATCTCCCCCTGGATGTGGAACAGGACATTTCCACAATCTATGAAATCGGCAATGGACTCTTAGGAATCATCAACAGCCTGCTGTCCTTTTCCAAACTGGACACGGGAAATATACAGCTGACCACAGGAACATATTCTCCTGCAACCATGTGTTCTGATATATGCAGCATAATATCCGCCCGGCTAAGTAAAAAAAGTCTGCATTTTTCACTGATTTGGATCCCTCCCTTCCAAGACAGCTCGTCGGAGATGAGATGCGAATTCGGGAAATCCTGACCAATCTGCTTGCAAATGCCGTAAAATTTACAGTTTCCGGGAAAATCGAATTGAAGCTTCGTGCCAAGCATCTGTCCGAGACAAAAACGGAACTCTCTTTCTTTATTTCCGATACCGGATCGGGAATCAAAGAAGAAGATCAAAAATACCTGTTTCGGCAATTCAGCAGAGTCGATCCCAAGAAAAATCAAACGATTATGGGAACCGGTCTGGGCCTCTCTATCTCAAAAAAACTGACGGAACTGATGGGCAGCAGTATTACCGTGGAAAGTGAATATGAAAAAGGCAGTACATTTATCGTTACCATTCCACAGGAAATCTGTTTAGCCGCTCCTATGATTCCGCCGTCTGACAAAATGGAACAGGCCGAGGTCTATGTCTATCTTCTAGAATCGGATAAAGAACTGACAAAATATGTCATACGTGAACTGCACAAGCTTAGCATCCATCCTTCTTTGATTTCGTCCGTCTCCTCCATCAGTCTGGACAGATCAAACAAGAATTCTTATCTGATCATGCAGCAGGCGGATTTCCCATCCTGCCAGGAAATGATCGATTCCTTATTTTTGCAGGATCATGTGCTGCTTCTTATGAAAAACAGTGATACTACGGAATCCAAATACTATAACTATCAGCAGCTGTATCCGTACAACCTGATGATGCAGACTGCAAATATCTTAAGCGGCCATCCGGTCAAGACCGCGTCCAAAAAGACAAACGTTTACGAGGATACAACGTTTCCTTCTGCCCACATATTGATCGTAGATGACAATGATGTCAATTCTTCCGTTGCAAAACGATTGATGGAACCTTATGAAATGGATATTGATGTGGCGTCCAACGGTTTTGATACACTCACAATGGCTTCCGCAAAAGACTATGATCTGATTTTCCTGGACCATATGATGCCCGGAATGGACGGAATCGAGACGGTACAGAAGCTGAGAAAAATGGACTGCATCAGAAAAGATCTTCCTGTCGTTTCCCTGACAGCCAATGTCTTCTCCGATGCGAAGACCTATTTCACAGAACAGGGATTTTCTGACTTCCTCGCAAAGCCGATCAATGTCAAAGAACTGCACAACACCCTCCTTCAGTATTTACAGGACAAAGCCGTCTTAAAGATTGTGGAAAAAAAGCTGGACGAAGCTTTTATCTCAGAAGAAGTCAAAGCCTGTTTTACATCTTTGAAACATTTCGACGTTGATGCATCCCTGGAATATTTTGATCACTCGGCTGATTTTTATTTGGAGATGCTGAAAACCTTCCGGCAGGGTCTCTTTGAACGCCGAAATGAATTGGATAAAATCTATGAAAACCAGGATATCAAATTGTTTACCATCCACGTCCATGCTATTAAATCTGCCTCAAAATCCGTAGGCGCCCTAGAATTTTCGGACTTGGCGAAAACGATGGAGGATTTTGGCCACCAAAACAACTGGAAATCCATCACACAGAAGTATCAGGAACTGCTGGACTATACAGACCTTATATTAGAAGAACTGGATTGTTGTATCAAAGCCGTACCGGCGGCAGACGAAACGAAAGAATCTCTTTCCGGTTATCCCGAAGATATCATCAAAAGTCTCTGCATTGCCGTCAATGAAATGGATTATCAAGAGGTCTCCGATGCTATTGCAAAATTGGACCGATACACTTATCCGGGGGAACTGCAAAATCTCCTGGACCGGCTCAAAACCGCCTATGATAATTTTGAATACGGGGATTTAAATCGGTGTTCTGTTTTGATGTATAACTGTCTGTAACCGGAAGTTCCCGCCGCAATAATCGCCTTTTGCGCCGTTGTTACGCTTTTCTTTTACGGATAATGTAATATAATATAAATAACGCATTCCGTTATTTTGCTGACGAAAGGACTATAAGATGCATAAAATCTTAATTGTTGATGACAGTAAAACAGTCTTAAACCAGGCTATGATACTACTCAAAGAATCTTATCATGTATTTCCCTCCCTCTCAGGCAGTTTGGCATTAAAAATCATGGAACATCAGACACCCGATTTGATTTTGCTTGATTTAATGATGCCCTAAATGGATGGAAAAGAATTTTTTCTGGAACTTCAGAAAGAGAAAAAATGGTCTGATATCCCTGTCATCTTTCTGACTTCTGATACGGAAGACCAGACAGAAGCCCAGTGCCTTAATCTAGGAGCCTACGACTTCATCGGGAAACCTATCGTCAAAGAAGTGCTTTTAAGCCGTGTTGCAAAAACACTGGAGCTGACCGACTACCGGAAAAACCTTCAGAAAAAGCTGGACGGCTTATCAGACGGTACTTTATACCATCATGAACGTTTTGACGGTTCCGGTTATCCGAACGGTCTAAAAGGCGACGAGATTCCCCTGATCGCCCGAATCATCAGCGTTGCCGATACTTATGACGCCATGACCAGTACCCGGTGTTACCGGAAAGGACTTAGTCCTGAGACAGCTATGGCCGAATTAAAAAAACAAAGCGGCAGACAGTTTGACCCCGAAATCGTAAATAAATTTTTAAAAATCGCTGACAGTTTGGGGGTACATAAAAATGAGGATCGTATTATGTGACGATGACCACACTTGCTGTAAAAAGTACACGTGGCTTCTCCGGAAAATAAAAGAAGAATACTCTTTAGATTTTACCATTGAAATATGCAACAACGGCAAACAGCTTCTATTTCTCTCAGAAGATCTGCTGTCTTCTGATATTATCCTCTTGGATATCATGATGCCGGGTATGGATGGGATTGCAGCAGCAAAACAGCTGAGGGAAAACGGCATAGACTGCAAGATCATTTTTCTTACGAGTCTGGCCGATAAAATGCTGGAAGCTTTTGATGTTCTGGCATATCACTATATCATCAAAGATTCTGTTTCCAAGGAAAAATTTGAAGAGATTATTCTCAAAGCTGTAAAGCAATCTGAAGAAGAATCCGGAGAACAGTTAATTTTTACATACCGTAATAAAAACTGCATCGTTCCATTGAAAGATATTTCCTATCTTGAAGTACAAAACCACAAGGTCTTTATTTATTATAAGCAGGAAAGCTTTGAAATCTATGATACATTGAGTAATCTGGAAGCTCGTTTTTATAAACATGGTTTTATAAGAATACATAAATCATATATGGTTTCTTTAAGCAAGATTGCGAAACTTTCACCTACTTCCTGCCTTTTGCGCAGCGGAGTGCTCCTGCCCGTGGGCAGAATCTACTCTAAATCTGCAAAAGAAGCCTTCAAAATATGGAGTGTGGAAGCATTATAAAAAACGGAGACTGTTTCAAGTTTGTTCGTGTAAAACACATTTCATACAGACAAAAAAAGAGAAACAAGAACCCTCATTTGATGGTATCTTGTTTCTCTTTTTTTACGGAATTATTAAGACATCCAGTTCTTTCACTTACTTTTTGCAATTTACTGTTCCACTAATTTCTGATTCTTAAAAATATAGCTAAATCTACATTCTTTCTGATGCTAATTTCAAGTCCTGGTCGTCGTTTGTATGAAGATGACTTGGCTCTGCATAATAAATGGTTACCATATAATCATCTTTCAGTGAAACTTCTTCGATTCCTACCGTCTCATTTCTGTTGATCAAAATATTCTTTTTTTGACGACCTTCCCATTTTCATCTGTGATTGTAATTGAAGCATGTACCCCCTCGAAGTAACAATGTGGTCCACATGTCATATATTTTGTGTCAATCCGCACAATTCCACTAATAATATTCATTTCGGCAACTCATAATCACCTAAGTCTAAAAATTTAAACTGCTGTTTTTCAAGATTTTGGGATACCAGTTTGTGATCTTTCATGTCTAAAAGTAGGTGCGTATACAATAGTTCTTTCGACGCAAACAGTAAACTTGCAATTCAAACAAATAGGCTATCCTAAAAAGTCCCAAAGCCGAAAATATGTCCCTTTTCCTATTTTTCTTCTTTTATTTCACGCTCACACGTACTTTTGCTTTATACTTTCCGCATTTCACTGTCACGTATACTTTTCCTTTTTTCTTTGCCTTAAACTTTCCACTCTTTGCGA
Organism: Anaerostipes sp. CAG:276; assembly: GCF_000432215.1. Taxonomy (NCBI): domain Bacteria; kingdom Bacillati; phylum Bacillota; class Clostridia; order Lachnospirales; family Lachnospiraceae; genus Anaerostipes; species Anaerostipes sp. CAG:276. The sequence continues at coordinate 11,070 of NZ_FR889167.1, forward strand.
TCTTTCCGATCTTCTTGCTGGAGACAGACCATGTAAGTTTTCCTTTGATTCCATAAGCTTTCGCCTTAAACTTATAGGTCTTTCCTTTTTTGATCGTCTTTTTCACTTTAATCAGCTTCATATAGCCTTTGATCGTAACACTGGTTTTAAAGTTGTAGGTTTTTCCTCCCTCTCTTACCGTTGTAATTATCGTCGCTCTTCCGGCTTTCAACCCTTTTATACTTCCGTTTTTATCTACAGATGCGATCTTTCTGTTACTTGTCTTATAGCTGACTTTTGCTCCTTTGATCAACCTCCTTACACTCAGGCGGAATTTCTTTCCTGACAGGATCTGTTTCTTTGTCACACTGATGCTTGGGCGTACCGCCGTCTGTTGGCTGTTCGGTTTCTTGGCTGGATCGGTCGGTCTTACCGGATCCGGATTCTTTTGATATTGCGCTGTTATTGTTATATCTGATGTAATCTTTCCAAAAGTCTTATCCCAGCCTGTAAATGTATACCCTATCCTTATCAGTGCTTCTGGCGCTTTCGCCCCTTCTTCATACTTCACTTCCTGAGTATCCAGTACTTTTCCGTCATAGTCTTTGAAGGTAACTGTAAATATTTGTTCTGCCTGATTTGTTACTACAACCTTATTCTTCAACAGATATGTATGTCCCGCCTGCTCTACCGTAACATCAATGGTTGTCTCTCCTGTTTTTTTCGCTTGGATGATTCCCTTCTCATCAATAGCTGCTGTCTCAGGATCCGCGCTTGTATACATCACTTTTGCATCCTGGTCAAGGTTTTGAATCTGTAAGGTCTCCTGATCTCCTACTGCAAGCTCTATTTGTGCCGCTATGCTTGGTTCTCCTGTTACTCTTAGTGACTTTTCCAGCGTGATTCCATTTGCAGTATAAAAGACCTTGTATTCTCCCTGTTCTGTGGCTGTAAACTGTCGGTTCTCATCTAGCATCACATCATTTCCATTTGGATCCTTTACTGCCGTCGTGATCTCAGGTACCGTTCCGGTTGCCGTTGTCACCTCTGTCTTCGGCACTACATAATTATCTCCTTTTGCAACTATAAAACTTGCATCTGCAGGTACAGTGATGTTTGTTTTATCTTCCTGTTGATAAAGACTCTTTATCGCTTCCGGACTTAATGTCTTACTGTAAGCCCGGGCTGAGGCTATTTTACAGGCCGCTGAATTACCCATTCCACCTACCTGATGGGCAATATTCAAGTACTGCTCTGTTGTTACTGCTCCCATTGTAAATTCAGCAGCGGAAAATTCCCCCTGTTTTTCACCATTCACATAAAATTTTAATGCTTTTCCATCATAGGTACCTACAAGATGCAACCACTTTTCTTTCTCACATTTATATGTCAAATCTCTAGTATACTTGCCTGCTTTTAATCCTGTAAACGTAGGTCCGCCTGCTTTAAAGTAAAATAGTCCGCCATCCCTATTTGAACTTCCTCCCAGCAAAGAAGTGCCAAACTTGTTCTGTACATCTTCATTACTCTCTTTTACCATGCATTCAAAACTATAGTGACTACCCATGGCTTTCCAGTCTTCTGAAGTGAGCAGATATCCAAAACCGTCATCTTGTCCATCAAAAACTGCAACTTCTTTTCCCAGCTGTTCATCCTGTGTAATTACCGGTGCTCCATAAGTCTTTAACTCATTCTTCCCATTTAATCTATCTTCTACTTTTCCTCCATTAAATATAATATCCAACATATCTGCTTTTGGAATCTCTGTCTCTGCCTTTGTTTTCACGGAAGCTGCTATTTGCCTTGCACTCTCACTCGCAAAAACCTTAGCTGTCATTCCTGTAAAAACTCCTGACACAGATGTCGTCATCATTGCTGCTGTCAACGCTATTACCATACCTCTTTTGAATGTTTTCTTAATCATCGTAATTATCTCCTCTGTGTTTTGTTGTCTTTGTTTATGTATGCATTATATATCCCCCCTTCGTTTATTTGTAATTTTTAGCGTATCCTGCTGCACTAACAACGCAAACAGCATTTTAGAATAATTTTTTTAGTTTTCCATATAAAAAGAGCAAGAAATCACACTGAATTTCCTGCTCTTTTTATTCTTTTAACTTTTTCCATCTGGCTTCTGCTCTCTCAATTCTTTTACTTCCAAGAACTTTTGTATCGAATCCGCACAGCCTGAATATCTCCGTTGTTTTTTTCCCTTGATGATAGCATTGACAGAAAAATTTTTTAAAATCATCTTCGTATGCCAGACTTGAGTCATAAACGCATTTAACATTTCTGTTTCTGCTCAGCACCACTTTTTCTTCTTCGGTAAAATACTTTTTCTTCAGTTCTGCTCACACCCTTTGTATATAGTATTATTTTTAAATATTACTATATGCGATGCGGGCAGTTTCAGGCAGAACCCTACATAAATAACAAATAAAACAACGCAAACAACTGTGTTTAATTCAAACCTTGCATCCCCATCAAATAATTTACAAACTGCTGTGCCGTCCTTCCGGAAATACCTCCATGGGACAGTTCCCATTTGTTGGCCTCTTTTTGCAGTTCTTCATCTGATAAGGTAATACCTTCTTTCCTTGCCAGCTGGATCACAATGTTAAAATACTCCTTCTGGGTCGGCTTAGAGTAATTGATCGTTACACCAAACCTATTTACCAGAGATAACTTTTCTTCCATCGTATCGGATTTGTGCATACCATTTTCATTCTTTACGTCGTCCCGGTCACTCCAGGTCTCCTTGATCAAGTGCCTCCTGTTGGATGTGGCATAGATCAGAATATTTTCCGGCTTTGTCTCAACGCCCCCTTCGATGACTGCCTTTAAAAACTTATACTCTACCTCGAACTCTTCAAAAGACAAATCGTCCATATAAATAATAAATCGGTAATTCCGGTTTTTGATCTGTGCGATCACGTTGGACAAATCTTTAAACTGGTGCTTGTAGATCTCAATCATCCGCAGGCCCTGATCATAGTACTGGTTGACAATAGCCTTAATACTGGTAGATTTGCCGGTACCGCTGTCTCCGAACAGCAGGACATTATTGGCTTTCCGCCCATGGACAAAGGCTTCCGTGTTGTCAACCAGCTTCTTCTTCTGGATCTCATATCCTACCAGGTCGGACAGAGCAACCTTATCCATGTTGTTGATCGCACGGAATGTAATGTCCCCTCCGGTTTTTTCCTCGATCCTAAAAGCCTTATTGAGTCCGAACATTCCCACGCCGTAAGCTTTATAGAAGTCTGTGACCACCTGGAAAAACTCATGCTCATCCCGTGTCTGCTCCAGTTTCCGGCTCAATGCCCGAACCTTCTCGCTGACATTTTTATTATACATAAGCTCTGGCTTTCCGATCGCTTTATAGTCTGAAAGACGGCTGAAACAGTCCACTCCCAGGTATTCTTCAATCTTTGAAAAGTCGTAGTCAAACAGCTCCTTAAATGCCCGAAAATCATTTTCCGCAAAATAATTGACGCTTCCTTCTCTGGCCCCTACCTTTTCACAGGTGATGCTGAATGGATTCTCATTGGTAATCAGCAGAAATGTCAGGTAGTTATGCCAGAGATTCTCATCGAATCCATAGTCTGTCGCCACCTGAAGGATGCGTTTGATCTGCCTGAAAACCCTGGTCGTCAGAACTTCCTTCGTCTGGCTTTCCTCATCCATGCAGCGGAATATATCACTGAGCTGCATCAAAATAGAATCCGGTTCCATATCACCATAGATCAATAACTTTGATACGTTTTTATACACTTGTTCCTCCACCTTTCATCATCTTCTACCAGCTTCCGCCGCCTCCGCCGCCGAAACCGCCTCCTGAGAATCCCCCTCCGCCAAAGGAGCCTCCTCCGAAGCCGCCGCTGCCGGACGATGTTTTGGGCGGTTCGGGCACGGAAAGTGTACTCGTCACTTGGGCCATACTTCCCATTAAACACCGGTTAAAGATATAATAATCAAAAAATGTAAACTGGCGGTCTGTTTCATACCAGTCAGGCGCAGACAGACCAAGATCTTTTAATTTCTCCGCAAATACATCGGAGAGGCCGAATACGTAGGCATACGGCATGATGTGATAAAACATCTGAGGCTGATCCTCTGCCAGCACCTTCATCCTGTCCAGCTCCGCAGTCTCAATGAAATCACGGAGTCCGGCCAGATATCCCATCCACTCAATGCACTGATGGGTTCTTTTTTTCATGAATCCTGTCATAAGAATCATTCCGCCGGTCATAACAAGCACTGCGGCCAGAACCCAGATGTAGCTAAAAATCTCTCCATTTATGACTCTAACAATATAACTTCCTGTGTAAGCTGCCGCTGACAGAAAGCTCAAAGCAAGACCCCAGAATACCCACAGCCTTCTGCTGTCCCTGCTTCTGGCATACCAGCTGTCCACCGCGGCTGTAAACAAGATCATCCCGCCGAACAGCAGCATCCATAAAATAACCTGAACGATCATTCTTGCGATGCCTGTATAAGAATAAAAGCTTGTAACGGCCATAAAAAATCCAAGCGGAAGCGCTGCAAATACCATTGAGATCCCTCTTGCTGCTGTTGAACTCGTTGTATAAATACTAAATTTCTTTTCTCTTCCGAAATACCGGATGAGTTTATTTTTTGCCACACTGAGAGTATCCGCATATTTATATTTCAGCTCGTCAATCTTTACCTTATCCTTTCCGTTGAATAAGTCGTCAAACATAATCCTCTGGTATGACGGCGCCGAAGCTTCAAGGTCTGACTTTTTATGGAAGGTAAGCTTCCCTTTCTTTTCTTCGATGGTAAGGTATCCCTTATCTGCCCAGTAAAGAATCAAAGAAAGCAGTTCCTTGTCCTGTACTTTTCCATCGATGATGTACCCCACTCCGGCACTGTCTAGCCCCTCCGGCGGCTGATACTGGATCGACGGAATGATCTTCTCATCTCTGCCGAACATAAGAAACATACCAAGGACAACTGCGAATATGATTACCGATGGAATCAAGATCATCCATGGTACTGCAGTGATCTGCTGGTTTCCACTGAAATACCCGGCGTCCATTTTTGCAAAGCAGGTAAGACCGGAACCAAGAGGAAGACTTTTCTTTAAAGTCCCTGTCACGGTAAGGTTTTTTTCGTCTTTTTCCAGCGAGAGAATATCCCCGGCATCTTTTGTTGAACCATATTCCCCGCAGTAGAACTTCAGCCGGTCCATATCAAACTTTTTCGGAAACTGGATGGTAAACCTGCTCCCTGCCGGAATCTGGTTCTGCCACTGTGTCGGGAAAATGTTATAGTAGATGTTATCATAACTTTTCTGCTGGAATTTCGGTGAGAGAAGATATTCAAACTTATAAATCCCTTCTCTCACCGTCTTGTCTTCGTCTCCAAACCGAAAGACAGTGCTGCCGTTTTCACTGCTCTCATCCACAGTTTCATTGGCACGGACCAGTTTTACAGAAGCATAGAAAGGTGTTTTCTGAATCTCCCCTTTTTTATCATAGGAAGCTATGGTCCCTTTGCTCGGAATATAGCGGTAAATCCCATGACGTTCTTCCAGGAATCTCACATTTATCTTTTCTGTAATATCATAGGAACCGTCGTTTCCCACCACAACTTTTGTCTGAAACTGCTTCGTATACATATAGGGATCTTGCTGTACCTGAGACGGAGAAGGGCCTGATATGCTTTCTGCGGCAGCCCCTATTCCTATACATAAGAGAAACAGGGTAACCGCAATGAAACCGGATGCCCATAATTTTTTCATAATGACCTCCCTGCGTCAGAGCACTAGAACGATACTTTTACATTCTCACGCTCAGCCTCATCGCTGATCTCATACAATGGTTTTCTTGTGAATTTAAAAATGCCTGCTACAATATTTCCAGGGAACATTTCTGCTTTGGTATTGTATTTGTTGACAACTCCGTTGTAATATCTTCTGGAACCTGCGATCTCTTCTTCGATCCTCTGGAGCTGATCCTGAAGCTGTATGAAGTTCTGATTTGCTTTCAAATCCGGATAGGCTTCCGCCACCGCAAATAAAGAACGCAGCGCGCCGGTAAGTACATTTTCATTGGCAAGTCTTTCTTCCGGATCAGAAGCTCCCATGGCCATATTTCTGGCTGACACTACCTTTTCCAGTGTCCCGGACTCATGTTTTGCATACCCTTTAACGGTTTCCACATAATTCGGGATTAAATCGTACCGCTTTTTCAGGGATACATCCATCGCAGAGTATGCCTCTTCTGTCTTATTTCTCAGGGTAATAAACCCGTTATACGAACTGATCAGCCAGATGGCCAGTACTGCAATTATTGCTATTATAACTATTAATGCTATCATTCTCTTTTCCTCCTTTTATGTTTGATACCAGTATACCACTAAATATCCTTGCAGGAAACTGTGACATTTTCATCGGTTTTATCCGCGGATCTTCACATGCAGTACAATATTCTTTTCTCTTCCCATCCGGTCGTCTGTTTTCAGTATGACCTCCCCTGGAATATAGTTGGAAAAGCAGATTTTTTCAGATGAAACCCGGTAGTTTTGCAGCCATTCCCCGGGTACTCTCCGATCAATTCTAATGCTGTCTGTTTTAATATGTCCCGGTATTCCTTCCAATGGAATTTCAACTTTGCCGCCGTCTGAAAGGAAGCCTGCCCAGCCCATATGACTGCAAATACAGTAAAGCCCTTTCCTTCCGTCTGAGCGGTTTGCCATTTCTACCATTCTTGAACTAATCTTTTCTTCATTTAACATCTCAATCTTCACCTCGAAATTCGTTTTACTTAGCTGTTTCTGATTTTTATCTTTAGTATACCCATCTTAAATAACCGGGAAACATCCCGGCGTGTAGCGCGCATCTTTCAGCGCAAACAACGCAGCATATTCATAAGTTATGCAGTGGGATTCATTTATGTGCAAAAAGAAGCCGGGATCGCTCCCGGCTTCTCGTATTAAATAGAGGTGTATGATCAAGAAAAGTGTATGAATTTCTTTTTTTACAGCCTTTGGTCTGGCTGTGGGAAATACTTAAGGTTTATCCGAAGTATCTCTTCAGTAATCCTTCAAAAGCTTTCCCATGGCGGGCTTCATCCCTTGCCATCTCATGTACAGTGTCATGGATTGCGTCTAAGTTTGCTGCCTTCGCTCTCTTTGCAAGATCAAACTTACCTGCTGTCGCCCCGTTTTCTGCTTCTACTCTCATCTCAAGGTTTTTCTTTGTGCTGTCTGT
>NZ_FR889168.1:0-838 GCF_000432215.1 Anaerostipes sp. CAG:276
AAGACACAGGGGAAAGCCGGGGAGTTTGAGCTGACCTATTCTGATGCAAAGGGAAATAAAGTAACCGTTACGGTCACACTGGTCGGTGAGTACGATGCGATTACAGAAAACCCGGACACAGGTGAGATGATAAAGGGGAAACATATCATCAGCAAAACCGGCGGCGACGGTTTTTCGAAAAAGCAGCTGAAAGAGCTGTCCATGGTAAAAGCGGTGGACAAAGACGGGATGGAGATTCCAACAGAGGATCTTAGTTTTGCAGAGGAAGAGCAGATTGCAGCGATCAATGCGGCAAAGACCGCAGGGAAGACCGGCGATTTTCCTCTGACTTTCCGGACGCCGGACAATACAACGGTTACAATCACTGTATTTCTGAGAGATGAGGGAACAGATGCCGCAAAGGAAAGACAGGATGATCCTTTTTCTGTGATCGGAGCGAACCATGCGACACAGCCTACAAAGGGAGAGCCCTTTACGGAGGAACAGATCATCGACCTCTGCCAGGCAAAAGGAAAAGACAAGAATCTGGATAATGCAAAGATTCTGGTGGATGAAAGCCAGCTGGCAGTGATCAACAAAGCAAAAAAAGATGGAAAAACGGGAGTTTTTGACCTCACCTTTTCCCTTTCTGACGGAAATAAAGCCACAGTAAAGGTGACGCTGACCGGGGATCACAGAGTGTCCTTTGATCCTGACGGAGGAGACTACCAGCCGGAAACACAGACAGTCAAAGGAGGCGACTGTGCGGAAGCTCCGAGGGACCCTGCAAAAGAGGGATATGTGTTTGAGGGCTGGTATTATACAGAGGAAGACGGAAACGAAGTGAAGTGGGATTTCA
>NZ_FR889169.1:0-591 GCF_000432215.1 Anaerostipes sp. CAG:276
GAGGTCTTTGTATTTACGGCAACTGAATATGGGAAAAGCCTGATCGGGGAAGCGGAGCATATGGTCCTGTCTCCTGAAAGACTTTCCGCAGAGGAGATGGAAGAACAGATCAGAATCCAAAAACCGGATCTTGTGGTTGACGCCACACACCCGTATGCAGAATTGGTAACAGAAAATATACGGTCAGCCTGTATCCACACCCACACGGAGCTGATACGGCTGGTAAGGGACGAGGGCACCTGGGACGGAGGAGACATTACCTGTGTCAGTTCCGCAAAAGAAGCAGCGGAGTTTCTTTCACGCACAGAGGGAAATGTTCTTTTGACAACAGGAAGCAAAGATTTGGCAGAGTTTACTGCGGTTCCTGAATTTGAAGAGAGGATTTATGCGAGAGTCCTCTCTCTTCCGGATGTGGTAAAAAGCTGTGACGAAATGGGGTTTCGGGGAAATCATTTGATCTGTATGCAGGGGCCGTTTTCAAAGGACCTGAATACTGCAATGCTCAGGCAGTATGGCTGTAAATGGATGGTGACAAAGGCCTCCGGTATGGAAGGTGGATTTCCGGAAAAATTAGAGGCCGCAAAAGAGGCG
>NZ_FR889169.1:642-5321 GCF_000432215.1 Anaerostipes sp. CAG:276
GGAGGCCGAAAAAGGAAACGGGGCTTACTTTTAAAGAATGCCGGAAGATGCTGAAGGAACGTTTTCAGCTCCCATACCGTCCGGAGATTACTCTTGCAGGTGTGGGAATGGGAAGCATCGAAACGATGACAGGAGAGGCAGTACGTGCATGCCAAAACGCAGATCTTCTGATCGGAGCCGGCCGGGTGCTGGAGACAGCAAAAAAAGCGGCTGGAAACGCTCGTAAGGCAGAGATTTATGAGGAATATAAAAGTGAGGAGATTTTGGCCTACATAAAGGCTCATCCGTTTTATGACCATATTGTCATTGCGGTGTCAGGGGATCCCGGATTTTACAGCGGGGCAAAGAAACTGTACGGACTGCTGTCCTCTGAAAAAGAATGGAACGTAAGAGCAGTGTCCGGCATTTCTTCTCTGTCCTATTTCATGGCCAAACTTCGTATTTCCTGGGAGGATGCGGTGATGGTCAGCTGCCATGGACAGAAAAGACATCTTGTACGGAAAATAGCAGAAAATGGGAAAGTATTTGCGATCCTGGGCACAGGAACACAAGCCGGGGAGCTTGCGAAGGAACTCCTTCAATATGGCCTTTGGGAGGTTACTCTTCATATAGGGGAACGGCTTTCCTATCCCGGCGAAAAGATCAGATCCGGTACGCCGAAGGAATTCCTTTGCTGCCGGACGGATGCTTTAAGTGTGCTCTGTGTGGAAAATCCAAAGCCGCGGAATTGTTTTGCACTTCACAGTTTACAGGATGATCTGTTCGTGCGCGGAAAGGTTCCCATGACGAAGGAGGAGGTGCGGAGCATCACTCTTTCAAAGCTTCAGCTTTTGAAAGATGCTGTCTGCTATGATATCGGTGCAGGTACAGGATCTGTCTCCATAGAGATGGCAGAGAAAGCAGATGAAGGACGCGTATATGCAGTGGAAAAGAAACCGGAAGCGGCAGATTTGATCCGTCAAAACCGGAGAAAGTTCTGTATGGATTCTATACATATTGTGGAAGGAACGGCACCGGAGGCATTAAAAGGGCTGGAGCCTCCCACCCATGTCTTTATCGGAGGGACTTCAGGCGGCCTCACAGAAATCCTTCATGCTGTGTTAAAGAAAAATCCCAGGGTCAGAATTGTTATGAACTGCATAACGCTGGAGACACTTACAGAGGCAGTCAAGGCCTTTCAAACTCTGCCTGTCACGGAGCCGGATATCGTGAATGTGACGGTAAGCAGGGCGAAAAAAGCCGGCAGCTATCATTTGATGATGGGAGAAAATCCGGTTTATATCCTTTCCTGCACTGGGACCGGGGAGGTGCGCTGTGAAGATTGACAGACTCTTATTTACGGCCCCGCAGAGTGCAGGAGGGAAGACGATGGTGACCTGCGGCATTCTTGCCGCCCTCGGCGAAATGGGGAAAAAGACGGTATCCTTTAAATGCGGGCCGGATTATATTGACCCGATGTTTCACCGGAAAGCAGTCGGAACCGATGCCTGGAATTTGGATCCTTTTCTGACATCTGCTTCGGCACTCAGATCCCTGCTGGCCCGCCATGCCAAAGACGCCGATCTGGCTGTGATAGAGGGCGTCATGGGGTATTATGACGGCCTCGGAGGGACAACGGCAAAAGCCAGCGCATATGAACTGTGCAGCATCACAGGAACTCCTGCAGTCCTGATCGTCGATGCAAAAGGAATGAGCACTTCTGTCCTGGCACAGATTCATGGCTTTTTATCATGGAAAAAGGACAGCGGCATCCGAGGGGTCCTTCTAAACCGGATATCCCCGATGCTCTATCCCCGGATGAAACAATTGATCGAGGAACGGCTGGACATCCCGGTTGCAGGCTATGTGCCGGAAGTCCCGGACTGTGTGTTTAAAAGCCGTCACCTCGGCCTTGTCATGCCGGATGAAATCAAGGATATCAAAGAGAAGCTTCACCGTCTTGCGGGTATTATGAGAGAAACCATCGACTGGGATACATTATTTAGAATTGCGCAAGGTGCCTCTTTCCTGGAGGCAGAAGATGAAACGGATTCTTTTGAGAACACATCGTTTTCCAAGGTAAGGATCGGGATTGCAAAAGATGAAGCCTTCTGTTTTATGTACAGAGAAAATTTAGAACTGCTCAGCGACATGGGAGCGGAACTTGTATTTTTTTCGCCTATTCATGACAGACACCTGCCTAAAGATTTGGACGGACTGATCTTTTACGGCGGTTATCCGGAACTTTATGGAATGGAACTTGAGGAAAATCATGTGATGAGACGAGAGACTGCATCTGCTGTGTCTTCCGGGCTTCCATGTATGGCCGAATGCGGAGGCTTTCTGTATCTTCACAGGGAGATGGAGGACAAAGACGGTATTTTCAGGGAAATGGCAGGCGTGATTCCGGGAAAGGCATATAAAGAGGACCGTCTTTCACGGTTCGGATATATCTCTCTGAGACAGAACTCTGGCAGCTTGTTTGGAACCAGTCCTGCAGAGCTTACGGCTCACGAGTTTCATTATTATGATTCCGACTGCTGCGGGCAGGACTTTTATGCCAAAAAACCAGTGGGAAACAGAGGCTGGGAATGTATCTACGCATCCGATACTTTGTTTGCAGGTTTTCCTCATTTTTATTACTATGGTTGTCCGGAGCTTCCAAAGGCATTTTTAAGGAAATGCCGTCAATACCAGACGGAAAAGAGGAGATAAAATGGACATCACAGAAATCAGCAGTCATATCACGAAACCGGATGAAGGCGCCATGAATCGGTGCAGGAAGAGGTGGGACAGCATAGCGAAACCACTGCACAGCCTTGGAAAGCTGGAAGATCTGATCGTAAAGATCGCGGGGATCACCAGAAGTGAGCGCATCAATCTCACGAAAAAAGCACTGGTTTGTATGTGCGCCGACAACGGAGTCGTGGAAGAGGGAGTCTCCCAGTCAGGACAGGAGGTCACGGCGATCGTCTCTGAAAACATGTTAAACGGCAGGGCCACTTCCAGTGTGATGTGCCGGCATCTGGGGGCAGATCTGTTTGCCGTGGACGTGGGAGTCGCATGCGAGACGTCTTTGATTCAAAAGAAATCAGGCTTTGGGACAAGAAATATGCTGAGAGAGCCTGCGATGACCAGAGAGGAAGCCGTCAGCGCAGTCAATGCGGGAATTTCCATGGCATTTGAACTTTCCCGGAAGGGATATTGTATCGCAGCCACCGGCGAGATGGGAATTGGAAATACGGCCACCAGCAGTGCGGTCGCATCCGTTCTTCTGGACCGGCCGGCAGAAGAAATGACCGGGCGTGGAGCGGGCCTCGATGATCAGAGACTCCGGTGCAAGATTCAGGTGATTACACAGGCAGTAAACCTGCACCAGCCAGACAGGAAGGATCCGCTGGATGTCCTATCCAAAGTCGGCGGTTTTGATCTGGCCGCTCTGACGGGATTCTTCCTGGGCGGAGCGGCAGTAAGACTTCCCATTGTGATCGACGGTTTTATTTCCGGGACAGCGGCTCTGGCGGCAATGAAAATCTGTCCTGACGCAGTCCATTATATGCTTCCTTCCCACAAGTCAAAGGAGCCGGCGGCAGGACTGCTGCTGGATGCGCTTGGTCTGGACGCCTGCCTTAACTGCGGCATGAGCCTTGGAGAAGGGACAGGGGCTCTTATGCTGTTTCCTTTACTGGACACGGCATTGGATGTCTATGAAAAAATGAGCACCTTTGATGAAATCAACGTGGAACAGTATGTTCCTCTCAGCTGAAAGGAGGGCAGGATGTTTACCTTAGTCACCGGCGGCAGCGGCAGCGGAAAATCAGAATATGCAGAGAGTCTTGTAGATTCCTGGAACGATCCGAAAATCTATATAGCAACGATGATGCCGTTTGATGAGGAGACCAGAAAGAAGATCCAAAGACACCGGGAGATGAGACGGGACAAAGGGTTTATCACCTTAGAATGTTTTACCGGCCTTTCTGATCTCTGTCTTCCTGAGGAGTGTCATGTGCTGCTGGACTGTATGTCAAACCTTACGGCCAACGAAATGTTTACAGAAGAGGGAGCAGGTGCTGATACAAGAACATCCATTCTTTCCGGTATAGAACATCTTCTGGCATCAGCAGAGGATGTATGTATTGTCACCAATGAGATTTTTTCAGACGGAATAGAATATGGAGCCGAAACGATCCTCTATCAAAAATGTCTTGGGGATTTAAACTGCCGGATGGCAGAAATGGCAGACCGGGTGGTGGAAGTAGTATGCGGGATTCCGCTGAGACAGAAAGGATGAGACAAAAAATGAAGCAGCTTTGGAATAGCTTTAAAATCGCATTTTCCATGTATTCCAGGATTCCTGTGCCGAAAAGTGAGTGGACAAAAGAATATATGAAATATACCCTTTGTTTTTTTCCGGCAGTTGGGGGGATTGTGGGGCTTCTTGTCATCTGCTGGTCCGATTTCAGCATCTTTTTGAACTTGGGTATCCTGGCCCGCACTGCCGGCCTGGCTCTGATCCCGGTCATTGTCACCGGAGGCATCCACATGGATGGATTCATGGATACCGCAGACGCTTTAGGGTCCTGCCGGGACAGAGAAAAAAAGCTGCTGATTTTAAAAGATCCCCACTGCGGAGCATTTGCCGTTCTCTCATGCGTGGGTTATTTTATTGCTTATGGAGGCGCCCTCAGTGAGATCGGAAG
>NZ_FR889170.1:0-4107 GCF_000432215.1 Anaerostipes sp. CAG:276
CCTGTGTACCGATCGACGGATTAGTATCTGAGTGTATCACAAGAGCGAAGATCGACCTGAAAGCAGGTCAGACCATCGACGGAATCGGAGGATTCACAACACACGGATCTATCGCGGAAGCAAAAGAATCTGACGCCAAAGGATATGTACCGTTCGGACTTGTAACAAACAAGGCAGTTATGAAGAGAGATGTGAAGAAGGGTGAACTCCTGACATACGATGATGTGGAATTAGATAAGTCAACCCTGATCTACCAGCTGAGAAAAGAACAGGACGCAATGTACGGAAGAAACGTTTTATAATCAGTACAAAATTAAAAAGGAGCCTTGCTGTAAGGCTCCTTTTGTGCTTAAACCAGCGCCAAAGCTGTCTCTTCGTCTGTAAAAAACGAATTGACGAGTTTTAAATTCAAGGCTACATCAATAATCTGTACCTTGTGGAGTCCGTCGGCTACACCGATGGAAACCCGTGCATTTTTGGCAGCCTTAAAGATATCTGCTTTGATCAGGTGTTTGGTTGCCTCGGTTTCTACGGTTTCACCTGCTCTGGTGAGGAACTGAAGGGCTACATCACCGATGGCGTGTGCAGCTTTTAGTTCCGCGATTTCCTGATCATTCAAAATGTTGTAGCAGGTGAGAATCGTTGATTCAAAACTTCCAAGACCCATGAGGAGAATATCCGCATGTTCACCCAGATTCAGAATCTGTCTCGTGTGTTCATTGGAGATCAGGGTTTCATATTCTTCTTTGGAAGAACAAAAGGCAGGAATGTGAAGCATTTTTGCGGTTCCGCCGATGGTATTTGCCAGCTGGAGAGTGTTATAGGTGGGAAGCGCCTCGAAGGATTCACCGAAGCTTCCGGCCAGAGGGACAGTCTGTACATCCGGAAAGCTGATGGGATGCAGTTCTTTAATAAAACGGGACACGGCATTTCCCCAGCCCACACCGACAACGTCTTTTGGCTTCAGCTGTGAGATGAAGTAATCCGCGGCAGCCTGTGCTACATAATCTCTGTTTTGATCTTTTGTGCTGATGACGCCTGCATAACTTAAGCCGTATTTTTCTTTTAGTGCTTCCTCAAGCTGGCTGTTTCCGGTTACAGGGGAATTGATTTCTATCTTTACGATGCCAAGGTCTTCTGCCCTGGACAAAAGCTTGGAGACCCAGGGCCTTGAGATACTTAATTTTTTTGCAATTTCCTGCTGGGACAGCTTGTTCTTATAATACAGAGTTGCAACCAGAACAATCTTGTCCAGCATATTATCTGGATTTTCTTTCTTCTTCATAGGGTAACCTCTCGATCATGAATTTATTAAGGCACATATGTAACTATATGATAAGAGGATTATAAGCCATTTATTCAGGGTTTTCAAGGTTTTTGTGAAAAAATATATTTTAGTATTGACGAACATATGTAAAGTGATTATAATGAAGTTAACAAAAGTAATTAATAAGCACATATGTAACTGACGAGGATGAGACAAAACAAAAGATGAAGAATACACCACGGAATGTTAAATGAAAGGAGCCAAACTGTATGAATGGTATTTCGGTTTTTTTATTAGTGATTTTCGTATTGTTTGTTGTTCAGGCTGTCGGGGGATATTTTCAGGTGAAGGATTACCGCAGAGCGGTAAGGAGGGTACATAAGCTTGGGAATGTCGGAATCGGCCAGAAGAAAGGGAGGCTGCTTTCAGGAAACATTGTGATGATCGCCTGTGACCAGAACGGAGTGATCACCGGCGGGGAGATCATGGAAGGATTAAGCTTCCTGACAAAGTTCAAACCAATCTCTGAGTTTCTGGGAAAGGAACTCGTCGGAACGAGTATTTATGAGTACCTTGACGAAGTCAGAAACTTTGAGAAAAAGAGACGGAAATATTACAAAGGATATATCAGAGCTTTAGAAGCTTTGGATATGAGATTTCAGGGAAATACCTTGTAATCTGAAACAAGATATATAGAACGGCTGAAGAGAGTAAAACTTATGCAAGTTTCTAAGGGCCCGGAAACAATAATCGGTTTTCCTTTTCTTCAAAATTCATCTGCTAGTTTCTTCTATATATAGATCAAATCAACTTTTAGTAAGAAGGAGGAAAAGATATGGAAATTATATCTAACGCTGCCAACGGATTTATTAAGCTATTCCAGGAGGGCGGCACCACATTTATGGGATGGGTTACCGGAATCATTCCATTGGTTGTCTGCCTGATGACAGCTGTTAACTCAGTGATCAAGCTGATCGGAGAAGAGAGGGTGGAACGCTTCGCGCAGAAGCTGACCAGATTTGCAGTACTCCGCTATACGCTGCTCCCGATCATCGCGGTGCTGTTCTTAGGAAACCCGATGTGTTATACCTTCGGACGTTTCGTAGAAGAAAAATACAAACCTGCTTATTATGACTCCTGTGTAAGTTTTGTACATCCTGTTACCGGACTTTTCCCACATGCGAACCCCGGCGAACTGTTCGTATACACCGGTATCTCAGCCGGTATCACGAAGCTTGGCCTGTCCATCGGAGGACTTGCCGTGAGATACTTTATCGTCGGTGTAATCGTTATTCTGATCCGTGGACTGCTGACAGAGCAGATCTACTTCAGAATGACCGGAAAAGCAAGCAAGTAACGGAAAGGGGGATCCAGTATGTATAAAACAATTACAATCAAGGCCGGAGACGGCGGATGGGGCGGACCATTAACAATCACCGCAACGGAAAAATGCCACAAGATTTTAAGTGTAACCGGCGGAGGAATTCATCCGGTGGCTCAGAAGATCGCAGATATGACCGGCGGAGAAGCGTTAGACGGATTTAAGACAACAGCGCCGGACGAGGAAGTGCTGGTCGCCGTAGTGGACTGCGGAGGAACCGCAAGATGCGGCGTTTACCCGAAGAAAGGGATCTTTACCGTTAACCTGATGCCAGTAGGGCAGGCAGGACCGCTCGCACAGTTTATCACTCCGGAGATCTATGTATCCGCAGTGACAGAAAAAAATATCTTTGAATCTGATTATAAAGGAGATGCAGCTTCGACCAAACCGGCTGCAGCAGATGAACCGAAAAGCAAAGACCAGGCGAAAGAAGAGGTTGCAGCTGCAAACAGCGGCAAAAAAGAAGGAATCATCGTTAAGATCGGAAAAGGCGTTGGAAACGTCGTCAGCAAGTTTTTCCAGGCCGGCCGTGAGACCATCGAGATGATCATTAAAAACGTGCTGCCGTTCATGGCATTTACGAGTACCCTTTTGGGTATCATCAGTGCCAGCGGATTAGGAAATGTCATCGCAAAGACGATCTCTCCATTATGTAGTACCTTGCCGGGAATGCTTGGTATCTCCTTCGTGTGTGCCCTGCCGTTCTTATCTCCGATCTTAGGGCCTGGAGCTGTTATCGCACAGGTAGTCGGAACTCTTTTGGGAGCACAGTTTGCTCTTGGAAACATCCCGCCGCAGTATGCACTGCCAGCACTGTTTGCTATCGATGCACAGGTTGGTGCCGACTTCGTACCAGTTGGACTGAGTCTTGGAGAATCAGAGCCAGAGACCATTGAGATGGGTGTTCCGGCCGTATTATTCTCAAGAATCGTAACCGGACCTTTGGCAGTCTTGATTGCATTCGCATTCAGTATTGGAATGTACTAAGAAGTATAGAAGCAAAAATGGAGGGTAAAGACGAACCTATGAAATATCAGTCAACCATCACAGGCTTAGGACCGGACGCATTAGCGTTCCTCTCAGATGCCGATATGAACTTTATCATTATATTCAATGAAGATGCCCCGCCGGAGCTTGCTGAACTGTCAGTCTTACATACAAAAGCTGAGCTGACAGAAGAACCTGCGGCAGGAGACACCATGACGATCTGCGGCAAAGAGTTTACAATCAGCGCCGTAGGAAGTGAAGCACCGCATACCTTAAAGGAACTTGGACATTGTACATTAAGCTTTAAGGGCGGAACCGAGCCGGAACGCCCGGGATGCATTATGCTGGAAGGCAGTGCATTGCTGCCGGAGGACTTGAAAGCCGGCGGCACGATTGAAATCAGGTAACAATCTAACAATCATACATAGAATTTAAGGAGATTGATGTTATGTTAAACATGGACAAAAAACTG
>NZ_FR889171.1:0-41765 GCF_000432215.1 Anaerostipes sp. CAG:276
CGTTGGTTCAAATCCGGCCCCCGCAACTTCCATTTGCATTTGAGTGTGCAAAATATAAAAATAAATAAGGCTGAGCATTTATGGTCAGAATTATTTATTTTTTATATTTTATAGGCGGAAACACCGTGAACGAAGAATCTTTGATTCTGAGTTCGGCACACGGACTACAAAGATCAATACCCAAGCCCAGATAGCTCAGTCGGTAGAGCAGAGGACTGAAAATCCTCGTGTCGCTGGTTCGATTCCGGCTCTGGGCATCCCAAAAGTTCTGATTTATATCAGGGCTTTTTTCGTTTTTCACAAAAGACTGTGCTACTCCTTAAAATGTCTTGGAATATCCACGGTGTGTATGATAAAATAGGATAAAATGAGGCTTAATAATAATTTATGAAATATCCTATTTTTGAAAAATTAAGACAATTAGATAAAGAAGGATTGTATCCGTTTCATATGCCTGGGCACAAAAGGAAGAAACAGGACATTATGAGAGAGGGATCTCTGTTTGCGCTTGACACTACAGAGATCAGCGGCTATGACGACCTGCATCATCCGGAAGGGATGATTAAAGAATCAATGGAGTATATCAAACATATATATGGAAGTAAGGAAAGTTATTTTCTGATCAACAGCACCACCGGAGGTATTTTAGCTTCTGTGACTGCGTCCTGTCGGCTGGGGGATAAGATTCTTATCAGCAGGAATTGTCACAAGTCCGTATATCATGCAATTTCCATGCTTGGATTAAGGCCGGTTTATTTATATCCCAAAATAGAGCAGAATATTTGTATGGGGATTACCAGAAGCCAGGTGCAGGACATCCTGAACAGGGAAAAAGGCATTAAAGCCGCTGTTATCGTTTCTCCCACTTATGAAGGGATCGTGTCTGATATCAGGCAGATTGCCGAGGTTCTTCATGAAGAGGGGATTCCCCTGATCGTGGATGAAGCTCACGGAGCACATTTTGTATTTCACAGTGGATTTCCCGAGAGTGCGGTATCTCAGGGAGCAGACGCAGTGATCCAGAGTCTGCACAAGACACTGCCTTCCCTTACTCAGACCGGACTTCTGCACATATGCAGTTCCAGGATAGGCACCAGGGAGATTCAGCAGGCTTTATCTACGTTTCAGAGCAGCAGTCCGTCTTATATTTTGATGGCAAGTATTGATTACTGTGTCAGGAAATGTGCAGACAGGCCGGACTTGTTTGATGACTATGTTCAGAATCTAATGGATATCCGGGCCAGACTTAAACATATGAGAAATCTGAAGCTCTTAAGGACAGATGATCCGGGGAAAATCGTTGTTTTGACCGGAGATACAAAGATTACCGGCAAAGAGCTGTTTCATATTTTGAGGAGTGAATATGGGATCGAGCTGGAGATGTCCGAAATATCCTATGTCACGGCTATGACGAGTATTTGTGATACAAAAGAGGCGTTAGGTAAATTGTGTGAGGCTTTTCTGGAGACAGATGAAAGCCTGTACCATGTCCCAAATCCGGGACAGGCTGTTATTCCGGCTGCTGAGCAGGTTATGACGCCTTATGAGGCAAAGATCAGGGGCAGGAAGCTGGTGTCTCCGTACGAAGCGGTCGGAGAGCTCAGTGCGGAATTTATATTTTTATATCCTCCGGGTATACCGCTGGCGGTGCCGGGAGAGAGAATTTCAGAGGAAATAGTGCAGAAAATGAAGGAGTACCGGGAACAGAAGATGAATTTGCTCGGTCTGTCAGAAGGCCGGATTTACATAGTGGATGAAAGGGTTTGAGATGGGAATATTTATAACGATGGAAGGGCCGGACGGTGCCGGAAAATCGACACAGATTGATTTATTAAGAGTCTACTTATTGCAGAAGGGGTATGATATAATAGTATGCAGGGAACCGGGAGGCACGGTTATAAGCGAAGCGATCCGTGAAGTGATCCTCAACCGGGATTATAAAAACATGGGACATATGACAGAACTTCTTTTGTACGCTGCGGCCAGGGCCCAGTTAGTAGAGGAAGTCATACAGCCTGCTCTGGACCAGGGAAAAGTAGTCATCTGTGACCGCTTCATAGAATCTTCGGCCGTATATCAGGGAATTGCAAGGGGACTGGGTGTTGATCTGGTATATGAAGTAAACCGTTTTGCAGTGGGAAATACTATGCCGGATATAACGCTCCTGCTTGATGTGGATGCAGAGACCGGCATCGGAAGGAAGAAACAGCAGGCAGAGCTGGACCGTATGGAATCAGAAAAGCTGGAATTTCACAGGAAAGTGGTGGAAGGATACAGGCTGTTAGCCGAAAGAGATAAAAACAGAATGGTTAAAATAGACGGGAGAAACTCCATTGAGGAAATTCACCGTCAGATAAAAGTAGCAGTTGATGATGCCCTGACGAGAGAGACAAAACAGACGTAAGGCAGGGGATTGATTTCATAGGGATGGAAGAGGATGAGATGAAGAGTTTTGATAACGTGGTTGGACATAAGAAGATCATACAGCATTTTGAAGAAGCCATTCAGACCGGACAGATTTCACATGCATATTTACTGAATGGAGAAGACGGATCAGGAAAGATGACATTGGCAAAAGCCTTTGCGAAAGCGCTGCTCTGTGAGAAACATGAGGGGTGCGGACAATGTACGCCGTGCCGTCAGGCGGATACGGGAAACCATCCGGATCTGATCTATATAACACATGAAAAATACGAGATCCGCGTAGATGAGATCAGACAGGGGATCAATGAGACCATAGACATTAAGCCGTACAGCAGCAATTATAAAATATATATTGTGGACGATGCAGACCGTATGAATGTAGGGGCTCAGAATGCACTGTTAAAGACGCTGGAAGAACCGCCGGAGTATGCAGTGATCCTGCTTCTTACAAACAACAAAGACCGTCTGCTGGAGACAATATTGTCCAGATGTGTATGTATGTCTCTGGGAACTGTCCCGGAAGATCAGATCAGGGATTACCTGAAGGAACATACTCAGGCAGATGAGGATATGATTGAGTTTGCAGTATCATTCTCACTGGGTAACCTTGGAAAGGCTGTCCATGTGGCTGAGACTAAAGAGTTCCACGAGATGCTGAATGAAGCGTTGGGAATGCTTGGTTATATACATCATATTGAACTTCATGAGATGATTTCTTATTTAAAGACATTGACAAAATATAAAGAACAGATTTATGATTTTCTTGATATTATGACAGACTGGTACAGGGATATGCTGATCCTCAAGACAACGGGATCTGTGAATCTTCTGATTTTCAAGGACAAGTACCGCCAGCTCAAAGAGCAGGAAATATATATTACATTTGAAGGACTTACCCACATCATGGACGAGATTCAGAAGGCCAGAGTACGCTTGAATGCGAACGTGAATTTTGAAGTGACGATGGAAATGTTGCTTCTAACGATGAAGGAGAATGGAAAGGTATGGTAGAAGTAGTTGGAGTGCGGTTCCGTACTGCCGGGAAAGTATATTTTTTTGATCCAAAAAAGTTTGACATAAAACAGGGAGACCATGTGATTGTGGAAACTGCCCGCGGCGTGGAATACGGCAGAGTTGTAACGGACAAAAAGAAAGTGGACAAGGAAGCCGTCTCTGACGAGTTAAAACCGGTTCTTCGGATTGCAACCAGAGAAGATAAAGATGCAGCACTGGAAAATCTGAAGAAAGAGAAGGAAGCTTTCTCTATCTGTTCACAGAAGATCCGGGAGCACAAACTGGAGATGAAACTGGTAGCTACCGAGTATACGTTTGACAACAATAAAGTCCTGTTTTACTTTACCGCGGACGGCCGTGTGGATTTTCGTGAATTGGTGAAAGACCTGGCATCTATTTTCAGAACAAGAATCGAACTGCGCCAGATCGGTGTGAGAGATGAGGCAAAGATGCTCGGCGGGATTGGAATCTGCGGACGGGCACTGTGCTGCAGTTCTTATCTGTCGGAATTCATTCCGGTCTCCATTAAGATGGCAAAGGAACAGAGCCTGTCTCTGAATCCCACTAAGATTTCAGGGGTCTGCGGGCGACTGATGTGCTGTCTGAAAAATGAGCAGGAGACATACGAATACCTGAACAAGAAACTGCCGAACATCGGAGATGCAGTGAAAACATCGGACGGCCGCACTGGCGAAGTGCAGCGGGTCAATATACTCAGACAAAATGTGAAGCTGATCGTAGAAGATGACAACGGCGATAAGGAAATCGTGGAGTACAAGCTGGATGATTTGAATTATCATCCGAAAAATGCGAGAAAAAGACGGGGAAAGGGCAGCCACAAGAATCATGAGAGCTAAACTTGGAGACGGAGAGCGATTGGATGATCTGGGTATAAAGGGATATCAGATCATCCAGAAAAAAGACGGTTTCTGTTTTGGAATGGACGCGGTTCTACTGTCCTCTTTTGTCAAAGTGAAGAAAAACGGTAATGTGCTGGATCTTGGCACAGGAACTGGGATTCTTCCGATCCTCATGGAAGCCAAGACGCCCGGAAGACATTTTACCGGGCTGGAAATCCAGAGTGAGATGGCCGAGATGGCAGCAAGAAGTGCTGCATTAAACGGGCTGGAAGAAAAGATAGAGATCGTAGAAGGTGATATTACGAAGGCTTCTGCGATTTTTTCACATGACAGCTTTGATGTCATTACTTCAAATCCGCCTTATATGGTGCATGATCATGGCTTCAGGAATTCAAATGATGTGAAAGCCATTGCAAGACATGAGATCCTGTGCAGATTCCGGGATATTTCCGGTGCTGCCAGAGTCCTTTTAAAACACAGCGGAAGTTTGTTTTTGGTTCACAGAAGCTATCGTCTTTCTGAGATCCTTAACTGTTTGAGCAATGACGGACTGGAGCCCAAAAGAATCCGGTTTGTTTATCCTTACAGGGAAAAAGAATCCAATATTTTTTTGCTGGAAGCAGTAAAAGGAGGGAAGTCCAGGATGAAGGTCGAACCGCCTTTGATCATCTATGAAAAGCCCGGACAGTATACGGAAGAAATTTATAAAATTTATGGATGGAAACCAGAGGAGGTTTAAATGGCAGGGAAATTATATTTATGTGCAACGCCTATCGGCAATCTGGAGGACATTACATTCCGGACACTGGAAACGTTAAAAGCTGTAGATTTGATCGCTGCGGAAGACACACGGCACAGCATTAAGCTTTTAAATCACTTTGATATTAAGACAAAGATGACGAGCTATCACGAGTACAACCGTGTAGAAAAAGCCCGTTATCTTGTAAAGCTTCTGGAGGATGGAAAAAACATTGCACTGATTACGGATGCAGGAACACCGGGCATTTCAGATCCGGGAGAAGAACTGGTGAGACAGTGTCATGAAAACGGCATTCAGGTAACGTCCCTGCCGGGTGCATGTGCCCTGATCAATGGACTGATTATTTCAGGGCAGCCAACCAGAAGATTCTGTTTTGAAGCATTTCTGCCGCCAGATAAAAAAGAGCGCGTCATGATCTTAGAACAGCTGAAGGATGAAACACGGACGATTATTTTGTATGAGGCTCCCCACAGGCTGTTAAAGACTTTGGAGGAACTTTACAGCACGATGGGGAATAGGAAAATGACGGTCTGCAGGGAACTGACAAAGAAGCATGAAACGGTATTTGTTTCTGAGATGGAAGAGGTCATCTCCTATTATACCGAACATCCGGCAAAGGGTGAGTGTGTTCTGATCATTCAGGGAAGAACATTGGAGGAACTGAAAAAGGAGAGCCAGGAGCAGTTTCAGGAACTCGATTTGATGGAGCATATGGAACGCTATTTAGGGAAAGGCCTCTCACAAAAAGAGGCTATGAAACTGGTGGCCAAAGACCGCGGAGTAGGAAAAAGAGATATTTATCAGGAGCTTCTCCGGTATAAGAAATAAAATAACATCAAAAAAAGGACATATCATCCAGCATATGTCCTTTCACTATATCCCACTGCTTTATTCTGCAACATTTAAACCAGCAAGTTTCGCCAATTCAATGATAGAACTTTTTGACACTTTCTTGCCTTTGTACTCAACGAGATCATCCATTTCGCCAGTAAAGATGTCTGCTGGATTGTACTTTTTCAATATGATCGTATCTTCGTCAACGAAGATCTCAAGGGGATCCCTCTCATTCACATCCAGATTACGTCTTAACTCAATTGGTAAAGTAATACGTCCCAGCTCATCAAGCTTTCTTACAATACCTGTACTCTTCATATTCGCTTCCCTCCTTGCAAATTAGTAAACTACTATACCTAACAATATCATACCTCACAAAGCTTGTCAAATCCGGGCTTTGAAGCATATTCTTATGGGGAAAAGAATAGGATACACTAAGAACGAAAAAGGAGTTTTTCTTTGATCAATTATATATGGAGTATTTTAATCTTAGCAGGTATATTAATAGGAAGTATAAACGGTAATCTGAATGCCGTATCAGACACGATTCTGGATTCTTCTAAGGAAGCTGTACAACTCTGTATCCTGATGTTCGGGGTCGTGGGGGTATGGTCCGGGATTATGAACGTTGCAGTCTCCTTAGGCCTTGTAAAAAAGCTTGAGAGACTCATAGCGCCCTTTTTAAAGCTTCTGTTTCCGAGGTTGAGGGATAAGGAGGCAAAGGAATACATCAGCACGAATATCGTGGCTAATCTTCTGGGACTTGGATGGGCCGCAACACCGTCAGGGATCAAGGCAATGAAGGCCCTTGACAGGATCAATCCGCACAAAGGTGTCGCCACCAGGGAAATGTGTATGTTTCTGATTCTTAACATTTCATCTTTACAGCTGATTCCGGTCAACATCATCGTATTCCGAAGCCAGTACGGAAGTGTGAATCCGACCGCGATTGTTGCGCCGGCCATTGTTGCAACCTTTTGTTCCACGATCGTAGGAATTCTCTTTGCAAAGATCATCGAGAAATTTCAGAAAAGCACTTGATTTTTAGAGACAATTTGTATATGATGAGAATATAGGTTTAGAAAGAGTAAAATAAATAGGCAAAGCTGCCGAAAGGCAGTGACGCAAAGCTAAAGGGGCTATATCGTATAGGGAGTATGATCGTGCCAGCCAGCTGCCTCATAAATTATTATTTATGTGTAGATTGAGAATCCGTTGGATACTCAGTCTTTTTTGTTTCAAATAATAAATGGGGGTATGAAAATGAGTAAAAAGGTAAGAAAAAGTCTTGCAGTTCTTGCGGCTTTTGTGCTGACGATATCATTTATCGCAGGGAATGGTGCGTTCACCAATGTCCATGCACAGGAGGCGGAAACAGAAACTGCATCAGAACAGATCACTTCTACAACAGAGGCTTCTTTAGCAACTGAGGAAACAGCTGCAATGGCCACAGAATCTGTCACAACAGAGCAAAAGGCCGCAACAGAGAGTAATACAGAAGCCGCAAAGGCCGAGAGCACTGCATCTGTCACAGCAATTCAGAAAAAAACAGCCGTAAAGTCCGTAAAACAGGGATCAGATCCTGTGGTGACAAACGGCGATTTCACCAAATACTTAACTAAATTTGCATTTACAGACCATTTAGGAAATCCGTTCACGGAGTCTCATCCTGTCACAAAAGACAGCAATGTGATCATCAGATATGAGTTCAAAATTCCGAATAAGGAAACCATTCAGGGAGGATCCACTTATATTCTGAAAATGCCGAACGTGTTCCAGTTAGATGGTCTCAGCGGCGCTGCGCAGAAATTAAATAAGCAACAGGCAGGCGCTGTAGAGGAAGTTCCGAACTGGACCGTAAACAACAATGCAACCATCACAGTAAAATTTCCAAAAACGCTGACTCAATCTAATATTGAAGGGTTCATGGAGATTAGCTGCAGCGTGGACGCAGATCAGTTAAAAGAAGAGACAATTATTTTCGATCTGGGACAACTTGAGGGATTCGGGCAGGAGTATCAGACTGACTTTAAACCGGAAGTGGAAAAGAAAAGCCCTGAAGTAGCGAAAAAGGGAACGCTGAACAGAGAAGACCAGACCATCACATGGACGGTCATTGCCACACCGGATAAGGGAGACAATAATCTGGAAGGATACACCCTGATAGATACGTTTGATAAAAAACAAGTCTTTGTAAAAGGTTCCGTGGAGTTAGACGGAACAAAAACTGCCGATCCGGAACTAACTGACAATGGATGGAACTATAAGTTCGGAAAGATCAGCAATGGTTCCCATACATTAACTTACAAAACAAAGCTTACGGATGAATTTTTTGAATCAGATTATAAGTCCAATGGTGCAAAAGATATGTCTGCCATTGCAGCTAATACTGTAACAATTAAGACAGGGGACAGTAAAGGTGAAGCTTCAGCCGATGCTTCAGTCCGGGTGGTAAGATATGCATTTTGGAAAGATAAAAATGCATCCAATAATATAGGATATGATGACGATGCAAAGAAGCCGTATCTTGGCTTTCAGCTGAAAGGTTGGTACGATACAGCGGGCAGAGAACTGCCGGTTACATTTACAGATAAGCTTCCAGAAGGAACCTCACTGATGGAGACAGAAGGACAGCTCACAGTGAAATATGGCAGCGGCAATGCAGTGAAACTTACAAAGGCAGCAGGAAGTACACCGGGTGAAAATGAATATACGTATGATACGGCAACACGAGAATTTAAAGTAACACTTGATCCAAAGTACAACAATAACTTTGTCTATGTCAATTATAAGATCTGGCTGGATACCGAGGCGGCTGTAAAAAAAGGAAGTGTAAGAAATACTGCAGTCATGACGGTTGGAAACCATGTAAGCATTTCTGATTATGAGGATTCCAGCTGGGGAAGCGGATATCAGAAAGGAAAGCTGGGACTTACAAAGTCAGGAGCCTTTGCAAGAGTTGAAGATGACAATACCATAAAATGGACAGTCACTGTCAATAACAATCCAACCAAAACAGTGAATGGAGACATTCAGTTTAAAGATGTGCTTCCGGAAGGGCTTGAATACATTGCCGGATCTTTTAATGCTAATTATAAGGGCAAGAATGAAAAAAATGTGCAGGTAAATGGAAACGAATTAATTTTTACTATAAAGGATCTTGGAAAAAACAAATGCACGATCACATATACAACAAGGATTAAGGGCGGAGCCCTTCAGTTCACTCAGAATGCAAATGGGAACTCACCGGCTGTTTCTTTTAAAAACCATGTGTTTCTCGAATGGGATGGTAACAAACAGGATATTACGGGAACAGGTTCTGTAAATATCCAGACTTTCGTTTCCAAGAAGGGAAGTTATAACAGCAGCAAAGATGAATTCAACTGGACGATCTGGCTCAGGTCAAAGGGCATTTACATTCATAACATGGTTGTCACAGAGAAGCTTCCGGAAGGCCACAGACTCGTAGAGGGAAGCCTTAAATACGGAGATAAAGTTCTTGGGACAGAGAAGAGTGCAGATCAGCCTTACTATGAGGTCAGCGGTGATAGTATCATTATTTACTTCCCGGAACAAATGCTTCCGACAGACAAAAATGACATGACACTGAGTACCGTTACCGATGAGACAAAGGCTGAGACAAAACCAGAAAAGGTAAGTGCAGTCAATGAAGTGAGTGTACGGGCAGACGAGTTTAAAACAGAGCTGACAGCAAAAGCTGAAGTAAATGTAAGCTATACGCCAGATGTAGAAAAAACCACTTCTTATAAAAAAGGAAATTATGTAGAGTGGACCGTAAATGTAAATAAAAACCATGCGGTAATTACGAAACAGAAGGCCGAAATTACAGATCAGCTTCAGCCGGGGCTGACTTACAGAGAGGGATCTGTAAAGCTGATCGATGTGACGGCAAACAATAAAGAGATTTCCGGAATGGATTCAGATTATGATGATGTTTCAGGTAAGATTGTGTTTACATTCCCGGATGGACTGGATTTAACTCACCAGTTTAAAGTCTTATTTATCACAGATGTCACATCTGCCACAGGAAATATTAAAAACACCGTTACCTTTGATGCGAGTGCCAAAGAGACCAAGGTAACCAGCGGCAGTGTCCCATTGATATTAAGCGGAATGAACAGCGGCCTGACAGGTGATAACATTCGTTTTATCTTAAACAAAACAGATGCAGAAGATAATGCTCCCTTGGAAAATGTTGAATTTCAGCTTTATGACCATAATAAGAATGAAGTTGGAAGTGTTATGAAAACAGATAACAAGGGAAGGATTGCTTTCGATGCAGGATTAAAATACGGCAACACCTATTATCTGAAAGAGACAAAGGCTCTGAACGATTATGTACTGGACGCAGCGGAGCACAAACTAGTGATCGGGGAGAAAGAATCCGACAGAGTACAGGTTCAGTTTGACGGAAGAGACTACACTTTCTCATTAGATGAAAATGGAACTCTGAACTTTGGTTTTACAATTACAAATGAAGCAAAACGAGGTTCCGTTCTCCTTAAAAAGGTGAGCAGCGAAGACGCCCAGACTCTTGAAGGAGCAGAATTCAGCCTGTACAAGGCAGACGGAGAGTTAGTGGCTCAGGGACTTAAGACCGATGCACAGGGTCAGATCAGATTTGACTATCTGAGGCTCGGAACTTATTATTTCCAGGAAACAAAAGCGCCGGAAGGCTACAATCTGGATGCGGAGACCAAATATGAATTCAGAATTAACGATCAGGCAGCAGAGACACCGGTAGTTGTCGAAGCTGAAAATGTACCTACAAAAGTTTCTGTCATCAAGCTGGATGCAGCGACGAAGAAAGCGCTGGCAGGAGCTGAGCTTCAGATCATTCAGATTCAGGAAGACGGATCAGAATTGATCGTTGAAGAGTGGACATCTGAAGAGGAGGCACACGCGGTCACAGGAAAGCTTATTCCCGGAGAAGAATATATTTTAAGGGAGACAGAAGCACCGTTTGGCTACGAACTTGCAGAGGATGTGAGGTTTACAGTGAATGCAGGGGGAGAACTGCAGACTGTGGAAATGTATGATGAGCCTTCACCGGAAGATCCATATTACGGTGGAGATGATGAAGAAGAATCTAGCACAAGTGAGACAACAACCACGACAACATATGAAGAACCTGAGGATGAAGATTCTTACTACAGAGAGGACAGTGAAACTGTCAAAACTTCTGAAGCTTCCAGCAAATCGGTGACTGAATCAAGGGTTTCCAGAACCGGAGACAGTTCACATACAGCTGTTTACGCCATAGTGGCTGTGTGTGCGGCAGGTGCCGTACTGCTGCTTCTCAGAAAAAAATATAAGAAGTAACCAAAAATAATCTAAGGATACCAGGAAAGCACGATTTGTTTCTGGTATCCTTTTTTATTATAATGAGTTCTATCAATCTTACCTGTTTTTGGCATATAGGACGAGGATGCATGTATATATTGTAATATAAAGTAATAAGGCGGGTGTGACTGTGATTGTTTCGCTGTCCGGCATTATTATCCCTTTAATTTTATTCATGATACTTTTGTATGGAATGATTTCAAAAAAAGAAATGTATCAGCCGTTTCTGGAAGGAGTCCAGGATGGATTTAAGGTAGTCATGGAAATTGCCCCTACCCTGATTGCACTGTTTTTAGCTGTGCAGATTTTCAGGACGTCCGGAGCGCTGGATCTTCTTGTATCCGTATTGAGTCCGGTGGGACAGCTTTTAAAGATTCCCAAGGACGTGCTTCCGGTAATCTTTGCAAAGCTGTTTTCATCTTCGGCAGCTACTGGATTCCTTTTGGATATTTTTAAGAACTTTGGCCCTGACTCAGCTCAGGGAGTCATGTCATCAATTATTTTAAGTTCTACCGAGACATGTTTTTATACAATGTCTATCTATTTCTCGGCCGTACATATCAAAAAGACCAGATACACCCTGGCAGGTGCTCTTCTGGCAACCTTCGCAGGAGTAATGGCCAGTGTATTTCTCACCGGGATGCATTAAAAACGGGGGCTGGAAAGATTTCCAGCCCCCGTTTTTAATTGTTTTTTGTCTCATAGTAATCCCGGAAATATTCCATGATCCGTATCAGAAGGCGTTCTTCCTCTTCGTCTAATCGGGAAAGTACATCTTCAAGCATCGCGCGGTGAAACTGACTGTGATGGTCAAAGGCTTCCTTTCCTTTGTCAGAGAGGGATATATAAACGATTCTGCGGTCCTGCTCTCCGCGCCTGCGGATTACATAGCCTTTTTTTAAAAGACTGTTTATGGCGATGGTCAGCGTACCTACCGTGATGTTCAGGGCCTTTGCGATGGAAGACATATTCTTCGGACTGCCGGTTCCGATCGCGTCGATGATATGCAGTTCTTTGTTGGAAATGTCTTTGAACTCCTCTGTGATGACCGCCTTTTCCTCCTGATAAGATATTTCATGGAAAAGGTTTACCACAATGTCATTCAGCTGCTCTTTGGTCACGGTAAGAATTCACCTCACTTTTATTTTACATGGTTGTGCGCTTCGCTGATTACTTTAGCCAGAGCCTCTTTTGCCTCAGTAGGAAGAGCATTGTATCCGCCGTCCTGTGTATCCT
This sequence comes from Anaerostipes sp. CAG:276, assembly GCF_000432215.1. Lineage (NCBI taxonomy): Bacteria > Bacillati > Bacillota > Clostridia > Lachnospirales > Lachnospiraceae > Anaerostipes > Anaerostipes sp. CAG:276. The sequence goes on from NZ_FR889171.1 coordinate 12,493, forward strand.
TTTCAAAGATGAAGTTCAGACGTTCTGTCATTCTTGCTTTCAGGGTATTGACATAAGTCTCATCATCAAAATCAGGGACATATCCTTCCACTTCGATCGTTTCCATGTTGCTGAACGGTCCCCAAGGTTTTAATTGGGCATTGCCCTCAACGATCTGTTCTAATACAGACAAAGTAACACCAGGAGTGATATCCTTGCCCATAAAGTCGCCGGTATTTAAGATATAACATTCTACATGGCGGTCCTTTACAAGGGAACGGAACTTGTTGTAATCATCCACAAGAGGATAAGTACGGAACGGGTTTGCATATGGTTCCACGACCAGACGGTTCGGGTCTACTCCAGGCGCCAGGCGTTCTGCGTTAGTACGCTTTGTGGCGAGGGTAGCGCCCATGACTGCAGCCAAATGTGAACCGTTGACTTTGATGATCGGCGGAATGGTAGGATCTTTCATAATCCAGAAAATGCCGTTAACTGGAGATTCAATCTTGTCTACACGGTTTGGAGACCAGAGTTTTGACTTGATAGCCCGGCCGTTGCCGTTCCGGATGTCTTCAGTGACAAGGACAACATCTCCTTTGTCATCTCTCGTGGCAGAACAGTTCTGTGCTGTGAGGAGATACCTGTTGTCTTCGCACCCGGTCGGGTAGTCTGAGGTCTTGTCAAAATAAGTAGGCTCCATAGCGATGGAAGAGCCGGTTTCGGTGTTGATGATAAAGGCATCGTCGTGGAGGACGGTGATATCATATTTATTATTGTGTACGGCGTGAGTCAGTGTTGATTTTCCTGAACCGGACAGGCCAAAGAAAGATGCAACATAACTGTGGTTCGGACTTAAACGATATTCTTTCTGTCCGCCGTGGCAGGAAGCGTAGCCGTTTCTATTGGCAATCGCCCAGGCGATGGTAAGAGTACCTTTCTTATGTTCTCCAAAATAGCGCATTCCAAGCAAAGCTGCACAGTTGGTCTGGGTGTTGAAGTAAGTAAGCCCAAGCGGATGTTCCGGATGGCTCCATTGAGGATCAGAGAAAATATAAATATCAGACTCGCTGCCGATGGCACGGGACTTTTTATACATTTTATTGTATTCATCAGACTCATACTGGAAGTTCAGCATCCAGGAGTACAGGATGTTTTCCTCTCCCTCCGGAATCAGAAGATGTGCCTTAACCATAAATTCAGGGTCTAAGCCGATATAGACTTCTGCGTGGTACATGGTCTTTTTGCGTGTATCGTAGATCGCATCCATCACTTTTAAATCCAGATCGTTAGTATCCACGTTCGGACTTCCCGCGATCCTTCTGGCTGCCGCACAGCGTCCGGTAACGGAGCCGTCGTTGAACAGCAGAACTTTTGTGTCTTTTTTCAGGCCGAACTCTTCTCCGCGGTAGACCGGCATGTCGGTAACAATGGTTCCCGGAGAATTTTTAGCAAGCTCATATGCCTGCTTCAGGTTTACAACCTCAATGACGTTGTTGCCGTAAAATGCGGCCTCAATGATGGAGCGGGTCTTTGAGAATCCCGGTTTTCCTTTTCCAATTTCGTCATGGGTGTAGCGTGCTTTTGTTGACATAATCTTTCCTCCTAAACTTATGTGTTTTGCAGGTACAAAGATCGTACCCGGATTTACAGGTTTTCGTCGATGCGCTGTCTGAGTATACGAAAGCTGTTAGGTCCGGCATCTAATATGATTTTATGAAAAACTTTTTCATCATAAGCATTTCCAGATTTCTCTTTATAATAATCTTTTAATTCCATGAACTCCAGATAACCGATGTAGTAGCATAAGTAATTGGCCGGATTCTGGATGACATAGCGGTAAAGGGCTTTCATACTGGAGGTACTGATGGTTCCGTACTGCTGCATATATTTGACTGCCTCGTCAGCACTCCATCCTTCATAGTTAACACCCATATCCACTCTGGCACTTAAGGCCATATTGTACAGATAATTGTCCGGCAGAAGCTTCTTTAATGGCTCAAGTTCCTGCTTCATATCGAGGTAACTGTAAGAGTCCATCTCCACGTAGGTGGCCCAGCCTTCGCTGTATCCCGGATAATCCAGAATATAACGGATCGGATGTTCTTTTTTGCTGTGGAAATAAGTGGTTTGATACAAATGTCCCGGATAGCCCTCATGAGCCAGCGTCGGATACAGGGATTCCTGGCCGGTCTGCGCCTTATTGATGTAAATGACATTTTTCTTATAGTCATCGATGGCAGGAATCATGTAAAAAGCCGGGCTTGAGTTTTCTTCCAGAGAAGAATGGACATATTTGATGTCACACTCCACTTCGGCTGCTGCAGGATACTTATCTTTTATTTTCTGCTTCAGCTGTGACAGAATTTTCGATGGTTTTCTGCTTGAATATTTATTCAGATCCAAATCTAAAAAAGCATGGTAGATGGAGGGATCTTCTTTTATGATCTCTGTCATCTCTGTTTGAAGGTAACGAAGGTGTGCTTCGGTGGCCTTGATCATCTGAGGAACGGTCTTGTCAGAGCCGGTTTTATAGGAGGCCAGAGCAGAATAATAGGACTTCCCATTTTTGAAATGGGCATAGCCCTGGTTGTTCTTTCCGTTTCCTTTCAGATTTTTCAAATCACTGTACAGATTCTCATAGGCCGGAATCACTTCTTCTAAGATCAGGCGGCGGTTTTCCTTCCGGTAATTTCTCTTTTGGTTGGTGCTGAGGCCCGAAACCGAATCGATGTTTGTGTTGAATACTTCGATCATGTAATTATGGTCGGTAGCCCTGGTGAAATCATTGATTTGTTTTAAGACGGCATCTGCATCCGCATCCGACATGAAATATCCCCGTTTGACCTGTTCCTTTTCGTAGCGGATGACCATGTCGAAGTAGGAACCGACTTTGGAGAGCAGAGAAAGGTAGGTTTCTACATCTTCCCTGGTTCTTAAAGGGTATTCGCACAAAGTTACCGGAAGCTGGGCCTGGGAGCCGAGAGTAGGGCTTAAAACCGTCTGCAGATAGGGGTAAGGTGCGAGCTTTTGCTGGCGCTTAAAGTAGTCCATGAGATAATCATAAGACTGCTTCTGGCTTTTGGAGAGTTTTTTGTAGTTGAAACTCTCAAGCTTTTTTATCTCCTTCTTACATTGGGCTTCTGCCTGGTCAAGGACTTTTAAATCGATGCTGCCCAGATCGGCCTTTTTGGCTTTGATGCCGTAGCGTTCCGGATGTGCAAGGGTATAATGCAGATTGACCGTATTGGAATTGACGTCTTCCTTGAAAAGCTGGTTCAAATAGGAGTCAAACTTCTGCCGGTCCGATGCTTTGTCTTTGGTGGATTCTGATTCTTTCGCTGTGGAGGGATTCCCGGTGTCCGATCCTTTGGAACAGCCGGTGAATGCCACCATGACAGCCATGGTAAATGCAAGAAACTTACGATATGTATATTTATGCATAAGAATCCTTTCTGAATAGAATCTCTTAGATACTATTATACTATTTTTTCAAGGAAAAAAATAGACTATCTTTGCAAGATGTACTATAATAAAACACAGTATAATGCGAAATTGGAGGAGAAACATGAGCAAGGAACCATATTATATAACGACTGCGATTACTTATACATCTGGCAAGCCTCACATTGGAAATACTTATGAGATCATCTTGGCAGACAGTATTGCCAGATATAAGAGAATGGAAGGCTATGATGTATTTTTTCAGACCGGAACCGACGAGCACGGACAGAAGGTAGAATTAAAAGCGGCCGAGCAGGGTGTGACGCCGAAAGAGTTTGTGGACGACGTGGCAGGAGAGATCAAAAGGATCTGGGATCTGATGAATACTTCTTACGATAAGTTTATCCGCACAACGGACGCGGACCACGAAGCTCAGGTACAGAAGATTTTTAAAAAGCTTTATGAGCAGGGAGATATTTACAAGGGACACTACGAAGGACTTTACTGTACCCCATGTGAATCCTTTTTTACAGAAAGCCAGCTTGTAGACGGAAAATGTCCGGACTGCGGACGGGAAGTACAGCCAGCGAAGGAAGAGGCGTATTTCCTGAAGCTGAGCAAATATGCGGACAGGCTCATTGAGTATATCAACACTCATCCGGAATTTATTCAGCCGGAGTCCAGAAAAAATGAGATGATGAACAACTTCCTGCTTCCGGGACTCCAGGACCTTTGTGTGTCCAGAACTTCTTTTAAGTGGGGAATTCCGGTAGATTTTGATGAGGGGCATGTTGTTTATGTATGGCTGGATGCTCTTACCAACTATATCACAGGGATTGGATACGATTGTGACGGAGACAGCACAGACCAGTTTAATAAGCTCTGGCCTGCGGACCTGCACCTGATCGGAAAAGATATCATTCGGTTCCATACGATTTACTGGCCGATCATCCTGATGGCACTTGACCTTCCACTTCCGAAGCAGGTTTTTGGACACCCATGGCTTTTGCAGGGTGACGGAAAGATGAGCAAGTCCAAAGGAAATGTTCTGTATGCAGATGATCTGGCAGGGATGTTCAGTGTGGATGCCGTGCGTTACTTTGTCCTCCACGAGATGCCGTTTGAACACGACGGTGTGATCTCATGGGAACTGATGGTAGAGCGCATGAACTCTGATCTTGCGAATACGTTAGGAAACCTTGTGAACCGTACGATCTCCATGTCCAATAAATATTTTGACGGTATTGTAGAAGATAAGGGCGCTGAGGATGAATTTGACGATCAGCTCAAAGCTGTTGTCACAGGAGCGAGAGAGAAAGTACAGAAGAAGATGGATGTGCTCCGTGTAGCGGATGCGATGACAGAGATCTTCAATGTATTTAAGAGATGCAACAAATATATTGACGAGACGATGCCGTGGGTATTGGCAAAAGACGATGCCAAGAAGGACCGCCTGGCAACGGTTCTGTATAATCTGGTAGAAGGTATTTTAACCGGAGCCGCTCTGCTGGAACCATATATGCCGGAGACCTCAGCAAAGATTTTAAAACAGCTGAATGCCGAGCCGAGAAGCTTTGAAGATCTGACTTCATTTGGACATTACAAGAGCGGTACGAAGGTGACGGAGAAACCGGAAATTCTGTTTGCACGTCTGGATGAAAAGGAAGTTCTTGAACAGGCAGAAGAGCTGATGAAAAAACAGCAGCAGGCACTTACAGATCCTGTGATCGACATTGAACCGAAAGAAGAAATCACGTTTGATGACTTCGGGAAGATGCAGTTCCAGGTCGGTGAGATCATTGCCTGTGAGGAAGTGAAGAAGTCTAAGAAGCTGCTCTGTTCCCAGGTACGCGTGGGAAGTGAAGTAAAACAGATTGTTTCCGGAATTAAAGCATACTACAAGCCGGAAGAGATGGTCGGCAAGAAAGTCATGGTATTGGTAAACTTAAAGCCTGCCAAGCTTGCGGGTGTGCTTTCTGAGGGAATGCTGCTCTGTGCGGAAAATGAAAAGGGTGAGCAGGCTCTGGTTGTGCCGGAGAAAGATATGCCGGCGGGAGCGGAGATCTGCTAGAGATATTGATAAAAGAAAAGAACCTTGTACAGACTGTGGCAGGGTTCTTTTTTGATAAAACATTGGAGATTTACAAATATTGTTATATTATTTAGGGAGAGCAGCTGTTAAAGGGTGGATGGCCTCCATATATATGATATATCATTAATTTAGAAAAGCCAAAAACCACCCTTATTACCTGGTCGTTATAAGGTGGTTTTTCATGTATTTTTGTAATGGCCATACCAGACAACTATTTTTTTAGCGAGAGAGGGGAAATATAGGTTATGATAGTTGAGATTACAGAAGAACTGGAAAGCGGGCTTACAGAAGCCGAACGGCAAGTGATAGAGTATATCAATCAACATGAAGATCAGTTTTTAAAGCTGACGATCACTGAACTTGCCGAAAAGAGTTTTACCTCTCCTCCGACTGTATCAAGGGCTGTCAGAAAGTGTGGGTATAACGGTCTCTCGGAGCTACGCTATAAACTTTCTGCAATGATAGAAGATATGGTGGAGGGAGAGATTGTCAATGAGATTTTTCAGAAGTCTGTCACAGAGTGCATGAAAACCATTGAAATACTGAAAGCGGAGACGATCCTCAAGGTAGTGCGTTTTATTAAGACGGCACAAAAGATTTATATTATTGCAAGAGGTTCTACCGCATGGATTGCCAAAGATGTGGAACTGCAGCTTCAGCTGCTCGGGTATAATGCATATATGCTGTCAGATTCAGAGGTTATGAAAAAGTCGGATAAACTGTTCAGGCACGGGGATCTGATCATTATTTTTTCTATAAAAAACAGTACACCGGAGCTGTTGTTGACTGCCCAAAATGCGAAGAAGGTAGGTGCAAATGTGGTGACCTGCTGCTGCCTGCCAAAGACAGATTTAGAAGATTATTCAGACTTGTCTGTCCTGGGATATAACCAGAGAAACAAGACCATTGAGGATTTTGATATCGTATCCAGGCTGCCACTGCAGATCATTGCAAGAACGCTGATTGATTATTTAAATCTTTAAGTTTAGACTTAAATAGAAGTTTACAATTATTACTAAAATGGGTATTATAAAGGCAGTAAGAAAATTGAAGTATGTCCACTGTGACAAAAAAACCCCGGAGAGGACTGGTCTCCGGGGTTTTTGTTAACTGTCTTTTCTTCTATGATCCAGCCATTTATGGATGTAGTAAGTAAATAAATAGATGTAACACTAGAGTGTGAAAAGGAAATTACTGGATTTTCACATTCTTTTTTTATGCAAAAACATTCATTTTTCCTATATTTCAACGGATATACATCGACAGAGACAGCCTAAACAAGAAAACATTTTCAGCCATGCCCTGCTATGATGAATTTATAAAGAAAAAGGAGGAGCGGGAATGGTTGGAATATTGATCGCAACCCATGGATGCTTTGCGGAAGGATTGTTAAATGCAGTGGAGCTGATTGCTGGAAAACAGGAAAAGGCGAAAACGATTGGACTGTATCACGGAGACGGAATAGAGGAACTTGAGCAGAAGATCAGAACAGCAATAAAAGAACTTGATGATGGGGATGGAGTGCTGGCTTTTGTGGATATCCTTGGAGGAAGCCCATCCAATATGGTGATGAAATGCATGGCAGATATGAAGAACTTTAAAGCCATTGCAGGTGTCAGTATGGGAATGGTGGTGCAGGCGGCTATGATGAGGGATCAATGCAGTTTAGATGAGCTGACTGATCTATGTGAGGAAGCAGGGAACCAGCCGGTTGTGCTTCTGCATAAGCAGTATGAAGAAATGCTCAATGACACAGATATGGATGAGATTTAGGAGGAAACAAAATGCAGGGAGTTGTTTTGACAAGAATTGATGACAGGCTGATTCACGGACAGGTAATGACATCGTGGCTGAACTTTACAAGTGCCAATAAAATTATGGTGATCGATGATCAAACGGCAGCAGATCCGTTTATGAAGACGGTATTAAAAAATGCTGTTCCCGGCAATGTTGGCCTCGGAGTATTTACAGCAGAAAAGGCAGCCGCAAGGCTTAAAAAAGGATTCAAGCCTGATGATAAAGTAATTATTCTGGTTAAGTATCCGAAAACAATTTTAAAACTCATGAAGCAGGGAATAGAGTTCGATCATTTAAATATCGGCGGCATGGGAGCAGGCAGCGGGCGGGAAAAATTTTATAAAAATATTTCAGCCTCAGAAAAAGAACGGGAGATTTTAAAGAAGATTGTTGACAGCGGATGCCGCACAGAAATCCAGATCATCGCGGAAGACGCAAAGGTAGATGTAGCAAAGCTGTTATAAAAGAAAGGTGGAAAAATTATGAGTATTTCAGTTGTTCAGGCAGTTCTCATCGGAATTGTGTATTACCTTGGAATCAATGGTACCCCGTGGTTAACCCTGCTGGGTAGTACCATTATCCAAAAACCATTGGTATCTGGTGTTTTAGTAGGATTTATTTTGGGAGATCCGGTTCAGGGAGCCATCATCGGTGCGGCAATTCAGCTTCCGTTTATTGCTTATATTTCAGCAGGAGGGGCACCTCCCACGGATCCGGGTCTTGCAGGAACATTGGGAACGGCCTTAGCTATGGTGGCGGGAGTTAAACCAACGGCAGCTATCGCACTGGCAGTGCCCATTGGTCTTTTGGGAACCATTATCTGGGTCATTCATATGACAGTTGATGTGTTCTTTGTACATATGATTGATAAAGCGGCAGAAGAAGGAAATATGAAAAAAGCCAAATTTCTTCATATTGTACCGCCTCAAGTATTTGCTTTCATTATCGGATGTATACCGGTAGCCCTTGGATGTTATTTTGGATCTGATGTGGTCACAAACATCATTCATGCTCTGAGCGGCCGGCCGCTGCAGGCTTTGGAAGTCATTGGCGGACTGCTGCCGGCCATTGGTATTGCCATGAATCTGAGAGCGATCAGTAAACCTGGAATCCTGTTGTGGTATGTACTTGGATTTATTATCGCAGTATATTTGAATCTGGATACTATGCCGATCGCCATCATCGCAGGTATTGTTGCTTATATTTACACTGGGGTGGTAGCTCTGGCAGAGGAAAAGCAGACGGCAGCAGCAACAGCAGGAGCAGACAGTTTCGACGATGATTTTGATGACGATTTCGAATAAAGGAGGGAAATAAAAATGGCAGAAGATAAGAAAATCCACTTAAGTAAAAAAGACGTGCTGAAGGCGTTTTGGAAATGGACCTTTTTTTCACACTCAAACTATAACTATGAACGTCTCCAGGCCAGCGGTGTTCTTCAGTCTATGTCCCATCTTCCGGAAAAATTATATCCTGGGGATAAAGAAGAACAGCAAAAGTTTATGGAACGCCATATGTCATTTTATAATACAGAGCCTCACTTTGGAGGAATCATCAATGGAATGGTTGTGGCAATGGAAGAAGAACGTGCCAATGGTGCAAATGTTACAGATGACGCTATTAATAGTGTAAAAACAGGTCTGATGGGACCTATGGCAGGAATAGGTGATACTCTGTGGCAGGGGACCCTGCAGCCCATTCTTCTGGCAGTAGGTATCAGTATTGCTTCAGGAGGAAATGTTATGGGAGCGTTTGCATTTGCAGCTTTAATGGCGGGTATCATGCTTCCTATCGCTTACTTTATGTATATGAGGGGGTATAAGACAGGGAAAACAGGAGTTGAGGCAATCCTTGGCGGAGGTAAAATGAAACAGCTGATCTCAGCGGCATCTATTATGGGAGCTACGGTACTTGGATCTCTGACAGCAAACTATGTAACTGCCGAATCCCATATGAATATTAAGGTTGGAGCTACCAAGCTGGCTCTTCAGGCAGATGTTCTGGATAAATTATTAAAGGGTATGATACCTTTGGGAATCACGCTGCTGACCTTATATTTATTAAAGAATAAAAAAATGAAATCCACCTATGTAATGCTGATTCTGGTTATCATTGGTGCGGTATTGGGGCTGACAGGTATTTTAGGCTAAGACAGGAGGAATGATTGTGAACAGCAAAATGAAAACAGCCGTATTTACGGATATAAAGCAAGTGGGACTTGAAGAGTATGATAGGCCTTCGGCATCAGGAAATAAAGTCTTGATCAAAGTGGACGCGGCGGCAATCTGCACATGGGAGCAGAGAGTTTATACAGGAGTCAATAAAGTTGAATTTCCTTTTATAGGAGGACATGAAATAGCAGGACACATCGAAGAGATGGGGAATGAAGTAAATAAAAATGAGTGGAGTGTTGGAGATAAAGTAGTAGTGGGAGTCACACTTCCGTGCCGTAATTGTTTTTACTGTAAGAGCGGTAATGAACAAAGCTGTGAACATTTTGACCACAGTGCACATCTCCCGGGCCTTCCGTACAGAGGAATGGGCGGGTTCAGTGAATATCTTTTGGTTTCTCCAGACTGCATGTTTAAGTACAGCGGCGTTTCCCCGGAAGAAGCGTGTATCATTGAGCCGGTATCCTGTGTGGTGCACAGTGTAGAGACTGCCCAGGTAAGCCTGGGAGACACAGTTCTGGTTATCGGCTGCGGTATTATGGGGCTGCTGCACACAGCTGTCTGTACAAAAAGGGGAGCCAAGGTCATTGTATCTGATGTAAATGAAGAAAGACTCGAGATGGCAGGATCCCTTGGAGCAAAAGCCGTGATTAATCCGGCAAAAGAAAATTTGGAACAGAAGGTGAAAGAACTGACCGGCGGCATCAAAGCACAGGTGATCTTTGACACGACACCGATACCGGCAGTGGTAGAAGATACATTTAAGTGTGTGAGCAATGCAGGAAAAATCGTACTTTACAGCTCGATCCATCCGGCAGAACCGGTTCCGTTTGACCCTAACTGGGTGCATGGAAAATCTGTGCAGATCCTCGGCACAGCAAATTCTAACGACAGGGATTTTATGAGGGCATCTCAGATGGTATCCTCAGGTGTTATTGACCTGAAGCCATTTATCAGCGGGGTATATCCGGCAGAAAACATAAAAGACGCTTTGGAATCAGCGATAAAAGGGGATAAATTCCGAAATATTATCACATTTTAAGAACATACGGTAACACCTGATAGTTTTTCTCCACAGAAAAACAGATGTTAAAAAGGAGACAGCGATTGCCCTCGCTGTCTCCTGGTTTTTGAAATAAGATAAATATGTATGAAAGGAAAACACCATCGCTGTAAGTTGCTTGAGCTAGCAAGAACCCTTAGTCATTATCCGGCATACCATAGCGGTTCGTTCCTTCTGTACCTTTTCTTATAAACAGAATAAGGAAGTAAACAGCTGCGATCAAAGTGATAATTCCCAATACCATGGTTAGAAGACCGAATCCACCGGCAGCAGTACTGTCTGTGTTCAGCAGCAAAGAGGCTGTCGTCATAGTAATGCTCGCCATGGTTAAAATTAATGGGACATACATGAGTATGATCCACCATCCGGGGCGGTCTATATCGTGAAGACGACGTACACACATCGCAATACCGGGAATTAAAATGATCAGAGACCACAATGTCTGAAGAGCAGAGATATCCAGCATCCCGGCTATGAATCCAACCAAAAATGTAGCGATAAACTGTGCTAACACCGCCCACCAGTAGTTTCCGCGGGATGTTCTTCCTTTAAAATCAAAATAACGTTTCCAGAATGCTTTATAAGCGTTAATCATAAAAATCCTCCTTTTCTTTTGTGTAACAAATGATGATAATTCCCTTTTCAGAAATATTATAGATATAAATCATTAGGAATTCAAGATCTAATGGTGCCTGCGGTATTCCAGAGGACTGACTCCATAATATTTTTTAAACATTTTAGAAAAATTTCCGCTGTACCTATATCCTGTCTTTTTTGCAATATCACTCACGGAAAGGTCTGTGGAGGAGAGAAGACTGGCGCCCATGGCCATTCGCAGGCTGGTGGTGTATTCTCCGATGCCCATGTGATACTGTTTTGCAAAACCGGCCTTCAGTTTCTGCTGATTTAAAAAGACCATCCTGCTTAATTTTTCAATAGTAGGTGGATGAACTGCCTGTTCGGTCAGGATATCGTGGGCTTTCTGAATAGACTGAATGTCAGAGGCAGTAAGACGGCAAGTCCGGCCTGCACCAATCTGTATCGTCCCATAATCTATTTGATGTGCAAATACATTGTCTTTTGGCTTCTTGATTTCTTCTGATAAAAGCGCAGTACATTCCAGAATTTTGCTCTCTAAATACAAGGGCGTCAGACGGCCGGAAGCAGACAGGCTGTTCAGCTGATGAATGACGGAAATGACTGGAAGAGGCAGGTAATGATACGTATGATTCATCTTAAAATCTTCCATACACAGCGCTTCGGGAAAGGATTCAGAGATAACCTGGCTAAGGTAGGCTTCGTGGAGCGTGATCTCTGTCCCGTGAAAATGCTGTCCTCTGTGCCAGATCTGCTTTCCCTTCAAGTTCTTTTCAGCAACAAAAAAAGATGAAGGAGTAAAGGAGGAAACCTGCTGATTTTTAAGCTGGAACTTTGTGCGGCCTTCATACACAATTCCGAATCTGATCATAGCTTCAGGGTTGTCGAACCGGATCTGAAAATCCTTTGGGACTGTATAATCTGCGATTCCCAGCTCATAATAACCAGGACGGGAATAAAACAGAAAATAACCATTTTCGGGAGCGGACAGATCTCGGAACAATGTACAGTGGCCCCTGTCAGAAGGCTGAAAATGGAGCTGTCTGAGCACTTCCTCCCGGAAAGCTTTACTGGATGTAACTATCATAGAATAGGCTCCTTTCATTATTTATCATACATGGTGCAGAATTTATGCAAAGGGATGAACAAATTCTGTTTTATTGAAAAGCGTCATGGGCTCAGGTACAATACGTTGCGAGGTTGTTAGACAAAACTAACTAAAGGTAGTATACAGGAAGAAAGGACAGAAGTACAATGGGAATTCAAAAATCAAAAATGATCACGGTCATATTTATTCTGGCCATTATGACAGCGCTGCTGGCCGGATGCTCAGGGAAGAATGAGAAACAGGCTGAAAAGAAGGAAAAGACAGTTACGGTAACAGACGCAAAGGGGAAGGTGGAAATACCTGCTGATCCTAAAAGGATCGTTGACATCAGCGGCAACAGCGACATCCTCTCTATTCTCGGCTATTCCGTGATCGGAACTGCCAATTCAGATGCCTATGATTATACAAAGTATCCCGCTTATCTGGAAAAGACATTAAAGAATGCTGAGATCCTTGGCTACAGTATGCAGGATAAAATGGATGTTGAAAAAATTCTGGCATTGAAACCTGATCTGATTATTATTTCCTCTGTTCAGGAAAAGATGTATCAACAGTTATCGAAAGCTGCGCCAACGGTCATGCTGAAACTTGCTCAGACAGACTGGAAAGAAGACGTGAAAGCAGTCGCAAAAATCATGCACAAAGAAGATGCGGCAAAGAAATGGCTTGATCAGTATGAGAAAAAAGCAGCGGAAAAAGGGAGAGAAATTAAAAAGGTTATGGGAGACGACAAAACCTATCTTTCCATCCTTGCCAGCGGAGGACAGATCTTTGTCTATGACAAAGCCGGAATCGGAAGTATTCTGTATGATGATATGGGGCTTAAAAGACCGAAAGGACTGCCGAAGCAAAAGGATATCAGTCTCCCGGTTGTATCTTATGAAGGCCTGGCTTCTATTGAGGCAGACTATATCCTTGCGGTAGGCACGAAGGATGACATGGCTGCTTTAAAGAAAAATTCAGTATGGAAACAGCTTCCTGCCGTAAAACAGGGGCACGTGGCGGAACTGCCGGCCAGCCCATACTTTAATCAGGGATACAGTTCTATTGGACGGCTCGCATTCCTGGATGAAATGAATGGCCTGATGGAGAAAATGAATGACTAAGAAGACTGCTGTTTTTCTCACAGTCTTCACGGTTCTCCTGTTTACGGGGATGTTTCTGGCTGTTTCTCTGGGAGCGAAAAAGCTGCCGTTTGATACGGTCGTCTCAGCTCTTACAGAGGGAGGAGCCTCACTGGATGTTAAGCTGATCAGAGAAGTGAGGCTTCCAAGGACGATTGCAGCGGCACTCACTGGAGGGATGCTGGCACTTTCCGGGGCCGTCATGCAGGGAGTGATCAGGAATCCGCTGGCAGAGCCATCGATCATGGGAATGACACAGGGGGCCTCACTGGCCGTAGCCGCGGCAAGCGTTCTGCCCGCGGTCTCCGGTCTTTTCAGCATAACGGTATCTGCGCTCCTCGGGGCTTTTCTCGGGGGCATCCTGGTGCTGGGGTTCTGTGTCAGAACGGCGAATCTAAGCATTTCAAGGCTTCTGCTGGCGGGGACCGCACTGGGGACTTTTTTTCTTTCTCTGTCGTCTCTGATCGGCATCCTGGGAAACCGTTCCCAGGAGCTGGCCTTTTGGGTTTCCGGAGGATTCAGGGCGATTTCATGGGGGCACGTGGGTATGCTGATTCCGGCAGGAATCATGGCTTTGATCCTGTCTTTGTCGCTGGCGGGGAGCATAAATATTTTAAGCCTGGGAGACGAGGCGGCCACAGGACTTGGCGTCCGGCCGGCCAGGATCAGGCTGATTTCCATACTTTTGCTGATACCGGTCTGTGCGGTCTGTGTGGCGGGCGCAGGCAATATTGCGTTTGTGGGGCTGATCATCCCGCACATGACAAGAAAGCTGGCGGACAATGATTACAGGAAGCTTTTGCCGCTTTGCTTTCTGGGAGGAAGTGTCCTGATGGTGTGGGCAGACCTTGCCGCGAGACTGGTGAACCAGCCGTATGAAACGCCGGTGGGTCTGATCACTTCTGTCCTAGGAGTACCGGTCTTTCTGTGGATGATCCGAAAGGAGAAAAACCAATGAGAAAAAGAAGACGGACGGCGTTCATTCTGCTCGTCCTTTTGCTGGCCGCTGTTTTTGTCGGGGCACTGATGTATGGAAGCTATTCGATGACCGCAGGGGAAGTTTTAAAGACGCTTCTCGGGAAGGGAGATGGGATGCAGAAGATTGCTGTCTTTGATCTGAGGCTCCCGAGGGCAGTGACGGCAGTGCTTGTCGGCGCGGCGCTGGCTGTGTCCGGCTGTATTTTACAGAGTATCACAAAAAATGAACTGGCAGAACCGGGTATTATCGGCATTAATGCGGGGGCCGCCCTGGCGGTGGTCCTTTTGATTTCTGTACAGAGTGCCAGCTATTATACGGCATTGGGTCTGGGAACTGTTCTGCTGATGCCGCTGGCGGCAGCGGCAGGGGCTTTTGCAAGCTTTCTCTGTATTTATGCTCTTGCCGGAGAAAAGGGAAGGTTAAAGCCCGCAAGGCTGATCTTAGCCGGAATCGGCGTAAATACGGGCATTACTGCTCTGATCACGCTATATCAGCTGAATATGTCCAAAGGAGACTATAATCAGGCCCTGTCATGGATCGGAGGAAGTCTCTGGGGCAGCAGCTGGACCTACGCAGCCATAACAGCACCGGCCATCACAGTGCTGATCGGGATCGTGTTTTATAAAAACAGAACACTGGATGTCATGGATCTGGGAGATGAACTGGCCGCAGGGCTGGGAGTGCGCGTAAACCGGGAGAGGAAGATTTTCCTCGTGCTTGCAGTCTGTCTGGCCGCCTGTGCCACATCGGTGGCCGGAAATATTGCATTTGCGGGCCTTATAGGTCCTCATCTGGCAAAACGTCTTGCAGGACCTGTACACAGGCGGCAGATACCGGCTGCCGCCTGTCTGAGCGGCATTTTAGTGCTCGGCGCGGATACACTCGCAAGGAACCTGTTTTCGCCTCTGGAAATACCCGCAGGCATTATGATCTCGCTGATCGGGGTACCCTATTTCCTGTATTTGCTGATGAAAGAAAGGTAAGGATAGAAAATGAAAGAACAAACAATTCAGCTTCGGGATATCACCGCTGCATATGAAAACACGGTTGTGATTCCAAAACTGAACCTGAATATCCCGGGAGGAAAGATTACCATTGTAGTGGGGGCAAACGGATGCGGAAAATCCACTATGATCAAAACAGCGGCGGGGATACTCAGGCCAAAGAGGGGAGAGATCCTGATCAACGGTGCAAAGCTTAGGGAGATGGCGCCAAAAGAAACGGCAAAGCAGATGGCTGTACTGCCCCAAAGCCCGCATGTACCGGAGGGACTGCTGGTAAAAGAGCTGGTGGCCTACGGAAGGTTTCCCTATCAGAAGCCCATGGGCGGACTTTCTGAACATGATCATCAGGTTATACGCTGGGCCATGGATGCCACAGGAATTTGTGAATTCCAGGACAGGCCGGCAGAATCTTTGTCCGGCGGCCAGCGTCAGAGGGCGTTTATCGCTATGGCACTTGCACAGGAGACCGGGATCCTTGTGCTGGATGAACCGACTACTTATCTTGATATGTCTCATCAGCTGGAGATTTTAACGCTTTTGAAGGAGCTGAACCGTAAAAACGATACAACGATCGTGATGGTAATTCATGAGATCAACCATGCGTCCAGATTTGCAGACCATATCATTGGGATGAAAGATGGGCGTGCGGTATTTGAAGGGGCTCCGGCGGATGTCATCACAGAGGAGCATTTAAAGACTCTCTATGGAATCCGTGCAAAGCTGCGCATGAGTGAGGACGGAACTTACCCTGTCTGTACGGAGTACGACTTAGAATGAGCACACAGCGGATAAAAAAGAACTTTGCGATCATTGCAGCGGGACAGCTGATCTCACTGCTTGGAAGCGCGGTGCAGAGGTTCGGCATGTCCCTTTATCTTTTGGACCTTACAGGAAGTCCCGAACTATTTGCCGCAGTTCTTGCAGTGTCCATGCTGCCGTATGTACTGCTTGCACCTGCCGCCGGTAAAATAACAGATTCGTTTTCAAAAAAGAAAGTTATGATCGGTTGTGACATTTTCAGCGGAGTCGTGATCACATGTTATGCGGCTGTTTTATTTTCCGGAAATGACCGGTCGGTTATCATTACAGTGATCATGATTCTTCTATCCTGCGCGAGCACTGTATATGGTCCCGCGGTTACGGCTTCTGTTCCTCTGGCGGTGCCGGACAGGCAGCTTTACAGGGCTAATGGGATCATTCAGCAGATCGGTTCAGCCGCAAATTTCGCAGGGCCTGTCGCAGCCGGGATGATTTACGGACTCCTGGGCATCCGCTGGATTGTTATTTTAAACGGCATCAGCTTCTTTGTATCGGCACTGATGGAAGGTTTTCTGCATTTGCCGGAAGAAACAGGAAACACCGGAAAGAAGGTGTCACTGGCAGGCAGTGTAAGAGAAATGTACGAAGGTTTTTTATATTTAAAGAAGTCAAGGCTCGTGGTATTAAAGATGATCATCTCCTACGGTCTGTCAAATCTTTTTATTGTTCCGGTTTTTTCTGTGGCGGCGCCTCATTATATAAAAAATGTCCTTGGAATGTCCTCGGAAGTTTACGGCACCGCAGAAGGGATCATTGTCCTGGGAATGATCACGGGAGGCATGCTGATCAGCGCTTATCCGGGATTTTTTTCAATGGGCGGAATCCACAGGATACTTTATCTGATGCCGGCAGCTTTTCTTTTCATGTGCCTTTCAGGTATCCTTTCAGAGGCAGCTTTCCTGAACCTAATGGCTTTTACGGCGGGGGGATTTCTTGTTATGCTTTCCCTTGGACTCTCTAATGTCATATCACTGACTTATATGCAGCAGGCGGTTCCCGGAATTATGCTTGGAAAGACCAGTGCATTTTCTACGGCAGCAGCCACGGCAGCGATCCCTCCCGGACAATTTTTGTTTGGACAGATCTTAGAGGCCGGAGTCTCAGTGCCGGTATTGTTTCTTTTTGTATCTGCTGCGAGCCTGGGGACAGCTTTCTTTGTGAAAGCTGCAGTGAGAAGTTATTTCAAAAAAGTTTGAAAAAGTTCTTGCATTTTAGATTTAGTTTTGCTATACTATCACTTGTCTGAAAGATGCGGGTGTAGTTCAATGGTAGAACTCCAGCCTTCCAAGCTGATCACGTGGGTTCGATTCCCATCACCCGCTTTTATATTATTATGAAAACTGTCTGTTTTTACAGGCAGTTTTTTTGTTTTTCAGAACATATTCATTTACTTTATGAAACTTTGTGTTATAATTAAATCGTAAGTAGTAAGTAATAAGTAGTAAGTATACGGGAAAGGGGCTGTTACTTATGAGGGATTATGGATTGCCGCAAAAGGCTGCATTGGCAGGTTTGGACACACTGGAGGCGAATCACTATACGCAGGCAAAGAGCGCTGTGCTCCGGGGGATTGCTGCCCTCACGGCTTTGGAGCCTTTGCTGGCTGAGATACAAAGCGGAGAACCGATTGTCTTTAAGGAAGGTTTAACGAAACTCATACAACAGGTTAAAAAACTTGGGAAAAAAGAATTAAAAGAGATAGAGAAGGAAACAGTTTTAACTTTAAAACAGGAAGGGGCATTGGAAGAAGTTCCGGCGCTGATTGCCTGTGATATGAACTATGAGACTGCCGGGGTGAAGATTACGGAGTATCGGACCAGCCAGACAGAGTACAGAAAAGTAGTGGAAAGTATACGAGCCGAGATTTTGGAGGAAGGGGAACCGTCTTTAGAGAGTGTCTGTCTGCTGTGGATGTTCCGGGAATCCTGTCTGATGTCTGAGGTGTTTTCCTCTTCAGAGCAGATATTGGTGAAACAAAAGATTGGAGATATCTCATCCCAAAATGATTGCTTCAGAAGGCTGTTTGAAGCAGAATTTCACAGTGTGTTAAGTAATTTCAGCACAAGCTTTTTAAAGGCAAAAAAGAATCTGTTTCAAAATCCGTACCTTGAGGGAGTCAATCTCATGTTCCCATTTTTAGAGAGAAGAAGCGCGATCTTTATTGATTTTGTGGTTCTCGGTACTACGGTAGCAGACAGAAGAAAAGAAGTGCTTTGTTATTTATCCGAACGGGGACATTATGCGGAGGAAGTTAAAAACGGACGGGAGACACTGCTGCGCATTGACAACAGCTATTACCGCATCTTCCCTATGACAAAAGCAGCCTATCATATTCCGATCCAGGGCGCCAGCCTGGTTCCGGTGTATTATTAGGTGATTGCATGTCCAGGCAGAGGAGTATGGAAAAGATCCTTTCATCCGAGTATGTGACAGTTGGGGAATTAGTCCGTTTGACCGGCTGCCGTTACAGCACATTAAAATATTACACGGAGGAGGAGATCCTTCCATTTGAACAGGAAGAAGAAAATTTAACCCGAAGATACAAGCGGGAGGAAAGTATAGAGAGAATTTCTCTGATCCAGGAGCTTAAAAAACAGGGAAACTCAATCGCACAAATTAAAGAAATATTGTCATGAGAAGGCCTTTTGGGCCTTCTCTCTTTGGTTTTAGAAAAATAACCAACAGTTAATTTTATGAATCATAAAAGAAAGAATCTTTCAATTGTCGGAAGAAAAGAGGGCTGATACAATTTAAACAGGAAGGGAGGCGGCATCTATGAAAATAAATGAAATGATACGTGAATTGAGGATAAAAAAAGGTTTTACACAAGAACAGCTGGCATCTTTACTGGGGGTCTCTGCGCCTGCGGTCAACAAGTGGGAGAAGGCCGCGTCTTATCCGGACATTACGCTGCTGCCTGCGCTGGCCCGTGTATTAGATACGGATTTAAACACACTGCTTTCTTTTAAAAATGAGCCAACACGTGAGGAGATCGGGGATTTTTTAAATAAACTGGCTGTGGATGCTGCTGAAAATGGGGCAGAACATGCATTTAGAATGGGAATGGATAAGGTGCACGAATATCCTTCCTGTCATTTATTGGTCCTGAATATTGCCGTAACGCTGAAAGGGATTTTGGGTATGTATGCCAAAGAAGAACATCCCGCATTTAAGGGCGAAATTGAAAAACTATACGAACGGGCAGCGAAGAGCACGGATGAGCAGATTAGAGACAGAGCTAATTCCCTGCTGATCCTTAAATACATTGACAGAAAGGAATATGAAAAGGCGGAAGAACTTCTTAAGCAGCTGCCGGAAGAAGCCGGGTCTATGATGGATAAAAGGCAGATGCAGGTGAGGCTGTATATGAAACAAAAGCAGTGGAAGGAAGCGGCAAACATACTGGAGAGGAAGCTTATGACGAAATTAAATGAGATCCAGTCTGCTTTGCTGGATTCTATGATTATAGCACTTGAAGAAGGCCGGGATACTGATGCGGAAGAGATTGCGGAAATATCAAGGCAGACAGCCGGATTATTTGGCTTATGGAGATTTGGTTCTTACTCGGCGTCGCTTCAGCTTGCGCTTGCCAGACAAGATACCGGTCGTTGTGTGGAAATATTAAAAGAGATGATCCCGGCAGTCCTTGAGCCATGGGAATTAGACAGGTCTCCTTTGTACAGGCACATGACGGATAAGAAAAGCAGTGAAAATTTTGGTGAGACGATACTTCCAAAGCTGTTAAGTGAGTTCCTTGATCCTGGCAATAAGGAGTTTGGATTTCTTCAGAGAAATCCGGAATTTCAGAGTCTCATGAAGGAGTGGAAGTCAAAAACAATATCATAAAAGAAAAAACATTCAAACTGTTAGGACGCAGTTTGAATGTTTTTTTGTATCTTAGCTGTAAAGTCCAAAGCTTAGAAGGTATGCAACCAGCACAGCGGCCGGTCCGGTCACAAGCCTTGTAAAGAGCATGGCAGGAACACCAGCACTTACGGTCTCATCCTCTGCTTCGGCAAGAGTCAGTGCGACAGGCACGAAATCACATCCAACCTGAGAGTTGATGGCAAAAAGTGCGGGAAGGGAATAGGCAATCGGGATTGTTCCCTTTCCGATTTCCACACCGAGAAGAACACCGACGACCTGTGCGATGACTGCGCCAGGTCCTAAGACCGGTGACAGGAATGGGATTGCACAAAATACGGATAATCCCAGAAGTCCGGGGAGGCTTCCTGCAAGAGGTTTGATGGTATTGGCAAGAAGATCTCCGATTCCGGTATAGTTGATGATCCCCACCATGATGCTGACAAAGATCATGAATGGGAGGATATTTTTCAGAACGATATCCAGGGTATCCCGGCCGGCCTGATAAAATACGTTGACGATACTTCCGATTCCCCGGCCCATGCCTGTAATGAAGCTAAAGAACTTATTGCCTTCCGGACCGCTCGGCTCTGGGGCCTGAGGCACAGGAATTTCAGAAGCCGGTTTTTCAGCCTCTTCATTCTCCAAAGACACTGCTTCCCCGTTCAGAGAAATACAATCCAGTGTACAGCCTGAGACAAAATTGTCTTCTTTTATGTATTTGCTCAAAGGGCCTGAGGGAGAAATAGGGTGAATGTCGATGGTCTTGACTCCCATTTTCGGATAAACACCGCATCGCAGAGTTCCTCCGCAGTCTACAACTGCAATAATGATCGTGTCGGGTTCTACTTTATTATTAAAGGCATCTACGACTGGAACTCCAAGGAGATCTGCTATTTTCTCAGCTAACGGATGGATCGATCCCCCGGTGACAGAAGCGACAACTTTTCTTGTTTCAGTTTCACAGACCGTCAGCGGTCCGCCCCATCCGCTGGAGCCTTTTGTGATGGTTACGGCTGGTTTCATTTTGCAGCACCTCCTCTATTCTTCGCCATGATTTTTTTGGTAAGGAATTCTGTGGCATTTCCCCTGATAAAGATAACGATGACACCGGCCAGCAGATAACGGATAGCCAGAGGTATCGTGGAATAACCGAGTTTTGTGACACCGGCGGCGATACCGGTCCAGACAAACAGCTCTCCCGCATTTCCGTGAGGAAACAGTCCGGTGATCGGATGGGCGAAGGAGAAGCAGGCGTCGATGAAGGCGGGCTTCTGGTCTTCTTCCACAAACCGTCCCATGGTATAGCACATAGGGTTGGTCAGGAAAAACAGAGAAATCACAGGCAGCAGAGTGTAGCGGAGCAGGCGGAAACGGGTCAGTTTCTTAGAGAAATTCATGACCCGGTCTTCTCCTACCAGTGTAATGATGGCGTTGATACACGTGAGCAGAATCAGCAGGTTCGGAAGGATTCCGGTGATCAGGCCCATTAGGTTTTCACCTCCGGCAGACACGATGCCGGTAAATCCTTCGGCTAGTTTTACAAATACATTCATAAGTTCATCCTCCTTAACATGGACAGACAGCAGTTTTTCGTTTTCCGGCAATTTGTTCCAAGGCTGATGCAAAGGCGGCCTTTTCATTCTTCCGTTTCATGAAAGTTCCGGCGGTATTCACAGAGCAGCCAATGTAATCATTCTTTTGAACGAATTTGGAAAATACGGTGCGGCCTTTCATCTCGTAGTAATCAACAATCTCATCCGAATCATTGACCACAACGATCACGATCACGCCCGGCCGGAAGGTAAGACCGGATTTGGCAGAGCCAATGGCCAAAATATACGGGGTGTGGCGGTAACTCCTTTTCAGATCTTCCATAGACTGATACATGCGTTTGATCTGGAACCAGCCAAGGGCTGCCTGAGCTGCCATGGTTACCATTAAAAATCCAAGAACATAAGTAAGCATAAAGCGGTTTGCACCTCCTTGATATGAGAAAAATCAGTAAGTGGTTTCACGTGAACTCTTAACATATGCTGATACTATCCCGGGCACAAAGGGAAGTCAATTATTCTCAATGTTTTGGAACATAATTTACGATTGTATTGAAATGAATACATAAAATTGTACGGTTCTGTAACAAATGTTCCAAGTCTTCACTTTTGATTGACGAAGAGCAGATAAGGTCCTTATGATGGGGGTGAATTTAAGGATAAACCTGAAACTTAAGAAAGAGGTGCAAACTATGCAAACACGAGCAATCAGACTTTACGGAAAAGATGATTTAAGGCTGGATACTTTTGAACTGCCGCCGCTGAAAGAAGACGAAATACTGGTAAAGATTATTTCCGACAGCGTGTGTATGTCTACTTATAAGCTGGCAAAACAGGGGGTCTCCCATAAACGGGCCAGGCCGGATCTCTCTGAACACCCGTCGGTCATCGGCCATGAGATGTCGGGAGTGATCATAGAGGTGGGAGAGAAATGGAAAGGGGAGTACAGAAACGGACAGAAATTTACGGTCCTGCCTGCCGTGACTCAGGATGGCCGGCTGAAAACAGCAGGTTACTATTATGAAACCTATGGGGGAGACTGTACATACTGTATTCTACCAGCAGAGGTGATGGAACACGGATGCCTGATACCGTTTGAGGGAGATTCTTTCTTTGAGGCTTCCCTGTCTGAGCCCACAGCCTGCATTATCGCAGGGTACCGCAGGATGTACCACACATCGGAGGAAGACCACGAACACAGGATGGGAGTAAAACCGGGAGGGAGCCTTGTGATCTTCGGCGCCTGCGGACCGATGGGCCTGGAATGTATCGACTATGCCCTTCAGCTGGAAAACGGCCCTTCAAAGATCGTCGCTGTGGACGTATCGGAGGAAAGACTTTTCAGGGCGAAAAAAATGTTTGATTTGGCATCGGGAAACCAGAAAGAACTTGTATTTTTAAACGCAGGGAAATATGCAGATGTAGTTCAAAAGTTAAGAGAAATCAATGGAGGCAAAGGTTATGATGATGTCTTCGTATATGCTCCTATTGAATCATTGATCGAACAGGCGGACCAGGTGCTTGGAAAAGACGGCTGTATGAATTTCTTCGCGGGCCCTGTGGATCAGCAGCTGTCCGCGAGGATCAACATGTACAATGTGCATTATTTATATACCCATCTGGTCGGTTTTACCGGCAGTACAAATGAGGACCTGCACGATGCCCTCAAGCTGATGGAACAAAAAAAAATCCGTCCCACAGTCATGGTGACACATATCGGCGGACTTGAGAGTGCTATTGAGACGACCCTTCACGTACCTGAAATTCCGGGAGGCAAGAAGATGATCTATACACAGATCGATCTGCCATTGACTGCCATTGAAGACTTTGCAGAACTGGGTAAGACAAACCCGTTGTTTAAAAGGCTTGAAGAATCCTGTGCAGCACATAACGGATGCTGGAATGCGGAGGCGGAAAAGCTGCTGCTGGATGCATATCAAGTGGATCTGACGAGATAGGAGGTTTGAAATCTGCTATAATCGATTAGGAAGAGGGAATACATCTTTTGTGGGAGGGAGAACGATGGCAGATGAAGAGGAAGTCAGGATGCTCGCTGAGATCACACGGCTTTATTATGAGGAGGAATGGACACAGCAGAGGATTGCAAAGAAGTTTAATATGAGCCGGTCGCTGGTCTCTAAACTGCTTTCAAAGGCTAGGAAGATCGGGATCGTTGAGATCATCATTCATGATGAAGAGTTTCATCCGTACAGGAAACTGGAGGAGGAGCTGAAGAAGCGTTTTCAGATCAAAGAAGCCGTATGCGTCAGCGTGGAAAACAGTGAAATTCCGGTAAAAACAGTGGGAGCGGCAGCAGCAAAATATCTGGCAAGAAAGCTGTCTTCCGTGAAATATGTGGCAATGACCGCGGGAAATACTACACGCCAGATCGCTGAAAATTTTTCTTCCGGCGTGCCGTTTGACCATGTGACTTTTGTGCCCATGTCCGGCGGTCTGGGAGAAGAACGGTGGGAGATCCAGGCCAATGTAGTTTGTGAGAGGATGGCAAAAAACAGTGGGGGAAACAGCCTCCAGCTGCATGCGCCGATTGTTCTGGATTCTCATGAGGCAAAAGAAATACTTTTGAAACAGCATTTTATTAAAAGTGTCATGGAAAAAGCAAGGAATGCGGATCTGGCCATAGTAGGACTTGGCAGTTCGCCGCAGTATTTCGAGCTGACAGAGTCCTATCTCCATGGGATTAACCGGGAAAAAAATGATATCAGCAGGCAGCTGATCGGGGATATTTCTTATAATTATTTTGATAGAGATGGGAAAATGATCGACTGTAAATGGAACAGACAGCTCATGTCTTTAAATATTGATGAGATAAAAAGAATACCCGAAGTGATTGCCGTAACAGAAGGAACCGAGAAAGTGACAAGTATATATTCAGCGCTGAAACATAAGATTGTGGACGGGCTGATTACCGATGTGCAGACAGGCAGGGAATTAGTTGAGATGGATAACAGGAGGCTTATGGGAAAGGACTAACACCCTTTCCCATAGCAGTTCCAGTATGAATTGATGGTGTCTAATACTGCAGATAACTTTGGTCAGTTCAAACTCTTCAGTAAAGTATCCAGCATTCGGTTACAGGAGGCGGTAACATATTTAATCTGAGAATGGCTTAAATTGTCAAAATGAACACCGCATTGAACACAGACTGGCTCTTTGAAATGATTCCATAAGACTTTGGCCCAGTGTGTGCTGATGTGGGCATCTTTGTGTCCCGGCAGCTGGATTGTTTCAATAGTTCCATTATACCCGACAAAGCTTACGGAGCCAATATGAGAATGGCTTCCTCCTGCAATCGTTACCTGAATGCCTTCATCCAAACGGGCTGCATTGACACGGAGTTCATGACCAAATAGCTCAGTTTTTAAGGAGATTTGTTCCTGCATTTTATCATCCTTCCCAGCGCCGAAACTCATTAAATTCTATTTCAAACTGATCTAAAATTTTCCCGACGATATGCCTTGTCATTTCTTCAACAGACTGTGGACGATTGTAGTAGCTTAAAACAGGCGGCAGAATGACAGCACCTGCCTGAGAAACCTCATACATATTTCTGAGGTGGATATTACTTAGAGGGCATTCTCTGGTGACGAGAACAAGTTTCCTGCGTTCTTTTAAGGTTACATCTGCAGCCCGCAGCAGCAGATTGTCGCTGTATCCGCTGTGAATGCCTGCCAGAGTCTTCATACTGCACGGTACCACAGCCATGCCGTCCATGGGAAAGCTTCCGCTGGCAGGAGCCGCGCCGATATTATGGCTGTCATAGACGGCATCTGCGAGACTTTGAATTTCATTTATCGGATTGTCTGTTTCCAGAGAAAGAGTTTTTACGGCACTGTCTGTACAGATGAGATGGACTTCTGTTTGGGAAACTTTTAAAGCACGCAGTAATTCCACAGCAATCGGCATGCCGGATGCTCCGCTGATTCCCACTAATAATCGTTTCTGTTTCATGTGTTATACCTCGTGTTCACTGCAGCCTTTTAACCATGGTTCCGGGTTTAAATCTAAAAACTGTGCGCGTCTGAAGCGGTGCTTTAAGTGAAAAGGAACCGTACAGTCGAAAATGGTCTTGCAGGCGATGCCGTGATCGTGGATACTTGCTGAAAAATCAGGGTCGTTGGAAGGATCCAGCGGATGGCAGCGGACACCGGGAATTGTGATAATATCGGTATCTCCCTGAAAACGTGTATTCATTGCCCACAGCACGTCATTCATATCAAAGCAGTCAACATCTTCATCCACAAGGAAAATGTGTTTCAGCTCACTGAATGCAGAAAATGCTAGAAGAGCCGCCTGTCTCTGACGCCCTTCATCACTGTGTGCTTTTTTACAGAACTGCAGTACAGCCATATATTTACCGCCTCCGGCTGAAGCACAGTATACATTCTGCAGACGGCCCGGCATTGCTTTTTCGATCATGCCGATGATACTTGCCTCTGTGGGGATTCCCGCCATAGACACATGTTCTTCGCTGGGACCGATGCATGTCTGCAAAATAGGGTTTTTACGGTGAGTGACAGCCTTAACTTTGATCAGCCGGCACTGATCACTGGCCGGGCCGGTATATCCCGGAAATTCAGGCATTGCATACCCTGTATGGCTGTTCTGGTCTTCCTGAACCCGGATGCCGGGAATCACTTCCCCTTCAATTACATACTCTGCATTTGCTATGGCACGTTCATTCACGGTAAGGCATTGGCACAATTCCACCGGTTCGCCGCGGAGAGCTCCGGCAATAGACAGTTCATCGTATCCCAGAGGTGTGGTCGGAGGTTCGGAACAGGAACCGATCTCAATGGCAGGATCGACGCCGATGCTTATGGAGATCGGAAGTTTTTGTCCCAGTTCTTCTGCCCGTTCTGCCATGGCACCGATATGCCGGGCTCCGGGTGTAAAGAAAATGGAAAGTTCGTCCTTTCCCTGGATGCAGAGGCGATGAATGGTCACATCGCTTTGGCCTGTGTCAGGATGTGAGGCATAGCACATACCAAGAGTAATATAAGGCCCGGCATCTTCGGGTGTGTTGGTAGGTGCCGGAACGAGTTTTCTTAGGTCAAAATCAGCGGACCCAGCCTTGTGAACCACTTCCTGACATTTCCCTTTTCCATTGATGCTAACAGGCTGAATGGGATTTTCAGCGCATTCAGACAGTTTCCAGCCAAGCTGTTCAGGCGGGCAGTCTAACAGAGCCGCTGCCCGTTTCCGGCTTGCCAAAAGGCCGATGAGAGCTTTTGCATCAGGATGTCCTTTTATTTTGTGAAACAGCATAGCAGGTCCTTCCTTCGTGGGCCGAATGACGGTTCCTCCGGCGCCTACATGACGGTAGATGCCGGAGAGCTCTGCCATAGGTTCTGCGGGCACATGGGTTTCCAGCAGTTGTCCCGGCATTTCTTTCAGTCGTTCAATAGCACTTCGCAAATCGGTAACTTTAACAGACATAGAACTTTCTCCTTCTTTTAATTCGATGAATTTTATGTGAAATGAGGTACTTTTGGGACTATCTTAGCAAGGTGAGGGTAGTGAATCAATTCGATTTGCAGTATAATTGATTCCAAAACAGAATGAATAGGAGGAGGCTATGACGTTTGAACAACTGAATGATGTGATTGCCGTAGTAGAGAATGAAACCTTTTTAGAAGCGGCAGAATGCAGAAACATTTCCCAATCCACACTGTCCAAAAAGATTATGAAGCTGGAGAGAGAACTGGATATTACATTGTTTGACCGCAGCAGAAGAAAGGCTTCACTCACTGAGGCAGGATCTGTATTTTATCAGGAAGCACTTCGTCTCACCGAATGTTATGCGGGGATGCTTTCTAAGCTAGAACCTTATCGAAAGAACAAGAAGCAGAAACTTTGCATCGGGACACTGCCAATCTTAACACAATATGACCTGACAGCCAGATTAAAAAGTTTTACGGAGACATACCCGCAGATTGACTTTTCTTTTGAAGAGGCAGAAGAGGCTGAACTTTTGGTAGGCCTGCGCCAAAAAAAATATGATTATATTATTGCACGGGAAAATTTGTTTTCAAAATTAGGGTGTGTATCCTACCCATTTACAGAGGATGAACTTGTGGCAATCCTGCCTGAAAACCACAGACTTGCAGGGGGTCCTTTTGTCAGGCTTTCGGATCTTGCCGGAGAGCGGTTTATTTTCATGAACTCTTATACATCTGTATATCAGCTCTGTATCCAGCTGCTGAACGAGGCAGGAATTATGCCGGAAATTATACGGACCGGAAGAGTGGAATCGATCATCAGCGGAGTGGCGGTGGGGGAAGGAGTGAGTCTCCTTGCAAAAAGCAATTTCCGTATATTTCAGGCAGACAAGGTGAAAGTACTTCCGCTGGATCCGCCGCAGACGATATCAGTAGTCCTCGCAAAACTTGCAGGTACCACAGAGACAGAGGCTATGAGGAATTTTGCTGAGTATATATGCGAAAATTAATGATTTCATTTTTCTAAAAACAATAGAGAGATTCTCTATAAATAAAATTTTACATAGAAAGGTTCTGAAGCGGTCATCCTAAAGTATAGAAATATAACCGATGGAAGGAGCAGCCGGATGAACTGCCGATCAGAATGGAACCAGATAAATTATAAAAACAATGTGCAGATGAGGATTGCAGCGCACTGTGCACAGGTGCTTGCGGGAGTAAAGCCTTCAAATTCGGTTACTCTGGGCAGAGAAGACACAACGGTTTTTATTCAGGCGTTAACAGGCACTGGTATACAAAGAAGACTCATATATGACGGAGTAAAAAGGTGTGTCTGGCTGCTTTACAGGGAAAATGAACTTGAACATTATCTGATGATAAGAGAACATCAGGAGTTTATGAAAAGCTGCGGATATAATTCCGTTCGGCTGAGTGATACTTTCTCAGTTCTGTGTAAAAATTTCCGGCAGTATAAGAATGGAGAAAGGGGTTTTCCCCATGAACTTGGGTTGATTCTTGGATACCCTCTGTGCGATGTGGAAGGATTCATCCGGCATCAGGGACGCGGCTGTCTGTTTTCAGGCTACTGGAAGGTTTATGGAAATGCAGAAGATACCAGGAAATTATTTGAAGTATACGATCTTGTAAAGTATCAGATCATGAAGCAGGTACAGAACAATAAGACTCTGGCACAGATCACTGCATCCTACCCAAATTACGGTATTCTCAAAAGCAGCAGGAACATCTGCTGTCCCTGCTGCTTTAATGTGACAGGCAATTAAAGAATCACCACGGTCACACCTATATCTCCTTCGCCGAACTCCCCGTCCCGGTAGCCGGAAATCCGTTTTTGTTTTTTTAAAGTCTTCAAATAATTGTGTACGCCTTTTCTCAAAGCACCGGTTCCTTTGCCGTGAATCACAGTGATCTGTCCTAGGTTTGCCAGACACGCATCATCAATGAACTTATCCAGATGGGAGACGGCTTCATCCACGGTCATACCAAGGACGTTGATTTCGGGACGGATACTGGAAGACTTATTGATGGCAGTCCGTCCGCTGTTTCTGGCCTCATTTCTTGCATTTTCCCGTTTTACCTGCTTCACACTCTTGGTGATCTCCAGGTCTTTGACATTGATCTTGGAACGCATCATGCCCATTTGTACATACAGGTCTCCCTTAGAGTTGGGAAGTGTCTGGACCGTGCCGCTTAGGGAAA
>NZ_FR889172.1:0-9858 GCF_000432215.1 Anaerostipes sp. CAG:276
GCCATTTTAGGATTCCATCTTCTTGTCTGATGTCCGAAATGAACACCTGCTTCTAATAACTGTTTCATTGAAATAACGCTCATAAAAAATCTCCTTTGGTTATGCTTCCACCATTGTCATTATCCCGGCAAACCTTTCGGCACCTACCGGAATTCCAACGGCGTGTTTATTTTTACCTTTGACAGTATAGCACATCTGTTTTACACAATGCAAGAAAAACTTCGCAATTTAAGCCTAGATACGCCCGGCACGGTTTAATTCGTCAAAAATCAGGTCATTTACAACTTTGATATAGGTCCCTTTCATACCGGAAGACCGGGACTCGATGACTCCTGCACTCTCCAGCTTTCTCAGTGCATTGACGATGACTGATCGGGTAATGCCGAAACGGTCGGCAATCTTGCTGGCAACCAAAATGCCCTCGCTGCCGTTCAGTTCATCAAAAATGTGATGAACCGCTTCCAGTTCCGTAAAGGAGAGAGTTCTGAAGGCAGATTCGATAATATTCTGCTTTCTGCGTTCACTCTCCATCTCTTCACTGACAGAACGCATCATCTCCAAACCAACGACTGTGGTTCCATATTCAGCCAATATGATATCATCGATCGTATAGTCATCTTCCATCCGGTACATAAACAGTGTGCCAAATCTCTCTCCCGCAATATCGATCGGAGAGATAATACCGCGGTAGCGGTGGATGTCACTCTCAAAACCGAGTGTCTGGAGATTTACATTCTCCTTCGTGGACAAGATTGTCAGCAGACGCTCATTTAAGTCCGTGTCAATATAATCCCCGATTTTACCGCTGATCATCTCTTCGATGGGATCTATATTCTCTGAATTTTGAATTCCTAAGATCTTTCCCTTTTTGCTGATAACGATCACATTGGAATCCATAACCTCCATCAGAACCTGACAGATGTCATTGAAAACGACTTTTTGTGAATTGTTGTTATGCAGTAATTTATTTATCTTCCTGGTTTTATCTAATAATTGTACACTCATAGCTACTCCTTATTTTTCGTAACTTCTTCCTCTTTCGGCAGATCACATACATATCCGCAGTGTTCGTCTGAACAAACCAGTTTCTTTCCTTTTTCCACCATATACTTTCCGCAGCGCTCACACTTGACGGTAGAAGGCTTCTGCCATGACATAAATTCGCATTCCGGGTTATCCTCACATCCGTAGTATTTCCGGCCCTTCTTGGTTTTTTTCAGGACGACTTCCTTTCCGCACAGCGGACATGGAACTCCAATCTTTTCAAAATGAGGCTTTGTGTTTCGGCAGTCAGGGAATCCCGGACAGGCCAGGAATTTCCCATACGGCCCGTATTTCACAACCATGTTGCGTCCGCACTGGTCACAGACTACATCGGTCACTTCATCCTCGATGGTCACCTGCTCCAGCTCTTTTTCTGCGGCCTCCACGGCTTCTTTCAGATCCGGATAGAAGTTTTCCACCACTGATTTCCAGTGGACCTTGCCTTCCTCCACCATATCTAAAAGTGCCTCCATCGTGGCGGTAAAATGCACATCCACAATAGACGGGAATGCCTTTTTCATCATGGTATTGACCGCTTCTCCAAGCTCCGTCATATACAGATTCTTCTTTTCCTTAACCACATACCTTCTGGCAATGATCGTCGATATGGTAGGAGCATACGTACTCGGCCGTCCGATACCCTGTTCTTCCAGGGTGCGGACAAGGGTTGCTTCCGTGTAGTGGGCCGGCGGCTGTGTAAAATGTTGTTTATGGTCAAACTCTTTTAACTTCAGTTCCGTGGAAGTATCAATACTTTTCAGTATGACATTTCCTTTTGATTTCTCATTGTCGATGTTGTACACAGTCAAAAATCCGTCAAAAACGATCTTGGATGCGGAGGCATTGAAACGGTATCCGTTGGCATCGATCTTTACGGATGTGGTCTCATACTTGGCTGCACTCATGCGGCTCGCCATAAACCGGTTCCAGATCAGCTGATAAAGCCTGAACTGGTCTCTGGAAAGCTGTTCTTTCAGGCTCGCCGGAGTATTTTCGATGTAAGTTGGACGAATCGCTTCATGGGCATCCTGTACATTTTTGCCGTCCTTTTTTGAAACTTGTCCGTTTCCGACAAAATCACTTCCATAAGTTTCGGAGATAAACTCTCTGGCATTTTTATCTGCCTCTTCCGAAATCCTTGTGGAGTCTGTACGAAGATAAGTAATCAATCCCACGGTGCCTTTCCCTTTAATGTCCACACCTTCATACAGCTGCTGGGCAATCCTCATGGTCTTTGCTGTCGGAAAATTCAGTTTGCTGGATGCATCCTGCTGCATCGTGCTGGTCGTAAACGGAAGCGGTGCTTTCTTGATACGCTCCCCTGTCTTTACGCTGTCAACATGAAACTCGGCTCCTTCCAATTCCGCAAGGATCTTGTTCAGCTGTTCTTCATTCTTAATCTCGATTTTCCCGTCTTTGTCACCGGCAAACTTGGCCTCCAGAGGCTTTTTGCTCCCTTTCACATTCAGGAAAGCATCCAGTGACCAGTATTCTTCCGGTATGAAAGCGCTGATCTCTTCTTCCCGGTCACAGATCAGGCGAAGAGCCACAGACTGTACCCGTCCTGCGCTCAATCCCCTCTTGATCTTTGCCCATAAAAGAGGACTGATCTTATACCCCACAATCCGGTCCAGGACACGCCTCGCCTGCTGGGCATCCACCAGGTCCATGTCAATCTCTCTCGCATGCTTTAAGGATTCCTTGACTGCATTCTTGGTGATCTCATTGAATGTGATACGGCTGCATTTTTTGTTCTCCAGTTTCAGCGCATAATAAAGATGCCATGAAATTGCTTCCCCCTCCCGGTCAGGGTCAGTCGCGAGATAAACTTTATCGGCCTTCTTCACTTCTTTTCTCAGTGCCGCCAATACTTCTCCCTTGCCCCGGATCGTAATATATTTTGGTTCAAAATTATGTTCCAGGTCGATTCCCATCGTACTCTTGGGGAGATCCCTCACATGACCGTTGGATGCAATGACTGTATAATTTTTCCCTAAAAATTTATTGATCGTCTTTGCTTTCGCTGGTGATTCTACAATTACTAAGTATTTTGGCATTTTTGCACCTCTTAATTATATTTTTATTATGTAATAATTTTTCAGTATTTCCTCTGCCAACCCCTGCCTCTTTAAATAGTATAAGGATGTCACAGTCTCTGTGACCGGCAGTCTTGCCTCCGAAGCTATCTGTTCCAGGCATTTGGGTTCCAAACTCAAAACATCATACACCATTTTTTCACCTCTAGCAAGTGAATTTTTATCAAATTGACAGACATTATGTGAAAATACTCTGAATTTTGGAAATTCATTTAAGATATCTTCGGGACCGGAAACCAGCTTGGCGCCTTGCTGGATCAGGCGGTGGCAGCCCCTTGATACATCACTCGTCACATTGCCCGGAAGTGCAAAAATTTCTTTATTTTGTTCCAATCCGCAGTCCGCTGTGATCAGAGATCCGCTTTTCTCTCTGGCCTCTACTACAAAGATTCCGTCGGAAAGTCCGCTGATGATCCTGTTCCTCTGCGGAAAGAGAAAAGAAAACGGCTCTACACCGGGACCATACTCAGAATAGATCACCCCCTGTTTCTCCACATCGGCGAAGAGTTTTTGATGAACTTTCGGATAGATCCGGTCAATCCCGCATCCCAAAACACCTGCCGTCGGCGCGCCTGCATCCAGGGCTCCCCTGTGAGAAGCTCCGTCGATTCCCCTGGCCATGCCGCTGACGATCAGAACACCTCTCCCGGACAGCTCCTTCGCAAAATATCCTGCCATCTCTCTTCCATATAAAGTACAGGATCTGGCCCCTACCATTGCGATGACCAGCCTTGATTCTCTCGGCCTGCCTTTTCTAAAAATCCCGAACGGATAGTCATAAATCTGTTTAAGCCGCTGCGGATAATCGGGTTCTTTCCATATAATATAGTCTGTTTTCTGCTTTTTTAACTCCTCGTACTTCTTACAGATATAAGATTCATCTCTTGTCTCAAGAAAAAGCCGGTACTGTCTTTTATTAAGAAATGATTTTGCAGTCTCTTCATTAAGTTTCCTGAGTTCTTCCGGGTGAAGAACGGCAGAAAGAATCTTACCCTGCGTCTTCCGGTTTATCTCAAGAAGCGACGTAAACCAAAACCACGAAAGCTTTTCATTCATACCCCACAGCCTCCGATAAAAACTCCATATTGCGCAGAGACAGTGCCTCTATAAGATGTCCCTCTCCTATCCCGCTTTGCTGCTCCATTCCGGCAATCGTTTTTGCTGTCCTCACAATCTTATGAATACCCCGCATTGAAATATGATGTTTCTTTTGTTCTTCTTTCAAAATTTTTTGGCTTTCTTTATTCAGAGGACAAATTTTTTCTATATCCTCTCCCTGTATCTGACTAAAATAAGAATACGGAGTATCCGAGAGTTCTCTCTGTTCCTCCCTGATATGCTCTAAGACCCTGCTGCGGATAACAGCCGAAGTTTCCGTCTCAGCGTCCATTTTCTTTGCCTCCTGTCCAACTGTAAGGATCAGGTCAAAACGGTCCAGTACGGGACCGGAAAGTCTGTGATAATAGGACCGCTTTTGACCCGCGCTGCACCGGCATGCCTCCGGAGTGAAGCTGTTGCCGCATGGACACGGGTTCATGGCCGCTGCAAGTAAAAAGTCCGCAGGCATGGTATAGTCTCTCCCAAGCCTGTTTAAAATAATCTGCTTATCTTCCAGTGGCTGTCTCAGTGCTTCAATGCATTTGGCGTCAAACTGTGCCAGTTCATCCAAAAACAGCACACCTTTGTGGGCAAGTGTGATCTCTCCGACTTTTGGAACCGCTCCCCCACCGATCAGCGCTCCTCTGGATATGGAAGAATGGGGTTTTCGGAAAGGCGGGCAAAAATCCCCTGCATCCCTGTGGATTCCTGCCGCCTGATAGAGAGCCTGCACCTCCAGGTATTCGTCCTCAGATAAACTATTCATAATAGAAGGAATCCGTTCCAGGGCCATAGTTTTGCCGCATCCCGGAGCTCCGATCAGAAGAATGTGATGTCTCCCGGTCACGGCGATCTCCAGAGCTCTTTTTAAGAGAGGCTGCCCTTTTATTTCCGAAAAATCAAGACACTGGCTGTTTAGAATTATCCTTTTTTTCTGAAAATGGTATGGAAGCACACACCCGTTTCTGAAATAGTCCACAGCATCGGAGAGATGTTTTACCGGAACCAATTCCACATCTTTCATATATACAAGAGATTCCATATCATCATAGGGAACCATAAACCGCCGGATGCCCTGCTTTTTTCCTTCCATGATGATGGGCAGGCACTGTCTGATCCCATGGACACTGCCGTCCAGTCCCAGCTCTCCCAGGAGGCAGATAGGCGGTTCTTTAGTAAATGGAATATAGTTGAGACCGGCCATAACGGCCGCTGCGATGGGAAGATCAAATGCAGTTCCTGTCTTTCTGATATCGGCAGGAGATAGATTAACGGTAACTTTCATCGGAGGGAGCGGACAGCCCAGAGCCCGCAGCGCGGATTCCACCCTGTGCCTGGATTCTTTTGCTTCATTAGAAAGGCGGCCTACCATAGTAAAGTATGGGAGACCGCTTCTTAATTCCGCTTCGACCTGAATGATACAGCCTGCGGCGCCTGAGACAATGCCGCTTAGCATCGAACAAAACATAAAGCCTCCTTCTTTCCCGGAAGCCTCTCAGCTAACAATATACTGTATCTTATCATATTTTCTAAATTTTTACAACTATTTCAGCAATTTTTTTAGTTCACTCATAAAGGTGTTCACATCTTTGAACTCTCTGTATATAGCGGCAAATCTTACATATGCCACCTCATTCAGTTCCTTCAGCTTGTCCATGACGATCTCTCCGATCAGGGAACTCTCCACCTCGCGCTGTCCGAGATTATAGATCTTTGTCTCGATCTCATCTACGATCTGATCGATCTGTCCCATGGATATAGGCAGTTTGTGGCAGGACTGTACGATACCCGCCTTGATCTTGGAGCGGTCATACATCTGTCTGGTCTTGTCCTTTTTGATCACAGACAGCGGTTCTGTCTCGATCTTTTCATAGGTCGTGAAACGCTTGCTGCAGTCGTCACACTGTCTTCTTCTCCTTATGGAGTTATTGTCTTCCGAATGTCTGGAATCAATGACTCTGGAATTTTCACTTCCGCAATAAGGGCACCTCATTTTTCTACCTCCCGGGCTATGCTTTTCTTTGTACTCTTTTGAGAGGCAGATCATGTCTGCCTCAAGATTTTCCATTCGTTAAAGGAAGTATATCATTTTTTCCAGATCACTTCAAACATTCTTTTTCATTAATATCCACCAATACAGTGTCACAGCCGATTCGAATGATCTTCTTATATGGAATATAATAAAACTCACCTTTTGTAAAGCACAGGATCTTTGTCGCTTTTGGAACGATCAGGCATAAAATCTGACCTGACGCCGGGTCAAACTCCAGATCGATGACACATCCCAGTTTATCTCCGGTCCGGCAGTTGATCACATCCTTTTCCCTTAACTCTAAAAACTTCATGAAACGCCACCCCAGAAAAATAGTTATAATAGTGTATGCACCAGGAAATAAAGTGTGACAAAAAGGCTGTATCCTCCAGTCAGATACAGCCTAATGATCTTTCTATCATTCACTTTATTATACCGTAATGATTTTTTTCGGACACTTTTTGGCACAGAGTCCGCAGTTGACACATTTCTCATAATCAATATGAGCAATATTATTTTCTACCGTAATCGCTCCAAGCTTACATTCCTTCGCACAAAGTCCGCAGCCGATGCATCCGGCTTTGCACACAGACATGACGTCTTTTCCCTTGTCTTTAGAATTACACTGTACTAAATGTTTCTTGTCATAAGGAACCAGTTCAATGAGTCCCTTCGGGCAGATATCGGTACATTTTCCGCAGCCGATGCACGCTTCTTTGTCAACATAGGCAATCCCGTTGACGATGGAAATTGCATTCTCAGGGCAGACCTGAGCGCAGCTTCCGAATCCCATACATCCGAAAGAGCAGGCCTTCGGCCCTTCTCCGGGCACATTCATCGCTTCCACACAGCTCATCTGTCCTGTATATTCGTATTTATTTGATGCTTTCTCACAGGTTCCTGCACACTTTACGAATGCCACCTGTTTTACGAAATCACCGGCTTCCACACCCATGATGGCACCGATTTTTTCTGCCGCTGAAGGCCCGCCTACCGGACAGGCATTGACCGCAGCTTCTCCGTTTGCGATCGCTTTTGCAAGCCCGTCACATCCGGCGTATCCGCATCCTCCGCAGTTATTGCCGGGAAGTTCTGCTCGGACTGCTACTTCTTTTTCATTGACCGGAACCTTAAACTTCTCAGAAGCGATTCCTAAAAGAATAGCAATGACCAAACCAATTCCTCCGACCACGACGGCCGCGAGAATAATTGCTGTAATATCCATTTATGCTACCTCCCTATATGATTCCTGAGAATCCAAAGAAAGCGATAGCCATCAGACCTGCCGTGACAAGAGTGATCGGCATTCCTTTGAAAGATTCCGGGATGTTGTTGTATTCTAGTTTCTCGCGGATACCGGCCAAGATCACGATGGCGATGGTAAATCCGACAGCCACTCCAAATCCGTTGACTACACTGGTAATAAAGTTGTAATCATACTGAACGTTATTCAATGCAACACCGAGCACCGCACAGTTGGTAGTGATCAGCGGAAGATATACGCCTAAAGACTCATAGAGAGCCGGCATAGATTTCTTTAAAAACATTTCCACGAACTGCACCAATGCCGCAATGACAAGAATAAATGCTATCGTCTGAAGATATTCCAGATGAAACGGCACGAGTATGCCAGCATAAACGAAATAGGTAACCGCTGAGGCGATCGTGATGACGAAAATAACCGCAGCGCCCATTCCGCCGGCGGTCTCTACCTTCTTGGATACACCAAGGAAAGGACAAAGGCCTAAGAACTGGCTCAATACTACGTTATTAACTAATGCCGCACCGATTGCGACTAATAATAAATTTGACATTGTTCATCCCCCCTATTTGTCGTCCACACTGTTATCAAAAAACCGGCTTCCGCAGGCACCGTTTCCGCAGCTTGCACAGTCGCCGCATCCGGAAGCCTGAGACTCTCCTGCTTTTTTCGGTTTCTTGTTTCTTACCTTATTCTGAACTGCAACAAGGCAGGCCAGGACAAAGAATGCTCCGGGAGCCAGGATAAAGATCGTAATCGGCTCATAAGCAGCCGGCATGATCTTTGCGCCAAAGATCGTACCTGCACCGAGGAGTTCACGGAAGGCTCCGATCACAGTCAGTGCAACAGTAAATCCAAGGCCCATTCCGACACCGTCGAAGAAAGAGAGCACTGCCCCGTTCTTAGATGCAAAGGATTCTGCGCGTCCCAGGATAATACAGTTTACTACGATCAAAGGAATGTAGATTCCAAGGCTTGCATTCAGTGACGGCACATATCCCTGCAAAAGGAACTGCACTACCGTTACGAGAGATGCAATAATGACAATATAGCCCGGAATACGGACTCTGTCAGGTATAATATTTCTCATGAGTCCAATGATCAGATTGGAAAACATTAAAACGGCCGTAGTGGAAAGTCCCATTCCTGCCCCGTTGATGGCGGATGTGGTTACCGCGAGGGTAGGACACATACCGAGCATTAAGACGAAAGTAGGATTTTCTTTGACAATACCGTTGATCAAACGTTCTATCGGATTACTTTTCATCTCAATTACCTCCTTTCAATGTATCCATTAAAGCAACACAGCTGTTGACTCCGCTTGTCACCGCACGGCTGGTGATCGTAGCGCCGCTGATGGCATCGACCTTTGCGTCGTCGCTCTTGCCGGAACCGTCTTTTACGACTTCAAACTGCTTTGCTTTTTTATTGTTAAAGTTGCTCTTGAACTCCTCTTCTTTTGCCTTCATACCAAGGCCCGCGGTCTCATTGATCGTCAGAGTCTCATATCCGTTGACCGTACCGTCATTTTTGACGCCGACAGAGAGAGTGATATCTCCGCCGTATCCGTCAGGGTTTGTCACGGAGAATACATATCCAAGACCTTTTCCGTCCTTATCTACTGCTTTGGCAATCTCACTGACCGTATTCTGGCCCAGATTCTTTGCCTTTAAAGCTTTGTTTATCTCTTTTTTATCAAGTTTCACTGCCTCAAAACGGTCTGCGTCTTTGAACACAGCCTTGTATGCTTCCTGTTTTGTCTTTTCTTCCTGCTTTGCAATCGGATCTTTGGTCACGTTGTAAACGAATCCAAGGATCAGTCCGGCAGCCAGAGTGATGATAAATAATTTAATACAGTCATTTACTAAACTTTTATTCATTGTCTTTGCCTCCTTTTGCCTTCACAATTCCAAACGGAGTCGGAACCGTAATCTTTTCAATCAGAGGAACAACCAGGTTCGCAATGATAATAGAGTAAGAAACTCCCTCTGCCATCGGTCCGAACAGTCGGAAAATACCGGTCAGCAGTCCGCAGAGGACGCCGAAGATGATCTTTCCTCTGGAAGTGATCGGTGAAGTTACATAGTCCGTTGCCATGAAGATCGCACCGAGCATCAAACCG
Source organism: Anaerostipes sp. CAG:276 (assembly GCF_000432215.1). NCBI lineage: Bacteria > Bacillati > Bacillota > Clostridia > Lachnospirales > Lachnospiraceae > Anaerostipes > Anaerostipes sp. CAG:276. The sequence goes on from NZ_FR889172.1 coordinate 9,654, forward strand.
CCGGAAAAAATCTCAGACGCCATGTAGGTGAGATCGAAGCCATGTCCTCCAAAAAGCAGTACGAAGACAGCCACCGTCGCCACATAGATGCATGGGATCAGCGGTGAGATCACTTTCTTTAATACCAGGTAGGCTCCTCCCAGGAGGAGAAGGACGGCGGATGTCTCTCCGATCGTTCCGGGGATGAATCCTGTAAAGACACTTC
>NZ_FR889172.1:9919-30421 GCF_000432215.1 Anaerostipes sp. CAG:276
TCGCAGTGGTGACACCGTCATATGTAAATGTTGTCATTCTTGCCGCGAAAGAGATCATCAGAAAACAGCGGGCTCCCAATGCCGGGTTCATAAAATTCTGTCCCAGGCCGCCGAAAACCTGTTTTACGACAATGATGGCAAACAGGCCGCCCAGCACCGGCATCCATAAAGGAACACCTGCCGGCAGGTTCAGTGCAAGCAGGAGTCCGGTCACAGCCGCGCTCAGATCGCTTACCGATACTTTTTGTTTCATTAACTTCTGATATATATACTCAGCAGCCACACAGGTGACAATGGAGACCGCAATGGTCACAGCCGCAGATGCACCGAAGATATAGATACCAAAAACTGTGGCCGGGAGTAATGCAAGGATTACATCCAGCATAATGCTTTGTGTTGAGCTTTTGTCCCTTACGTGCGGGTTTGCTGAAACACGATATAATGTTTCGTTCATATGTACCTCTCCTTTACTTCTTTCTACGATTTGCCAAGACCTGTTTGCGTCCTGTCTTCATTGACTGTGCCAGGTTTCTCTTCGCCGGACAGATAAAAGAACAGCATCCGCATTCCACACACTCATCGCCATGGAGAGCTTCAAATGCTTCAAAGTTATTGTTATCTGCCAGTACGGACAGTCTCGCCGGCATTAACTTCTGAGGACAGACGCTGACACATCGCCCGCAGTTGATACAGTTGCTCGGCTCTACGGCAGACACCGGGTCCTTTGTAAATGCCAGCAGAGAAGAAAATGTTTTGACTGCCGGAACATCAGTAGTAAACATAGCCATTCCCATCATCGGACCTCCGGAAATCACCTTTTCAGGCTGCCCCTTAAATCCGCCGGCTGCTTCGATCAGCTCGCTGACATTCGTTCCGGTGCGCACTAAAAGATTCTTCGGACTTTCTATGGCGTCTCCTGTCACTGTCACAACACGCTGAAATAAAGGTTTCCCTTCTTTTACTGCGTCCTTCACAGCAACAATTGTTGCCACGTTGTCCACAATACATCCTGCATCTGCCGGAAGCATGCTGGAATTGATGGCTCTTCCCGTTGTCGCATAGATCAGGGAACGCTCTGCTCCCTGCGGATATTTTGTCTTCAGCTCCGCAACCGAAATCCTTGCATCCCCTTTGACACAATCGCTGACTTTTGCAATGGCATCTTTTTTATTATCTTCCACTGCGATGATCCCTTTTGCTTTCGGGAATAAGTCCAGAACAATGTTCAGCCCTTCCACGAGGACTTCCGGAGTCTCCATCATGATCCTGTAATCTCCGGTTATGTAAGGCTCACACTCCGCACCATTGACAATGATGTACTCGATGGCATCCGGATCTTTCGGAGCCAGCTTCACATGAGTAGGGAAACCTGCTCCTCCGAGTCCGACGATTCCTGCGTCTTTGATCGCAGCGAGAACCTCGTCTCTGGTCATATCCTGATACGGCTTTGCCTGAAACTCCGCTTCTTTGAATTCTCCGTCGTTTTCTATTACAATCGCATTTACTTTCGCTCCGGCGGGAGTCACTCTCGGCTCAATCGCTTTCACCGTACCCGAAACAGAGCTGTAAATATTGGCTGACACAAAACCGCCTGCCTCTGCAACCTTCTGTCCCGCCAGTACCTGATCACCTTTTTGTACGATCGGTTTCGCAGGTGCCCCGATGTGCTGGCCGACAGGTAAAACAACATCTCCTTTCGGCAGATATTCGGTGATCGGGGAATTTTTTGCGTATTCTTTCCCGTCATCCGGATGAACTCCGCCGCTAAATGTAAACAATGCCATTTTTAAGCCTTCCTTTCTCTTTTCTTAAATTTCCATATCTTTAATGATAAATTGTTTAGCATGCAAAATCAACTTTCGACATTTTTTTCACAAACGAAATCCCACAAAATAACATACATCTCACTAAAATCTTTTCATTCTTTCACTTTATTCAACTTTTTGCACAGAAAAAGAAACAATGCCGGGTTCTATATGTGAATTAATTGTCAATCTAAAAGGAGTCCCCGATTCTGAGAACTCCCTCTTTGAAGTTTTATCTAATGCCTGATCTGTCCATTGCCATAAATAATAAATTTGGTAGTCGTCAGTGCATCGAGTCCCATAGGTCCCCTTGCGTGAATCTTTTGAGTGCTGATTCCGATCTCTGCACCAAAGCCGAACTCGAATCCGTCTGTGAACCTCGTGGAAGCATTCACATAGACCGCAGCCGCGTCGATCTTCTCCAGAAACTCCTGGGCATGAGAATAGGAATCTGTGACGATCGCCTCGGAATGTTTTGTGTTGTAGCGGTTGATATGTTCTACCGCCTCATCAAAGCTGTCCACAACCTTTATCGAGATAACAGCATCCAGATATTCCGTGCCCCAGTCTTCTTCCGCCGCTTTCATCACCCGGTCACTGACTGCCATGACTCTCTCGTCTCCTCTGACCTGCACTCCCTTTTGGAGCAGAGCCTCTACGATAGCCGGAAGATGGGTCTGTACAACATCTTTATGTATGACCAGAGACTCACATGTATTGCAGGTTCCGAGCCTTTGAGTCTTTGCGTTGACCACGATGTCGACAGCCATTTTCGGATCTGCATACTGATCGATGTAAGTGTGGCAGTTTCCGGTTCCCGTCTCAATCACGGGAACTGTGCTGTTTTTCACGACGCTCCGGATCAGTCCGGCTCCTCCTCTTGGAATAAGGACATCAATATATTCCGTCATCTGCATCATCTTTGTGGCAGTTTCACGGCTGGTATCTTCCAGGAGCTGGATGCTGAATACCGGCATCTTTTTCTTGTCTAAAGATTCCTGGAGAACTTTCGCAATCGCGAGATTGGAGTGAATGGCATCGCTTCCGCCGCGGAGCAGACAGGCGTTTCCTGTTTTAAAGCAGAGAGCAAACGCATCCGCAGTAACATTGGGCCGGGATTCATAGATGATTCCTACAACACCCAGAGGAACGACTTTCTTTCCGATCAGCAGTCCGCTTTTATTGGGCTTCATCTCAGTGACTGCCCCAATGGGATCTTCCAGATCCGCCACCTGTCTGAGTCCTTCTGCCATGCCTTCGATCCTGTCTACCGTCAAAGTCAGCCGGTCCACCAGTGCCTCTGACATCCCGCGCTCCATGGCAGCTTTCACGTCTTTCACATTCTCCGAAAGAATATAATTCTGATTTGTCACAAGCTGGTCTGCCGCTTCCCTGAGCAGCTCGTTTTTGTCATTCATGGATACCTGCGCCAGAACGACCGACGCTTCTTTTGCCTGTCTTCCTAATTGTTCTAACATAACAACCTCCCTGCTATTTTATCTCAATGCTTTCCCTTTGGCTTCAGCGGAGTCACGCTTCCGTCCTCATTCTTTATGCTGATATGATTCAGCTGGCCGCGCAGATTTGCCCGGACAGACTGTATATATTCTTCTCGAAGCTTCTTCTGCTCCTTCTTTTCCTTCTCTGAAAGCCCGACGGACTTTTCCAGATGATATAATTCATTGATTCTTCTAATCTTGTCTTCGTTCATACTATTCCTTTCCAGTCTGAATTATGAGTTTAAATACGGACATTCCGTAAGATATTTCCGAAAATTAAAATGTTCTCTTTTATGGGCCAAGAAAAGCGTTCCGATCTCCCTGCCCCCTATAATCCTGTTTAAATCATTTAAATCTCTGCTGTTTGCTATGACCATATCGGCCCCGCAGTCTGTTACGATGTTTGCAGCCGCGATCTTTGTGGCCATGCCTCCGGTTCCTACCTTCGTCACAGCTCCTTTTGCCATATTTTCGATCTCTTCCGTGATCACGGGTACTTCTGAAATAAGTTTTGCTCTTTTATTTCTATGCGGGTCGTCTGTATATAATCCGTCGATATCTGTAAGAAGGATCAAAAGATCCCCTTCTACTACCGCAGTGACCACCGCAGATAAAGTGTCATTGTCTCCGAACTCAATCTCTTCCGTGGAGACGGTGTCGTTTTCGTTCACGATAGGAATAATGCCCAGACTCAGCAGCTGGTTAAATGTATTTCTCGCATTAAACCTGCGCATATCGTTCAGCATCGTCTCTTTTGTGATAAGGATCTGGGCTGAACCCTGATTGTACTCTGCAAACAGCTTTTGATAGATCATCATCAGCTGTCCCTGCCCCACGGCAGAGCAGGCCTGCTTCATCGGCAGGGATTCCGGGCGTTCCTTGAGTCCCAGTGCTTTAAACCCGACCCCGATGGCTCCGGACGATACTAAGATCACATCTTTTCCGCTGTTGTGAATGTCTGTCAGGACACGAACCAGCTTTTCAAGCCGGAATAAGTTTAGCTGTCCTGTCTTCGGATGGATCAGGGAAGAAGTCCCTACTTTTACTACGATCCGCTTCTTATCTTTTAGTTTTTCTCTGTTTTCCATAATGCTGAAGTCCTGTCCTATTCCCGCTGATCCCCGGTCAGCGCAGTTTATGATTATTGTAGCCTCTTTCTCAAAAAAAATCAATGCATTATCACCGAAAAATCGACATCGTTAAAAACCCAGAAGAATCTGATGAAATCAGAATTCTTCTGGGTTTATCCTTAAACCTCAAGAAGGATTACCGTTTTGCTTTCCAATGATGCTTTCACGTCGATGACTCTTTGATTACTGCTTCCCCGGAATCTTAAATTTAAATCCTTTTTTTCTTCTACAAAAGGTCCGTCCACTAAAACATCCAAATATTGAAGTACCTTAGGATCAAACTCCATGATCTCTTCAAACAGATAAGAAGAATACATCCAGATATTTTTTTCCGGACAGCGCTCTTTGAGCTTCCTCAACAGTTCTCTGACCGGACGCCGGTTTTCAGGTTCCATGGGCTCTCCTCCGAGAATTGTTGCCCCGGCTATATGCTCTCCTGCGGTCAGTGTTAAGAATTCTTCTTCCGCCTGTTCATTCCATTCATGGCCGCCTTCAAAATCCCATGTCTCCGGATTAAAACAGCCCTTACACTTCCTCGTGCACCCCTGGACAAACAGGGAGGTCCTGATGCCGGTCCCGTTTGAAATGTCGGTCTTTCTGATCTGTGCGTACCGCATTTAGTTCACCTCTTGCACCTGATTATCCAAGTGGACAAACCGTTCTCCGATCTCCTGGGTACGCCCCTTGTTCCAGAAATTATCTCCCAGATATCCGCAGGTCCTGCGGCATACGTTTAAAGTCTTGTGGCTTCTGTTGCCGCAGTTTGGGCAGTACCACTCGTAGTTCTCATCCAGAAGAATTTCCCCGTCAAATCCGCATTCCTGACAGTAGTCTGACTTTGTATTGATCTCGGCGTACTGAATCGTATCGTACATATAGTCGATCAGAGCAGACAGCGCTTCCGGATTCTGATTCAGGTTCGTCACCTCCACGTAACTGATGGCCCCGCCGGAAGAAATGCTCTGGAATTTCGCTTCAAATCCAAGTTTTTCAAAAGCATCGATCGGTTCTGTCACGTTTACATGGTAAGAATTTGTAATGTAATCTTTATCCGTGATTCCTTCCACAACACCAAACCGTCTCTTTAAGCTTCTCGCAAATGTATAAGTCGTAGACTCTGCAGGAGTTCCGTACACGCTGAATCCGAGTCCGGACTCTGCTTTCCACCGGTCACATGCTCCCCGGAGGCGCTCCATGATCCTGACAGCCAGTTCGTCCCCATCCTCTGTCGTATGGCTTTTTCCGAGAAGGGAAAGAACGCACTCGTACAAACCGATGTATCCGAGGGAAAGTGTAGAATAGCCGCCTTCCAATAGCTTGTCAATGGTCTCGCCCGGCCTCAGCCTTGCGATAGCTCCGAACTGCCAGTGAATGGGACTCACATCTGACAAAGTGCCTTTCAGGCTCTCGTGCCGCAGCATCAGCGCTTCCCGGCACAGACTCAGGCGTTCGTCGAGGATATTCCAGAATTTCTCCATATCCTGCTCCGCAGACAATCCCACATCGGCCAGGTTAATCGTCACGACTCCCTGGTTAAATCTGCCGTACCATTTATAATTGCCTTCTTCATCTTTCCATGGGGCCAGAAAGCTTCGGCATCCCATGCAAGGGAACACTTCCCCTTTGTAGTTCTTCTTCATAATCTTTGCCGAAATAAAATCGGGCATCATGCGTTTTGCCACACATTTGACCGCCAGATCCGTCAGATAGCGGTACCTGCTGTCTTTCGGCACGTTGTTTTCATCCAAAACATACAAAAGCTTTGGAAATGCAGGTGTCACATAGGCTCCCACCGGATTTTTCATTCCCTCATACCGCTGCCTTAACATTTCTTCGATCAGCATCGCCGTTTCTTTTTCATATTCCGGTTCTTCGCTGATGTACATGAAGACAGACAAAAACGGAGCCTGTCCGTTGGTTGTTGAAAAGGTATTGATCTGATACTGGATCGTCTGGATGCCGGAAACGATCTCATCGTGAAGACGGTCTTCGGCGATCAATTCTACTTCCCGTTCCGTATACGCTTTTCCGATCATCTCCCCTTCCTTTTTCACCTTTTCTTTATGTTTATTTAAACTCACTCTTACAAAGGGCGCCAAATGGGAAAGCGAAATGGTCTGGCCTCCATACTGACCGTTTGCCACCTGCTGCACGATCTGGGTCGCAACCGTACAAGCCGTCTGGAGGGACTTGGGAGTCTCGATCAGTTTGCCGTTTATCACCGTTCCGTTTTTAAACATATCCTTTAAGTCTACAAGGTCACAGTTGTGCATCTGCTGTATGTAATAGTCCATATCGTGAAAATGAATGATGCCGTCATCATGTGCCTGGACAATTTTAGGCGGAAGCATCATCCTCCTGCAGTAGTCTCTGGAAAATTCTCCTGCGATCAGATCCCTCTGGGTTGCCAGTATATTCGGATCTTTGTTGGAGTTTTCATCCAAAGCTTCCTGGTTCTCTCCGGTCACGATGCCGAACACCTCATTGTCAATGGTATTGGTCTCTCTCTGGAACTCTCTGACCTTCCGGTATCCCTCATAGGCCTTGGCCGTCAGAATCTGGTCTTTTTGAATGAGCTTTTCAAATACCTGATCTTCGATCCGGTAAATGCTGATATCCTCGTCTCCCTGATGTTCCTCATGGATCTCAAAGGAAATATCTTTTGCACATTTTTCATCCACAACCCCGCTCCCGTACCTCATGGCTTTTAAGATGGCAAGTTCAATTTTAGACGGATCAAAATCTACTTTACTGCCATTTCTCTTAATCACTTTCATTTATCTTCACCCTTTCAATTATTCTGTCCTTTATTATAAACCAATATATATTGTGTGTCCAGATGTTAAACATCACAATATGTTGTATTTTTTATCCATATTTTCGATTAATTGTTCCGCCGTTTTGATGCCGTCCATAGCCGCAGACGTGATGCCTCCGGCATATCCTGCGCCTTCCCCGCATGGATAGATCCCGGAAATACTGCCCTGAAATGACTCATCCCTTTCCATCCGGAGAGGGGATGAGGTTCTCGCCTCTATTCCGCTCAGGACTGTATCGCCATCAGAAAATCCTTTGATTTTTTTCTCAAAAGCATCCATTCCCTCAATGATTGCCTCTGAAACCTCGTCCGGCAGACATTCCCTTATATTTGCAAATGCTGTTTTCCCTTTTGTATTAGGAAGGATCTTTCCGAATTTATCAGTCTTTTTATCTTCCTTAAAATCTGAAAACGTCTGAACGGGTATGGCTCCGTTTCCGGCCAGATAAGCTTTCTCCTCCCACTTTCTCTGGAATTCGATGCCGGCCAGCGGATGTTCTGATCCAAAATCCTCCGGCGTCACACTGGCGATGACCGCACTGTTTGAATTTCTCGCCATACGGTCGTGATTGCTCATTCCATTGACTGTCAGCCTTCCTTTTTCTGAAGACGCATTCACCACAAATCCTCCGGGGCACATACAAAAAGAATAGACGCTCCTGCCGCATGAAGCTCTGTAAGTAAGTTTATAGGAAGCCGTGGGCAGTTTTTTATCCGCCGCCCCTTTTCCATACTGAAATTCGTCGATCTTCTGCCTCGGATGCTCAACCCTTACCCCGACGGCAAAAGCTTTCGGCGTCATATGAAGCTTTCTTTTATACAGCATTTCAAAGGTATCTCTGGCACTGTGTCCCACTGCCAGCACTGCAGTATCGCACGGAAGTGTCTCTGTTCCATTGATCACAAGCGCCGTCAGTCTTCCTCTTTTTATTACCAAATCTGTTACCTTGTTTTCGAACCGGATCGTTCCTCCTGCTTGCTGTATAGCATTTCTCATATTTGCCACAACCATGCAGAGCAGATCTGTCCCGATATGCGGTTTTCCGTCATATAAGATTTCTTCCGGTGCCCCATACTGCACAAAGGTTTCCAGCACAAACCGGTTCCGCCCGTATTTGTCCTTCACTGCCGTATTGAGCTTTCCGTCGGAAAAAGTTCCGGCTCCTCCTTCTCCGAACTGTACGTTTGACTCAGGGTTGAGATCCCCGTTTTCCCAGAAAGCTTCTACGTCCTTCCTTCTCTCTTCTACAGGTTTTCCCCGTTCCAGAAGAACCGGTTTCAGCCCGGCCTTTGCCAAAATCAGAGCTGCAAAAAGGCCCGCCGGGCCCATGCCGATCACCACAGGGCGGACCGGGATCTCTTTCCTGCATTTAGGTATCCGGTATTCTTTTCTTTCGGCTTTTGTTATCCTGGGATTCTTGTTTCTTTTGAGAAATTCGGACTCTTTCTCTACTTCTGCATCGATTGTATATACATAGCTGATCTGATCTTTTTTTCTGGCATCCAGAGACCTCTTAAAGATCTGATAGTTTTTTAACGTTGCGTGATGCACCGCTTTTTTTATTTTCTGTTCCAGCTGGACTTTCGTATGTTCCGCCGGAAGTTTTATCTGACTGATTCTGATCATTGATTCTCCGCCTCTATCTGATTTCCCGCAATATATCCTGATGTAAAAGCCCACTGAAGATTATAGCCGCCGCAGGTGCCGTCTACATCCAGTAATTCCCCGGCAAAGTACAGACCCCGGTGAATCTTCGATTCCAGTGTGCCCTCGATGACTTCCCTGACGGAAACGCCGCCTGCCGTCACCTGTGCCATATCAAATCCTTTATAACCCGAAACCGGGACCGGAAACTTCTGTATCATGGAACGGATCTGCCTCAGTTCTTTCTGTGTAAGGTCCGCTGCACTCTTCTCCGGCCGGATTTTCAAACGGCTCAGCACCGTAAATGCCAGTTTTTTATTCAGGAAGCCCTGGAGAAATTCTTCCGCTGTCTTGTAATATCCGACTTTTCTGAAATAGTCCATTAATTCCTTCAATGTGATCTGCTCCGGCATGAGGTTTAAGATCACTTCCACCTTTTTTTTCTTCCTCAGAGCGTCGATGGCATACCGGCTGACCTGAAACACCGGAATTCCGGATATCCCATACTTGGCAAACTGGACTTCTCCTGTTTGTTCCGCTGTCTTCTGTCCGTTTACGTAGACCGAAAGCGCAGAAACATTGCGGACACCGGCCAAATGCTGAAAGAATTTCTCCTCCGATTCCAGAGCCACCAAAGCCGGAAATACATCCGTCACGGTATGCCCCACAGCTTTTGCCAGTGCATATCCGCTGCCGTTGCTGCCCAGTTTTTCCTGGGCCATTCCCCCGGCTGCCAGGATGACATTTCTGCCCTGATATTTCTCTGTGCCGCATGTCACATGAAATGTATCCTTTATCTTCTGTATTTTTTTAACTTCCGTTCCCGTCTTTATATGTACGCCGAGCTGCCGCATTTTCCCAGTCAGTGTATCAACCACCGTGGAAGCCTGCATGGACGCAGGATAATAGTATCCTCCCAAATCGGTGGTCAGCATTCCCATGGACTGGAAAAAGTCCAGGGTCTCTGCGGCCCCAAACACCTCCAGCATGGAGTATGGAAATCCCGGTTTTTCTCCCCGGTAGCAGTCCTGATCTAAATAACTGTTTGTCAAATTGCACCGTCCGTTGCCTGTGGCAAGGATCTTTTTTCCCGGCCTGTCCATCCTTTCCAGCACAAGGACGGAGCATCCTCTGCGCGCCGCTGTGATAGCCGCCGTCATACCGGATGCCCCGCCTCCTGCGATGATTACATCATACTTCATCTATATCCTCCAAAACACTGGTTCCGTCTATTTTTGACTCTATACCAAAATAGTCTAACACAGTGCTCCCGATATCTGCAAATGTTTTTCTTGTTTTTAAATTGACACCTTTTGCCTGCCCGTATTGATACATAAGAAACGGCGTATATTCTCTGGAATGATCCGTAGAAGGAGTCGACGGATCACATCCGTGGTCTGCCGTGATCATCAGGATATCCCCTTCCCGCATCAGCCCCAGAAGCTTCGGCAGCTGTTTGTCAAAATAACTGAGGGCTTTGGCATATCCGTCCACATCATTTCGGTGCCCGTACAGCATGTCAAAGTCTACGAGATTTACGAAACATAATCCTTCAAACCTCTTCTTCATCCACTCTTTCGTCTGCTCAATGCCATCCTCGTTGTTTTTGGTAAATGAAAACTCCGTCAGTCCTTTACCGGCAAAAATATCGTGGATCTTTCCAATGCCGATCACATCAAATCCCTTTTCTTTCAGCTGATCCAGCATCGTCACTTTCGGCGGTTCTATGGAAAAATCATGCCGGTTGGACGTCCTCGTATAATGGCCGCTCTCTCCGATAAACGGACGTGCAATAACCCTTCCCACACCGTGCTTTCCCGTCAGGATCTTCCTTGCTATTTTACAGTATCGGTACAGCTCTTCCGGCGGCACCACATCTTCATGGGCTGCGATCTGGAATACACTGTCCGCCGATGTATAGACAATGAGCGCTCCGGTTTTCACGTGTTCATCTCCGTAATCTCTGATAACCTCCGTACCGGAATACGGCCGGTTGCAGAGGATCTTTCTGCCTGTTTCCTGTTCAAAAACCGCAGTGACTTCTTCCGGAAATCCTTTCGGATACACCGGCAGCGGTTTTTCAGATATGATTCCCGCAATCTCCCAATGTCCGATGGTCGTATCTTTTCCTTTCGACTGCTCCGTCATTCGTCCATAGGTGCCAATCGGCACAGTGGTCTGCCTGTCACCGTCGATCTCTGCGCCGTCGACAGCAAATAAGCCCAGTTTCTCCAGATTCGGCAGGTCAAAATACAGACTTTTGGACACTGCCAGCAGTGTGTTGCTTCCCTCATCCCCGAAATCTTTGGCATCGGGCGCTTCCCCGATGCCAAAGCTGTCCAGCACGATCAAAAAAACTCTTTTCATTCCGGTCACCTCAATCTATCTTGCTTGTTCAGAATTTATCTTCTCTTTAGATTATAGTGCTAACTGCTGTAGGACTCAAGAAAATGATACACTTCTTCCACGGAATGAAATTTCTTTTTTTCTTTCAGCATCTGGTGGACTTCATCCGGCAGATCATTTTTTGTCAAATCTGTATATTCAAAAATTTCTTTTGTCTGATTGTTCAGGATCACCAGACTGCCGTCGCGCAGGGCGAGCCCGTAGGTTGTCTTTTTCTTTTTCGTAGTTTCTGCCTGCTCTTTTGTCGTCTGTTCTTTGATGATTGTGGACTGTACCTGATGGACCAGCTTGTCCTGGCTGGTATCCTTCTGATAAAACGCCACATAACACATATACCCGCAAAGGGTTGTGATCACGACCATATATATTAATAAAAAACGGTTGATTTTGTTCATACGAAACACTCCTTTTCCATAAGCGTTCCCAAAATCAGCCGTTCTATTCAAAAAAATATCAAATTCAGCAATTTACACGGTTCAGCAGAAGAATATCCTGTTCTCCCGCCGTGTCACACCGGCATGAAACAATTTTCTGAACATCCAGATATACAAATCCATCCTCAAATCCATCCTGATCAATCTTCTGTATTTTAATGAAGTTTTTGCTGAAATCCTGAATGAAACCGAGAATAGAATATTTCCCGTCCTCATCCATGTTAAAATTCATCAGCAGTCCCTGCTCCTTTGCATACCGGAGCAGAGCATCCATACAAGTCTGCTGGTCTAATTTATAAATTCTTCCATGGCTTTTTTTCTTATGAAGATAAAGGGTGCCCATCCTCCGTTCTCTGCTGCCGTCCGTCTCTGCCCTGAAAAAACACTTCGGCCGCTGCAGCACAAAACCGTCGTACTCTCCCCTCGATGAAATCTTCGCCATCAGCAGTTCCTCTTCCGTCATGTACAGTATATATCCTGTCAGGACTGTCTGCTCACCGCCCATATGACCATATAAACTGACCAGTTTCTTTTCCTTTTGTATCTGCTCTAGTATCTGATTCATGCCTGTCCTCCACTTTTTCTTCTATTATAACAGAAAATGGATATTGAATGTAGGCTGTTTTCTTTTATTTGCCGACTGCTGCCGATGCATCAGAAAAAAACAGTAAACTCTTTATAACAGCCTTAATTTTTTTGCCATCTTTAATATCAGATGTCCCTTTGGAACCCTGCGAAGTTCATCCTCCTCGAATACCTTTAATCCGATAATCGCGATAAAGTATACGAACGCCCCAAGGGGTACTGCAATCAAAAGGCACAGCGCATAGCCCAGGCTTGTCCCCGACATAAACTTCTGAAAGACAAATCCGATAATCCCGACTGCGATTCCCATCACTCCCGCACTGATCAGCGGTTTTATAAATGTCTTTGAAATTTCCTGTTCGTAACCTGTATATTTTTTAATGGATCTGGCATTAAGCAGACACATGACAAAAGAAAACGCCATCGTGGCAAAAACTAGTGCGTAGGCGTTCGCTTTAGTCGTATAGAGCAGCACGACCAAAACAAATACATTGATGACTACTGACACTGCCGAATGACGAACAGGTACTTTCATCTTGCCCATTCCCTGCAAAATACCATTGCTCAGCGTGGACAGACAATAAAATACGATGGATACTGATCCGATCATCAAAAGTTTCGGGCCGAGTCCGAAGGCTTTGGCCGGGCCAAATAATAAACCTACGATCGGTTTTGCAAGGACTCCCATACCTACGGCACAGGGAATAGAAATAATCATCGTAAATTTGATTGCCGTATTAATGCTGTCATTCATGCGCTTTTTGTCGTTAACCGCAAAAGCCCCTGCAATGTCCGGCACAATGGCATTGGACAATGCGGATGCAATAGCAACCGGCACATTAATTAGTACGTTGTATTGATTCGAAAAAATTCCAAACAAAGTTGCAACCGATCTGGCTGCCATACCTTTGTCTACCATAATCATACTGAAAAGTGTGGAATCAATTATGGCACTGCAGTTATAGATCGCCGTGCTGAAAATAACCGGAGTAATCGTCAAAAGGAGGATTTTCAAAATCCTTTTGTAAGACTCGATCTTCTTTGTCTTATCCGCGGCCATCTGACGTTTGACTTTAGGACGGTATATCCAATAAATAACACCGCAGAAAATCAAACCTGTGAGCACTCCTGCCCCGGTACCGATGGCACTTCCCGCCGCACCATATTTTGCGAGTTTATACGAGGCAACTTTACCGCCGATTCCTACATACGGGGCTACAAGAACATAAGCCATGAGAACACTGAAAACGGCATTTAAAATCTGCTCCAAAATCTGTGACACAGATGTCGGCACCATAGTAGAGTGACCCTGAAAATATCCTCTCAAAACACCCAGGATACCCGATAAAAAAATAGTCGGTGCCATAGTTCTCAAAGCCAGTACAGCTCCAGGCTGATTCGGCAGAAATGCCGGCGCTCCAAAAAATGTAATCAGTCCTGCAGCTCCTCCCACGATCACTACGTATACTAACGCCCCATGAAATACCCTCTGGGCATTTTTATATTCCTTCATCGCAAGCCTGGCTGCAATGGACTTGGATACCGCCAGCGGAATACTGAACGATGCAATCAGCAGAATAATGCTGTAAACGTTGTATGCAAATCCGTAATACCCCATTCCCTCGTTGCCGATGATGGCCGTTAAAGGCCTTCTGTACAGCAGTCCGATGACACGGCAGATCAGTGAGGCTGCGGCCAAGATCGTTCCCTGTACTAAAAAGCTGCTCTTTTGTTTCTTTCCCATAGTAACCTCTAATCTCTTGTATAGTGAACGAACTGCAGTATTTCTTCCTGTTTTTCTTCCATCACCGCACGCTCTTCATCCTCCATGTGGTCATAACCAAATAAATGGAGCATACTGTGGGCGATCAAAAAGGCATATTCTCTCTCCAGGCTGTGTCCGTAAGCTTTAGCCTGTTCTTTTGCCTTATCTAAAGAAATTACAATATCACCCAGCATCAGTTCCCCTGTATCCGGGTGAAACGCTGCCGGATCTTCTTCCAGTCCGTCGAAACATCCCGGATTTTCGTACTCGATCATCGGAAAAGAAAGAACGTCTGTGGGACGGTCAATGCCCCTTTGTTCCAGATTGATCCGATGGATCTCTTCATTTCCCACGAGCATGAGATTAACTTCGCACTCAAAGGGACATGTTACATAATCCACAGCAGCCTCAACAACTTGTCCGGCAATCATTTCACAGTCTATGCCTGCTGTTCCTTCATACTCATTCTCTAAAAAAACACTCATAACTTTACCTGTCTTTCGTTCGTTTCCGGGGAGCTTTCTCTTTTTTCTTTCGGTTTTTGCTTTCTTCATATTTATCGTATGCCGTGACAATCTGCTGCACCAGTGGGTGGCGCACGACATCCTTGTTTGTCAGCTTACATATTCCGATATCCGGAATCTTCCCAAGGACTCTTACTGCTTCTTCAAGGCCTGAAATACTGTCAAACGGCAGATCCTTCTGTGTCAGGTCACCGGTAATAATCGCCTTTGATCCAAATCCAATTCTGGTTAAAAACATCTTCATCTGGGCGGGTGTCGTATTCTGTGCCTCATCCAGGACGATGTAGGAGTTATCCAGTGTCCTTCCCCTCATATAAGCCAGAGGAGCCACCTCGATCAGACCCTTTTCCATGTTCTTCATAAAGGCATCTGCCCCCATGATCTCATAGAGAGCGTCATAAAGCGGCCTCAAATAAGGATCTACCTTGCTCTGCAGATCCCCCGGAAGAAAACCAAGCTTCTCACCGGCTTCTATAGCCGGCCTGGTGAGGATGATGCGGTTCACTTCATCATTCTTAAACGCAGTGATGGCCATCGCCATCGCCAGATAGGTCTTTCCTGTCCCGGCCGGTCCGATTCCAAACGTGATCATCTTCTCTGAGATCTGTTCCAGATATTTTTTCTGTCCAAGTGTCTTAGCTTTCACAGGCTTTCCCTGGACGGTGTGGCAGACCACATCCTTATCCAGTTCCAGCAGATGACCGCTTTTTTCTTCCATAGACAGGGATAAAGCGTAATTGACATTTTGTTCTGTGATAATGTTGCCTCTCCTCGATAGTTCCAGCAGTTCCCCGATCACAGACTCCGCTTTTTTCACGGCTTCTTCGCTGCCCACTACTTTCAGCTGACCGTCTCTTAAAATTAAGTTTACATGAAGCGTCTTTTCGATCTTCTTCATGAAAACATCAAATTGTCCAAATACATTCCCTCCATGCTCAGAAGGAAATTCCAGATCTATTTCTATTGGATTCATAGGTACTCCTCAACATTTTATTTTCTTATATTAATAGTAGTTTACCATTTGCCTCCGATCTTTTCAACATTTTGTCATATGGCAGCAGACAGAATTACTGCGGAGCAGCCGTTGTCGGGGTAATTTTTTCTACCTGTTTTTTTGTCAGAGATTTTATATTTCTGATCTTTCCAACCGGCTCCTCGACATCGATCGTTCCCTTGGCAATGTAGTCATTTCCCTGTCTCTCATATTTAATGTTGGTTTTTATCACTTTAATTCCCTTTTTCTTCTTGTCATTGACATAGGCGGAGAGCCGTTTTTTCAGCTTCTCCTGAGCCTGTGCTTCTGTCAAAACTCTTCTTTGTGGTTCGTATCCCTCAAATTTCTTTGTGGTAATGCCGATCGGAAAATACAAATCACCGATATGCAGCAGTTTCTTCTCACCTAAGATATCATATTCCCCTTTCTGCTCCTTGATCGGAAGCTTGAGCTGCCAGTTTAACAGCTGTATACTTTCCACCCGCGTACTTTTCGATATAAATTTTTTCTCATAAGTGGCAATCGGTATGGTTTCCTTGTAATCTTCTTTGGTTCTCAGGATGATCTGTCCGTCTGCCTTAATCTTGCTTGTCTCGGTGACCTGATAATCGTCACTGTAATAATAAATCATTCCCGAAATAAGCGTATCTCCCTTTTTTACTTTGTCACCCACCTGTACTAAAGGAGTGCCGCTTTTTACCGACATAGAAGTAATGGTCCCCTTCTTATTGGAGACAATGTCACATGGCTTTCTCGGATTTTGTTTTGTTTTCCTGTCCAGTGATTCCTTTATGTCAATATGTAATCTTGTGCCGTTGATGGAACAGGAAACCCATGCAATGCCTTCGTGATCTTCCCGGATATGTTCCTCTAATAAATTGCAGTCAATCTTTTTCTTATACGTCCCGATTTGATAAAAATTGCTCTTTACATATTTCAGCATATCACTTTTGGAATACCGTTCATTGCCTGAGATTGTGATCTCCCAGATAAACTGAGACATTAAAAACATCAGAACGAAAGCCATGCCGATGCCAAAGAAAAATACCTTTCGTTTCCGGTGTTCCAATAAAAAAAAGGGAAGTCCCTTTCTTCCCAGAATCTGAACCGAGGTTCCCGTTTTTTCTGCAAGTGTTAAAACAGTCTCATAAGCTCTCTTTTGTACGGAACACTGATATCCCTTCCCTCCCGGCCTAAGCTTCCAGAGCACCAGGTTTTGTTTTGCACATAGGTTAAGAAAACGTTCCACGGAAGGACCTGATATCTCTAAAAATATACTTCCGAAAATATACTGTATTAATCTGACCATCCTGATTCTCCTTTATGCGTATTCCAGCCGTGTGATTTCGCCGGTCACCTTCATAATTTCCATGGAATAATATTGAATGACAAGATTTGTCCCTATAATCCTCAAAACCACGTGGTTTCCCTGGATGACGATTTGATGTTCTTCGTAAGAAAGGATTCCCTTATAATTTTCAATCATCACCTGTTCATTGCCGGTTAAGGTAATAATAAAATCGCCAAAGACCACATCTCTTGGAAGGGATAAACCTTTGGCTAATGCCTCCTTTGGCTTTTTCTTCATACAGACCCTCACTATGCTTTTTGGCGCAGCAGCACACTTAAGCATCCTATCGTTGTTTTAATATATGCAAAAGAAAAGCACCGTATACCTCAAGTATACGATGCCTGCTTCTATTATTTTACTTTTCTTTTACGAGCCGCTTCAGACTTTTTCTTACGGCGAACACTTGGTTTTTCGTAATGCTCTCTTTTGCGGATTTCCTGCTGAATACCTGCTTTGGCACAGTTTCTCTTAAATCTGCGAAGAGCGCTGTCTAAAGATTCATTTTCTTTAACGATAACGTTTGACATTCTTAATTCCTGACCTCCCCTCCAGCCTTATATTGTGCATTATGACTGTTTGGGCACTTTCTTGCACTAGATTATTATACCATAATTGGGATATTCGTCAATAGTTAAAATCATGTTTTTTCGACGGAAAAATGAGTTTTTATAGCTGACTTTAAAGAGTGTTCCAGATCTCTTTAAGAAGATACCCTGGCACCTTTGTCTTTACCTCTTTTTCAACTGCGTAAATACAATAATTTTTTAAATCTTCTGCGGCTACCCCTGCACTTCCGGTAAAAGCCCTCGGTGCCATTCCCTGCTGGCATCCTAAAAAGGACAGCGGTGAGTCGCTTCCAGTATCATTGACGGTGTCTTTTACCTGATAGGTATATTTTACATGATAGATGTCTAAGATATCCCGGATTTCATTGAATCTCTTTACGGATCTGCCCTGATAGATCTGCTGCTTTTTCTTCAGCATATAACATTCTCCTAATATCCGAATCGTTAAATTGTTTCCAAAAACTTTTCATATATTATATCATTCTTTTAATTTTCAATCAACTATTTATACAATCACAACATCATGAGTATTTTAATAGCTTTTCATTCTATTTTTTTCTAACTATATGTTAATATAGTACTAGTTATAAATTTATTAATCTTTATGTATACAGATTTATGAAACAACTAGTTCATCTAAAAGAAAGGAAGGTACAAATGAAAAAATTAAAACAACTATGCAGCGCAATGTTATGCGTGGTTATGGTGACCGTATTTACCATAACTCCAATCCGTGCAGACGATCTAACAACACCTCCAACTACTACTATTTCAGGAACTGCTTCGATTACAGGAATCGTTTCACAATTTTCCGAGGATAAGGATGTAAAAGCATCTCTTTCAAATACAAATCCAGCTATAAAAGTAACTGTGGAGGCTACTATCGGATATAAAATTGGAACTGCAGAAAAAACAATCAAATCAGTGCCTATTCCCATGGAAACAAAAACTACGGATTCAGTCGAAGTAAATTTTAGATTCACACAAAAAGATCTAAATCTATTACCATCAGGTACTTACGACATTAAAGCCAAATCAACAACTGACAGCGCAAATTCTGTTAAAGAAGCAAAGATTGGTTCTATCACCGTTAACAAAGAAACCCCAACCGTAACCATTGACAAGCCTATTTTCCTGACAAAATCAAGAAGCAATTTTGAAACAGCCGATGGGGAGATCAAGGCAAAACTTGACAAAGCATTCTTTTCAAATACAAATCCAGCTTCTCTTGAGTTAACCGCATCCATCAATGACAACAGCAATGTTGCTAAAATCACAGAAAAAGTCACAGCCACTAAAAATGGTGAGGTATCCTTTACTTTTACGCAGGCCGACTTAAATACATTACTGGAAGGTGATTACACGATTACCGTGACTTCTGCCGGAAATGACTTTAACAATGCAATAGCCGCTGTCACCCTCGGAACCATCAAAATAACACCGATGGTAAATGCATCTGTTAAGACTCCACAGACATTCGATTTATCGAAACAAGGCGATATAGTCATAGGAATCGTTAGTAACGGTCGCACCTTAAAAGCCATCAAAAACGGTTCCCAAACCTTAACTAGCGGAAAAGATTATATTCTCGGAAACGAGTCTGTAAGAATCTACAAAAGTTATTTCAATCAATTTGCCGTAGGAAAACAGCATTTAACGTTTGATTTCGATGAAGGCAGTGATCCGATCTGTCAAGTCAATATCATAAAATCCTCAAAAAATACAAACCTGATTTTAAAAGGATATAAAGATAAATCCATTACGACATTATCAAACAGAACCGCCGGCAGTAAACTTCCCGGATGGAACAAAAAAAGCTACAAGGCAGCCGGGAGGAAAGGTTATGAGTTTGTCGGATGGACCTACAACGGAAAAACAGTGACCACAGTTCCGGATGACAGATTAAATGTAACACTCACTGCAAAATTCTCAAAGTTAAGTGTTGGCAGGGCCTCTGCTTTGTCTGTCAAAGGCAAATCCGGCAAAGGTGTTGGATTCACAGCAAAGTCAAAGACTTACACAAAAGCAGACGGAACAAGACGTGGATTCCGTTTCCGCTATTCCAGAAGCAGCAGTATGAAAAAAGCCACTTATAAAACAACAGGATTAGGTAAAAACACATATACAAAAACAGGATTAAAGAAAAACGCAAGATACTACGTTCAGGTGAGATATTACTATTACGATTCAACAAACCAGAAAGTATACGGAGCATACTCAAAGAGTAAATCTGTAAAAGCATACTAAACTAATCTTTATGTTCAAACCGCCTGTTTTTGCGGCATAAAAATGAAAAGCCTTCAAACTGAGAAAATTTAAAATAACTCAGTTTGAAGGTTTTTTTCTTCCGTTTTCCTCACGGTTTGAAATGGTACTTCATTCGTTTTGATTTATTTCAGCTGTCCGGCCAATTCTTCCTTAGCCTTAGCGATCGCATCATCGATTCCTTCCGGCTTCTTTCCTCCGGCCTGGGCCATATTCGGACGGCCTCCTCCGCCTCCTCCGACGCATCCTGCGATGCCTTTGATCAGATTTCCCGCATGAGCTCCAGCTTTTTGTGCCCCGTCGGTAGCCATAGCCACAAGGAACACTTTTCCGCCCAGAGAAGATGCCAGTACAATCACGCCCTCTCCAAGTTTTTCTTTCAGGGAATCGCCGAGTTCCCGCAGGCCGTTCATGTCTACGTCCGCCACTTTCGCTGCCAGAAGTTTCACTCCGTTTACATCCTGCACCTGATCCATCACGTCTCCAAGAGCATCCTTTGCCAGTTTGCTCTTTAGGGACTCGTTTTCGCTGTGAAGTTCTTTCAGTTCAGTCATCAGGGCTTCCAGGCGTGCCATCAGTTTGGCAGGCGTTGATTTTACAACCTTTGCGGCTTCCATGAGTTCTTCTTCCATCTTTTCATAATACTCAAAGACCGCTTTGTCCGTGATCGCCTCGATCCTGCGGACACCAGCCGCAACACCGGTCTCTGAAAGGA
>NZ_FR889173.1:0-5394 GCF_000432215.1 Anaerostipes sp. CAG:276
GTACAGAGAACATA
The DNA here is from genome assembly GCF_000432215.1 of Anaerostipes sp. CAG:276. Classification (NCBI taxonomy): domain Bacteria; kingdom Bacillati; phylum Bacillota; class Clostridia; order Lachnospirales; family Lachnospiraceae; genus Anaerostipes; species Anaerostipes sp. CAG:276. The sequence continues at coordinate 15 of NZ_FR889173.1, forward strand.
TTGCCGAAGTTGGAAGATGCAGTCATCTTGATATATTTAATCATGTTGGCGTAGGTCTTACGTCCCTCAATGATACCCTGCTCCAAAACCATTAGGTCTTTTTCCAGCAGAATGATGTCGGCAGATTCCTTTGCCACATCGACAGCAGTATCCACCGAAATGCCGATGTCGGCGGCTTTCATAGCTGCGGCATCATTGATACCGTCACCCATGAAACCGACCGTATGACCATTTTCACGGAGAACGGAAACCACACGAGCCTTCTGGTCAGGAGTCAGCTTTGCAAATACATCTGTAGACTCCGCCGCTCTTGCAAGCTCTACATCGCTCATGTGCTCCAAATCAGAACCTAGAAGCATATTGCGAACCTTCATCCCCACCTGCTTGCAGATGGTACGAGTCACTTTGTCGTTATCACCGGTTAAAATTTTGGTGGTAACACCGTGGTCTTTCAAAGCCTTAATAGCATCCGCAGTAGATTCTTTTGGAGGATCCAGGAATGCCAGATATCCAATCAGCACCATGTCACACTCATCTTTGACACCAAATGCGCCAACTGGGGACGGATTGCTTTTCTGTGCAATCCCCAGAACGCGAAATCCCTTGTCGTTAAGATCATCCACTGTCTCCAGAATCCGACAACGAACGTCATCCGTCAGAGGCTGCACTCCTCCATCACACTCTGCAAATGTACAAATAGAAAGCATTTCTTCCACAGCACCTTTTGTTACCATTTGGGTCTTGCCCTTTTTATCCTGCACCACAGTAGTCAGACGGCGACGAGTAAAGTCAAAAGGAATCTCGTCTACCTTTACATAGTTTTCGGACAGGTCAATGAGACGCGAATCTGCTGCTTCTTCTTCCTCCGTCTTATTGATAATCGCCAAATCCATCAGGTTTTTATAGCCGGTCTGGAAGTAACTATTAATGTAAGCGTGACGCAGTACTCGCGTATCGTCCTCGCCATTTACATTCAGGTGGTATTCCAGCACAACCTTATCTTGGGTCAGAGTGCCGGTCTTGTCGGTGCAGAGAATGTCAATGGCACCGAAATTCTGAATAGAATTGAGGTTTTTAACGATTGTCTGCTTCTTGCTCATGGAAACAGCACCTTTCGCAAGACAGGTTGTTACAATCATCGGCAGCATTTCCGGTGTCAAACCGACAGCAATAGAAATGCCGAATAAGAAGGCCTCTAACCAGTCGCCCTTGGTGATACCGTTGACGAAGAACACCAGCGGAACCATAACGAGCATAAAACGAATCAGCACCCAAGAAACGGCGTTGACACCCTTGGTAAAGCTTGTTTCAACCGCTTCCCCGGCAACTGCGCACGCCATGGAGCCAAACAGAGTATGATCGCCAACACAAGCAACAACAGCTGTTGCGCTGCCAGAAATCACATTACTACCCATAAAAGCAATGTTTGTGTAATCGGTCACGCTCTCTTTCTGTGCGCTCACATTGGGCGTTTTTTCAACAGGTTCACTCTCTCCAGTAAGACTTGACTGGCTGACAAACAAATCCTTCGCGTCCAAAATACGAACATCCGCCGGAATCATGTCTCCAGCAGACAGATGTACAATATCTCCGACCACCAGATCATCCATAGGAATTTCTATTTTTTCCTGGTTCTTACGGGTAACGGTGCAGGTGGTCGTAATCATGGCTAACAACTTTTCTGCTGCGTTTCCACTTCTGGATTCCTGCACAAACCGAAGCGTACCTGAAATGAACACCATTGTTAAAATGATAACCACCGTCAGACAATCAAAATCCTCCGGCGTACTGCCAAACAGAGAAAAATAAGGTAGAATCATATCTGTAATGGTTGATACCAGAGCCAGACAAAACAGAATGGCTGTAAAGGGGTTGATAAACGCACCGGCCACCCGTTTTGCCAAGGACTTCTTTTTTTCATGCGTTACTTTATTGGTGCCATATTTGGTACGACTTACGTGTACTGCTTCTGCATCTAATCCCCGAAGTGTGGTATGAAGTTTTTTCAAAACCTCTTTAATGGGATTGGTTGCAGCAAATTGAATGCGACGGTTCTGTTCGTCACGAATGACTGTCTTTTCGACAGACTGACGAACAGCCATGCGGTTTTCTTTCTTGTTCATTAAACTTACCTCCTTGAATTTTTGTAGAGGCCAGGGCAATCACATGAGGGACACGGAACTTCCGAATCCCCATCTGCTGCTCTTTGCCTTCGCGGACTACTGTCAGAGTCCATGCCTTTCACCTCACTGTTTTATAAAATATCTATGTGAAACCGCAATGCGGATTATTGACTATAATAGCGGTTGCTCTTTCCGATATACCAGACATCAAAGCCTGCAACGATTAGCCATGCTATCATCGCACACACAAACCAGTGGTTTGAAAATCCTGCCCAAAACCCCTTCATCAGAAAGATAATGCCATTGAGTACAATGACTTCCCCGATGTTACGGCAAAGCGGGATAATTTTAATTTTATCTTTCTCTTCCTGCGACATATTTTTCCACGCAGACAGGTGAATATGTCCTTTCCCACAAGCAAACAAGAAACCTGCAATAGTAAAAAGAACTCCGAAAAAGATGCAGGTGAAATCCATATTTCCTCACTCCTTCCAATATTTTATTTCATTTTTTAGTCTCAGAAGTCTGGTGAGCAGTATGATCACTGTAACAGCAAGGATAAACCAAATAACAGCAGTTACCTGATACCACATCTGAAACATCAAAATCCTCTGTTTAGAGAACATCCAGCTTAAACACCCGCATATTATTGTGAACACGGAGTAAAGTGCAAAGAAAATTGCCAGTTTGTGATCTTTGATTTTCGTCTTCACTCACAACACCTCCCAACCAGCGCTTACAACTTCCGGGATTGCCAATGCCTGCCCAACGATTCCCTCTAAAACATTGTTTTTAGGCTTTCTAGCAGAACAGTATTCCTCAATGATCTCAACCTTGTCACCAACAACATCGCCGCTTTCCAGATTATCCAGGAACAGCGTTTTGCAAGGATTGCTGTTAATAAGCAACAGACGAATTTCCTGCTCTGCATCTTCCTGACAAGTGACCGAAATACGATATTGTTTTTCAGATTCATCACCGGCAGTGATTGGATTCAACTTTCTTGCAAGAGGACGCAAAATCAAGTTGGAGCCAATCAAAATACCAGCAGCGGTGATTGCCATTGCATACATCCCTGTACTTGCAAGAATGCCAATGGCAGCTGTACACCATAGCGTTGCCGCAGTATTCATTCCACGCACTGTTCCGCTGTCCTTGAAAATCACACCGCTGCATAAAAAGCCAACACCGGATATAATACTGCTCCCGACACGAAATACCTGATCCGGGCCATAGAGCATTGGAAACAAGGTAAAGAAGCTGGTTCCCATGCAAATCAGAACATTGATACGAATACCTGCCGGATGGCCGGTTAGCTGCCGTTCCAATTCAATCAGAAAGCCAAGCGCCAAGGAGAGGGAGTTTCTTAAAACAAAATCGGTGTAAAACATGCGAATCGCCTCCCTTCGACCACGAACAGTATATAAAAACCGCAAGGAGAATCACATGGCGAAAACCTTGCGATTTCCTTGCGATTTGGCAAGATTTTAAAGAATAATACGTTGATAATAGTTCATAGATTGCTATGTTCTACTTTGTACTGCCATCGGATACAGTGCTTGCTGGGTTTACATGAACCATGCAGTGTTTTACTTCTGGAAAGGAATTTTCTATTGAGTAATGAACCTGCTCAGCAATATAATGCGCTTCTTTTAACCGTAGGTTTTCATCTACGGCAATCTCAATATCCACATATATTTTCATACCAAACAGGCGGGTCTGTAGCAGGTCAATACGCCTTATTTCAGGGATTGCGGCAATCAGACTTCGTAGTTTATCTTCAGTAGCATCATTGCAGGAATGATCTACCATTTTATTGATAGCATCACGGAAAATATCCATGGACACCTTCACAATCACCACACAAATGATAACACTGGCAATTGAATCTAAAATAGGATAGCCAAGCCTTGCCCCCAGAATCCCCGCAAACGAACCAATAGAAGATAGGGCATCTGAACGGTGATGCCACGCATCTGCCATCAGAGAGCCGGAATTAATCTTCTTTGCGGCCGATCTGGTGAACCAGTACATCCACTCCTTTACAATAATGGATACTACGGCGGCCATAAGCGCCAATATTCCCGGAACTGTCAAATCATCCCCAGTGCTGCCGGCAATAATCTTTTTCAACCCAACAATTCCGATTCCAATTCCCGTTACCAGCAACACACCCGAGAGGATAATGGATGATACGCATTCAATACGCTCATGTCCGTAAGGATGCTCTGCATCGGATTCCTTGCTCGACATTTTTGCTCCAACGATAACCACAATTGTGCTAAGCACATCGGACGCTGAATGAACTGCATCGGAGATCATGGCGTCAGATCTTGCGATGATTCCGGCAATCAATTTAAATAAAGACAAAAGGAGATTTACAATGATACTGATACTGGAAACGTGCATTGCAGTCTTTTGTGCGGCATTATCGGGATTCGATTTACTCTCCACTTTAATACCTCCTTCTTTTATAATTCTTTTTGATAATCATGGCAAAGCGGTCCAATGCCGCTCTCAAAATGTCTTTGGGCTTTATTCTCTTCATACATGTTTGAGATGTATACCGGCTGAAGCCGCGGAACAATACCTTGCAACAGGCACAGGCTTAATAATACAACAATCGCAAGGTGACTCCCATGGCGAAAACCTTGCGATTTCCTTGCGATTTGACAAGAATTTAGGCGGGCTGAAACCGAAAGTGGTCTCAGTCCGCCTATGTTATAGTTGGTCATTAAATTTGTACCCGATGCCCCAGATAGTCAAAATATACTTCGGCGCATCTGGATCAGGCTCAATCTTCTTTCTCAGTTTTCGGATAAATGCCATGATGTTGCTGTCATCCAGCAGATAATCCTCTTCCCAGACTGCACGATAAATCTGCTCTTTAGTAAAGACCTCGCCCCGATTCTGGGAAAGAAAATACAGAATGTCAAACTCTTTTGGGGTCAAGCTGATTTCTGAACCTTTCAGCAGAACCTTTCTACTTTTCGGATGAATCTCCAATTCTCCAATTAGAATCCCGTCCGACAGAATACCGGCAGGTAGCTCTGTTTCTTCTGATGCTCCCAAAAGCAAAGAAGATACCTCCCCGCTGATCATATCCCGGATGCCAGACAGTAAATCTTCTGCACAGTCACTTTTCGGCGGCTCTTTAATCAGCTTTTCCAGCATCCAAATTTCAAGGGCGGAATCCATAGGGATAAAACTGATATTCTTTTTCACGATGAATTCCTCCTTTCAAATCAACTCATGGT
>NZ_FR889174.1:0-82836 GCF_000432215.1 Anaerostipes sp. CAG:276
TAATAAATAAAAATTCTATCTTCAAAGTTTGATATTTTGGGTTTTGAAGCTGGTACTTCTTTTATTTCAATACTTATCACCTGATTCCATGCAATGAAGTACCCATGTACTTTTAGACCTTCTTCATTCATATAAAGCATGAAAATTTTTTTCTTACGAAGATAAATCAGCCGTATAGAAGATATTATACATATAAGCACAAAGCTTGCCACACAGATCCAAACCCCTATTGGAACTTTTATGTATTTCAAAAAAAAGAACCCTCCTGTAGCAAATAAAACACTTAGAATAATTTGCAGCGTATCTTGATCATCATCGTTCCACCAAAATTGATTTCCATTCTCCCCAAAATATTTCATGCATTTTCCTCCAACCTTTTATTCTACCAAACAATAAACCATCTTTTACGCCTATGAGTTCTGTACATCAAACAGTAATTTCTCCGGTTTCTGAACTACTTGTTTTATAATAGTTCCAAAATGCCTCTATATATTCTTTTATTTCTACAACTTCACTTTCTTCAGGACTTAAACAGGCAGTAAACTTTCTTTTTTTCCCCGGTTCTGAATGATAAATAAAAATTTCATCTTTGGGTCTTGAACCTCTTCCACCTGGTACTTTTTTTATTTCAATTTTTACTACATGATTCCAAGCAATAAAATATCCATTAACCTTCAAACCTTGTTCATTCATATAAAGCATAACGATCCCTTTTTTACGAAGAAAAACCAATCGTATGGGTACTATTATACAAAACACTGTAAAACTTGCTACTAAAATCCAAACTCCTATTGGAACTTTTATGTATTTTAAGAAAAAGATACACCCTGTGGCAAATAAGACACTGAGTATCATTAACATGGTATCTTGATCATCATTATTCCACCAAAATTCATTTCCATCTTCCCCGAACTTCTGCATATCTTTTCCTCCAGCCTTTTATTCCGCCAAACAACATTCAATTTTTTACTTCTATAAGTTCTATACGTCAAACATCAACTTCTGAAATATTTGTTTTATAATACCTCCAAAACACTTCTATATACTCCTTTATCTCACCAACCTCACTTTGTTTTGGCATTAAACAGGCAGTAGATTTTCTTCTTTTCCCGGGTTTATGATAGACAATAAAAATTCTATCTTCAAAGATTGACATTTGAGGTTTTGAAGCCGGTACTTCCCTTATTTCTACTTTAATAATCCAATTCCATGAAACGAAATCTCCATTAATTTTTAAACCTTGTTCATTCATATAAAGATTAGGTATTTTTCGCCTGTGAAGATATATAGCTCTTCCAATACCTATTCCGAAAAAAATCATGAGACAGGCTACACAGATAAAATCAAACAACGTTGCCTTTATGTATCGAAAAAAGAGGATACCTCCTAAGATAACCATAACTCCTATTATAATTATCAGCGTATCTTGATCTTCATCATTCCACCAAAATTCATTTCCATCGTCACCAAATTTCTGCATATTATTTTCTCCCGTACTGCTCTTATATTTATTAAAAGCCAGAATCTCAAAGTACATCTTTATAATGCATTATATTCACTCGGTCTTATAGTACTGCCAAAATGCCTCTATATATCTTCTTATTTCTTCTATCTCATCTTCATCCGGTATTATACTTATGGTATGCTCCCCTGTTTCTTCAGGTTTATGATAATAAATAAATATCATTTCTGAATCTTTAACCGTTGGTCCATATGAAACAGTTTTTATTTCCAGTTCTATAATCCAGTTCCATGAGATAAAGCTTCCCCTTATATTCAATCCTTGTTCATTCATATAAAGTTCAGGTATCTTTTTTTTTCGACGATACATAGTGCCTCCTAAAGTACCCGCAAATAACAAAAGTAAAAGCAAGATAACAATAGTCATAATATAGGATGAAGTCCCTATTTTCAAATATAGAATACATCCAACAATAAGTAAAAATCCAGCTGCAATAGATTTGGCATCTTGATCATCATCATTCCACCAAAATTCATTCCCATTTTCCCCAAATTTCTGCATAACGTTTCCTCCCAATCATCACCTATTAAAATAATTATACCTTATTTTTCCCTTTATTTTAATAGTGTTTAGGACACTGCCGGAATATTCTGATAAGCACTTTCCAGCGCATCCGCAAGAATATTACATAGCTCATCAGAAACTTCTTCTTTTTGCTCCTTTAGTGCAGATAGCAGATTGGTACTCTTTACTCCACCGCCGCTGCTCTTTAATGAAATATTAATATTTCCGATAGACACACGGATTCCTCCTTTCGCCTGCCCAATACCCGGTGGGGACTGTTTTCCCGGTACTCCGCCTGCCGTTCCGCCATTCGCGTACCCGGTGACTCCAAGTGCCTGTCCTGCCTGCTGCCACAGGTCAAGGCCCCGATCTCGTTTATGTCCGCTTAAAGGTATGATCACTTCCGGGCCTTCTTCTCCGACCCAGCTGAGCATCGGGTTATCCACAAAGCTTCCATTGGCATTATGTTTAAAGAGGCCCCATAGCTGCTTCTTTAACCTGCTGAAGAAATTATCTTTCTTTTTAGGTGCTGACTTTTTGGATGCACTGTTATTTGCAGCTCTTTTTTTCTGAAATTCTCTCAATTCATTTTGTCTGTCTTTTGCTGACATTGCCGCACCATATTTGACAGCCTTTGAATTTGTACCAAAATATTTTATGGCTTTCTTTTTATTTGCAGTCGTATATTGTATGTTTCCTTCTTTATCCTTAATTTGATTAATAAAAGGATGAAATTTCTTTTTATGAACTTCCTCTCCATATTTTCTGGCACCTTCATACCAAGTATCTCCATATTTCGATACTACATATCCTCCAATTGCACCTGCCAGAATTCCCACTGGTCCGGCCCATGCTCCATATTTAGCTCCCGCAGCTGCTTCGATTATCCCAGTTACTGCTGACGTTGTTCCCACAGATGCTGCTTCGATTGTTGTCTGTTTAAAAGGATCTCCATCTTTTTTATTTGCTTCTTTTGCAACGTTATATCCAGAAACAAGCATGGTAGCCGGCATGAAAGTTCTGGCAGGAGTTATTTCAGGCAGTTCCTTTTGAATAATAGCTTGATATTTATTATCCAGGGCAATGGTAGATACATTGGTTCCCACCCCTATAATATCATCAGAAGAAAGTTTCACCGACGGCTTAGTTGTCTGCATATTCAAAACCATTTCTTTCTTTTTCTCCAGCCTTTGATACACTTGATAATATTCCCGCTGGTTTCTCGATAATTTTTTAGCCGTTTTTTTGACCTGTTCCTCCAAGTAATCTTCATAAGATTTATCACTCAAATATATCCCCCCTTTCAAATAAAAAAAGAAGCAGGACTGCTTCATTTTTTATTTTATATTTAATTTGTTTTGTAATATTCCCAAAATGCTTCTATATATATTTTTATTTCCATAATTTCTTCTTTTTCAGGAGTTATAGCAAAGCATCCTATTTTTTCATCTCCCGGAAGCTGAACATAAATATAGATCCAATCACGCGGCCCCGCTGCTCCTCGATACAAAGATTTTATCTCAACAGACTTAACATGATTCCATGAACAAAAATCTCCCCATACGACGATTCCTTCCTCATTCATATAAAGGGCAGGAACTTTTTGTCTTTCTAACATACTAATGTGTATTAAAGCAATAACCAAAAAAACTAAAATACAAACTGATAATATGAATAAAAACGAGCCTGGTTTTTCCATTTTTAATGGGATAATAAAAAAAATGATACAAAAAAACCCACCGATTTTTAATCCAAGATTTTGAACCTCATCATTCCACCAAAACTCGGTCCCATCATTTCCAAACTTCTGCATATCATGTCCTCCGAACAATTTGTTCTTTGGAATAATTATATCCTATTTTTCTTCTTTTTGCCACTCCATAAGTTCTTCCAATACAATCTGGGTGGAGGCCAGGATAAATGCCTTCTCTCCTTCCGGAAGCCGAAGGATTTCTGAAGGCATTTTCCCTTGATTTTGCCAGATATAATGTAATTTTTCAGCTAATGGACTGGCCTTGATCAGTTTTTTGCGTATTCCTCTTCGGTCATTTCGGTATCATAAAACCCGCTGAGTTTATCAATATCTGCATCAATCTTGTCCTTTTCTCCTGCTCTCAACACTGTATTAATAACATCGATGCCTCTTAGTACTGAGAATCCCTTAGCTTTAAGTCCCTGAATCACTTCCGGCGCATCCCATACTTTCTCAGGCTCTACCGTCGCATAATAAATTTTCCATGCTGAAAATTCATCAAGGCGGACTTCTTTTTCTACTGGCGGAAGTTTTGGATTTGCTGGATTTGGCATCATAACGGCTGCTTTTTTCCTTGCGTCTAAAAGTTCTTCTTCTCCTAGTGGACGGATTTTGAAGTAAAAATAAACTTTGCCATTCCGTTTAACCTCAACAGTCTTCTGCATCTCCTCATCGTTTTTATAATCTGCTGCATGAAGCAGTCCCTGGATTAAATCAACCTCATTCTCTGCGGTTACCTGTATTCCATTCTTTTTATCTGACATATCTTTTCTCCTCTCTTTTTCTTAGTTCAAACTTGCCCCTTCCGGCAATGATTTTAAAAATTCCGGTGTCTGGTTAATTACAAAACTCTGATGCCTTGTAATGATTTCTCCTGATTTCAAAGTCATCAGGTCAAAATCCCCATCCGGTACACATCCATTTAGTAAAAGACGCTGTTCTTTCCCATCTGCTGAACGCAGTGCGACACTCTGAAAATCATAGGATGGAATCACACCCTTTTTGACACTCTTAAGCAAAGGTTCCATAACCAGATCATCCCGCACAACAGCCTCTGAAAATGAGAGTGTAAACTTTACTTTATCCGGAATAGCATACTGCTGGGCAGTCCCGAGTGGTTTATATTCAACATTTCCAAAACTCGCTTTAATCTCAAATTCTTTTACTTCTGCAAGCAGTGTAGACACTCCTCCAAAGTTTACAAACAGTCTTCCGTCTTTCCCTGTCATAATGTTTCTATAATTTGTATTTGACATTTCTTTTCCTCCTTACGCTTCTGCTGAAAAATTAAACTGATAATTTAAATATACTTTTTCCAGGCTGTCCAGATCAGTGGCTGCAACAATAAAGTGCACATCTTCCGGTCCGTGCGGCTCCTGAGGGTCCTCATAGATATCTGCTCCATCCATAAGTTTTCCTTCTCTTGTCATCGCATCCAGCACATCCTTTGCCAGCTTGATTACATTTGCAATTCCGTCACTGTCACAATTGATTTTCCCAATAACCGGTGAAATAGTCCTGTGAAGACGATCAAACAATTCAAATCTTGTCTTTGTTCTTCTGATTTTTTTCCACCCTGCATCCTGATTTTCCTCTAATACATTCAGAGTATTGATCCCACTGTCAAACCAGACTTCTCCTTCCGGTCCCTGAGAAAGCATGAGCATTCCGTTCTCAATTGCCTGAATATATTTTTCTTTTGAGAGAATCTCCAGTGGTTCCACGGCATCTGCTATAACGGAATGTACAATAGACTGATTTGCCGGACAACTTCCGATAATTCCCGCAATCACAGTAATTGCTTCATATCCGTCAATTTTTTCTCCATTTTTATTTACAAATCCGGATCCAACATAAACGAAAGCTTCTGAATTAAATTCTTTCGCATGAGACATTCTCTCAGCAAAATCAACTTCCGCACTCTCTCCTACTACACAAATCCCTACGCACCCGTTACTCTTCATTCTCTGCATATAGGCTTTCAGCAGTGCATGTACTGCTGTGTCAGTTGTATCCGCAGCTAATGCATTCCATGTATATGCTTCAAATGCTCCAAATGCTTCTTCATAATTTCCTGTAACAACCGTTGGATTTGTACCCGCTGTACTTTCTTTCTGTGATACTTGAGCCAGGCTGTTCTTCTCTCCGTCTGCCTTAACTGCTGTAAAAACAGAAGATTTCTGGTTGATTTCTCTGATAAATGCATCTACTTCATTTTCGTCACTTCCAGTTTCATAGGTAAACTTCTCTTTTAAGGAACTTCCCTGATATATCGTCACTTCCTTTTTAGAGGAACTGGAAAGCGGCTGCTTCAGCGTTAATGAGAATACGAGTTTTGTCGGGTATTTTGTTTCGAGTGTCACCGCTTTCTCTCCCTGATCATCCATTAATTCCAAAATTCCTTTTGTTCCCTCTGAACCAAGTCTATATACATAGACCTTAGATGCCCCATTATCAAATAAATTAAGAACACCTTTTACTGTTCCACCTGAACCATACATATCTTCCACAGTTTCTGCTTTCGTATGTACCTGTACGGTTCCCACCGGACCAAAGTCTGCCTGGATAGGAATCGCGAATACTCCATTGATTGCTTCCGCCACGGTTTTCTTTTCCGGAGTTGTGTATCTTCGATAAACCCCTGGTCTGATTTTTGTTTCTCCTGTATCATAAGTTCCTGTCATCATGTTATTTTACCTCCTTATTTTTAAAATCTTTTACTAATTTTTTAGCCTCTTTTAGCTCTGCCTCTGTTTTCCCTGTAAAAGTGAAAGCTGCACGAACCATGTCTGCTGATGCATCCAGACTTTCCGGATTTGACGCATATTCTTCTAAGCTATAAATCATTTTTTGCATTTTGATCCTCCTTAAAATTTACATCTTTTATTTTGAATACCTCTTCTTCCTTCTTTTGAACACCATACTGTCCTTTGACTAAAATTTGTCCATCTTTAAAGCTATCCGCATTATCTTTAAACGTTACCGAATCTATAAAAAACATTCCCCCGTCACTCATTTTTAACTTGTCTTTAAGGTTCAGCTGCTCGCAAATAGATCTGATCAGTTCTATGCTTTTTCCCTTTTGAGCTATTACATGAATTTTCACGGTTACCGTCAGCCAGGATACCTCCCATGTATCATTATAGGTTCCCGGAAGAATATTCCCCAGACGGCAATAAACAGCTGGATGCTCGTCTGTAGCTTTCCATGTAGGACCTGTACTCTCCATTCCAGGTATTCTAATCTGATCATTCAACTCTTTCAGCCACTTCTGAAAAACAGCAACAATATCTGAATTGCCTGCGTCCTGTTTAAAAAAAGCTCCCGGCTGAAAACAAACCAAATATCCATTAGAATCCTCTCCAATTTCCGGCTTAATTGTTTTGGACCGCAACCATTTCATTCCTATTGTCATATTATCAAAAGAGAAAAAACAGTGATGAAATAAAGAAATTAATTCTCTCTCGAAATTTTCCCAGACGACTGTTTGATCCGGCTTACAGAACATCCTTATGGCCAGCCTTCCTGTAATGTCACCTTTCGGATCTGACTGAATAAGCAAATCATAAACAATTCTTGGGTAGATATCCCCCTCCCATAATTCGTCTGAATCTTTGGGTGCATTTCTTAAGAAAACTGCGGGTTTTCCATTATATTTTGCGAGATTCTCTATCATCCATGCGTTTTCAGTTAACCTCTGGTAAACAAGTTCATTCATAGATTCACCTCCTTTTTTATATTTACACCTGCCAAACTTACGTTCCCTTCTTGGTGTATTATTATCATAGCACTAATGCTGCGGACATTGTGGGCAAACTATTTATCTCCTATTTTTATACAGAGCTTTACACGTTTTTCTTCCCGCATAAGTTCCTTTCTCCAATTTAGCTGCTCCCAATATTTTTCAAGCATTTCCTGAGTTTTAGGACCCCAAATTCCGTCCTCTGAAAGTTTCATAAGACTTCCCTTATAACACTTATTTAAGTTAGCCTGAAGCCAGCGTATTGCCTTTTTAGATGAACTGCTTTTTACTGTAGTATATTTTTCTTCTTTCTTTCCCTTTAGTTCTTCTCCAATAATTCCCTCTGCTATTGCTCTTGCCACGGCTTTATAACCAACTTTTTTATATAGTTTATAGTCATCTTTATCATCCACAAAACAGACTTCCACTAGAATTGCTTTGTTTTTTGTATGATTTAGATAATATAGACCGCTGGTTGTCTTAATTCCTCTATTTTTAAATCCAATCTTGTTCATATTATCTAATATTTTTTCTGCGGCACGCTTTTTTATTCCTGACGAGGCAGTACACCAGATTTCTGTTCCGGCTACTTTTCCATCACCAATACAATCGTTTCTCCCTGAATTTAAGTGAATCGAGATATCTAACGTAACCTCTCTTTTATTGCATTTAGAAACAATTTTTTTTAAAACGTCACCCTGACTTTTTCCATTGTTGCAGGTACATTCATAAACTTTATGTCCATCAGATCGTAAAAGCCGTATAGTCTCTTTTACAATCTGCCTGGCCTCTTTTGATTCATCCAAGTATCCCACTGCACCACAGGCAACTTTGTTAGATGGATTATGCCCCGCACTTATGTTATAGCTCGCCATATTTCTCCCCCTCCACTAGCCTTGTAAATGTCTGATGCAGTCCCGTACTGGCAAGCCCGGAAAAAGCTCCAGATATAATAGACTCCAGATTTATCTGATTCTTTAAGATGCATCCCATAAATGCACCGCAGACAGCCAGAATCAATGGTATATATTTATTAGGAATAAAATCTAAAGATTTTTTAATTACATAACCAATAATGAAAGACGCTGTCAGTACCATCGGCATATAATACTCACTGATAAAATTTAAATCCATTTGTAATCTCCTCCCTATTTTTCGATGATACTTTCCAGAAGTTCATCCCTTATTTTTTTCATGTTTTCTATCCCATTTCCTGTAATCTGATGGTTTAGCATTGCAGCTAAACATTTGGATTGCTGTTTCTGCATTTCTTCCAATCCCTTTAATCGTTGATAATCTTTCTCCGAATGTTCTTCTAACTGGTCTACGCGGTGGCTGAAATGCATAGCAGGATATACAATTTTATAAATAACGGCACCCGCTCCGCCAATGATGCTGATGCCACCGCATATTGCTAAAATTTGTTCCAGCACTGCTGCTCCTTTCCTAACATCTGTTATCTTATCTTGCTCTATGTGTCCATATATCTCCCTCTCCTTTCAAGTAGCTGTAGCTAAAAAAGAATAAAGGATAATGAGACCCTTTTACCTTACTTGACGTCTCTTATCCTTTATTCTCTATGATAACTATATCATCCTTATAGCGGACATTGTGGGCAAATACAAATCTAGCTTTCTCTTCTCCAATAATACACCGTTACATATGGCGGTAAATTTGATCCGTTTCCTGTGTTTCCATGATTATGAGGTTGATTTTCTCCGACAGCATCATGTTTATGTGAGGCATTTACTGTAAAAGTAACGCCCCCTACACTTTTGTCCCCTGTACCCATATCATTTGTCAATGCATTAGATGAGCCTGAAATAATTCCTGAGTGAGTCCAGCCTTTATAGCAATACGCCCGAAAAGTACCTGACAAATTCCTTTGACCGTGATCATGAGATGGAAGTTGTCTCGTATTTAATGTACAATTTCCAGTCGAATGCAAATGTGTCTTTGAACCTCCTGGCTTCTCTACATGAATAAAATCGCTGTCATTTTCATTTACTCCCATTAAAGTTTTACCTTCTGCAAATCTCTTCCAAGTTCCTGGCAAAGAATCATTCGGATTAAATTTTTCTGCAAAAGCAATTACCATTCCAACCGGATATAAATAAGAAAGGATCTGCTGTATATCCGCCTCTAAACTATCTATAGCTGCAGAATGTACATTATATTCTTCAAGAGATACGAATCCGCTTGGATCGATATCCAGCTCAAAGGGAGCAGCATCCGAATTCTTAAAACAAAACTCCCAGGTAATCGAGAAGCCAGGGCTTTCGTTTGCGGCAGGTATAAACCTTCCTCTTGCTGCCTGAGATAAACAATATAAAATCTCATTTCCATCCTGATCTTCTGCATAAAACCCTATCTGCCACAGATCATAACTCTCCGGCAGCTTCGTATTCTCTAAAAAAACAGGAATTGTAATCTGATTATTTTTTATGACAGCAGGACGAAGATTTATTTCCTGCCTGATATCCAGAACCTCTGTCTGGCTCCTCAGATCATAAAGCGGTGCCTGCCCGGCTCCTGCCTTCACTTTTGTAATCTTCAGTCCCTGTCCATCCAATAACTTCGTCTGAAGCTCTATTCCTCTATCTGTTATGACTGTATTTTTCCATGTGTCCATATGATCCTCCATTATTCTTGTGCATTGTGAATAAGTTTCTCCTCACAAAATCTCTGATACTTCCTTGACGCAGTTCTTCTGTCCATCCCAAGTTCTTCCCCGATCTCCTGCCATCCGAGATTATTGATGGAACGAAGCCGTATAATAAGCCTGAGTTCCGGATCTTCGATCTCCTGTAGGAACCGTTCGATCTCTGCCCTCGTGTGCAGGAGTTTTTTAATGGACAGGTCGATCAGCTCTCTGATCTCCTCCATTCGCACCGCATAGTCTGCTGTCTTGTCGCTGACCCCGGTCCCAAACGGCATCCCCGTCAGCAGCGGTGACTTTATCATACTCTTACATTCCATCCAGCTGAGTTCTTCATTCAGTTTCTCAATTTCCCTGTTCAGATAATGCATCTGACCCAATTCCTTTTCTGTCAAATCAATCCCTCTTTTCTTTATCTGATGTGTTTCCATCCTATATACATTGCTCCGGATGTCGGTCTGTAAACGGTCACAAGAGGCCTCATCTTATTTACGGCTCTTCCGTTAAAGCGGATCTGCCTGTCTCTGATCTCAGCCGCCGCTCTGCTCCGGTATGCCCCGATCCACTCATTGATTATTCTTATGGAAATTCCATAAAATTCTGATAACTGCTCCTTTGTATAGTGATGCAGCAAAATGCTGATAACTGCGTCAGTTTTTCCCTTTTCGGTCTGAAAGTCAAACATAGTACTCCTCTCTAAATTTTGTCTATTATGCCTATTGCCTTTTCCAAACAAATGTTCTATACTCATTAATATAAAAAGTAAAATTGTTACGGCTTAGATGCTGTATGTACAAACAGATATTCCAGCGGCATCCGGGAGAAATACCTTTTTTTCAGAAGCATTGCTTCTCCGATGGTGAATCTCCCTGAGCCTTCCAGTTTGTCCAGCACGTCTTCTGTCCGCAGCCTCAATACATGTGCAATTTCTTCGTTTGTAATATTTGTTTTTTTAATTCAGTTTTTAAATTTAAATATGGCAACAGCTCACCTCCTGATATTACTCGTTTGCGTATCTTATATTGATATAATATACGCATATGAGTTATATGTCAAGATGATTATACGCATTTGCATATTTTTTTATTTACTTCTGGTTTTTATTATGCTATTCTTTCTATTAGAAAGGCGGTATATTTTATGGGAATTGGAGCAAAGTTGGAGCTGTTACTGCAGGAACATCACATGAATGCCAATGAACTGGCCAAGAAAATCAATGTGGCACCTACGACTATTTATTCGATGATCAAGAGAGACAGCAGAAAGGCAGACATAGAAGTTTTATTAAAGATTTCGAAGGAACTCGGTGTCACCACTGAGTATTTCTGCGACGATGAATTCCTGACCTCTGACAGCAGAAAAGAACCATCATATGAAGATTTGAAAACACTGATCGCAAGAAACGGAAAAGAAATGTCTATTGAGGAAAAATTAGAACTTATAAAGATGTTATCTGAATTATAAAGGACTGGTGGATTTGAATTATCACGATATACTTGTTAAGATACTCGATGTTTACAGAGACTGTGAAGTCCAGTCATTTCCGATTGATTGTTACAGCATTTTAAGGCACTATGGATACCGTATTTTCACTTATCAAAATATACGGGATATCAATGAACGGCTTTACCAATACTGCAGGAATTATTCGGAAGACGCTTTCCGTTACGGAGCCAAACGGATCATAGCCTATGATGAGAACAAATCCCCTTTCAGGATTCGGTTCTCCATCATGCACGAACTGGGACATATTATGCTGGGCCATTCGAGAGAATGTGCCTATAATGAACAGCAGGCCAATTTTTTTGCAAGCAATATTCTGGCTCCCAGAATGGCCATTCATTTTGCACAGTGCCGGAATGAGGATGATGTCTCCTCGGTTTTCCAGATCAGCAGAGAGGCCGGGTCCTACGCATTTCAGAATTACAGACTTTGGAAAGAATCCGCAGCAAGAGAAGTAAGTGATGTCGACGAGGCCATGTACCGTCATTTTTATCATGATGAGAGGGAAGAATTTATTTACAGTATAAAGCCCTGTATGATATGCGGAGAGACAATTTATAATTCATCAGAAGATTTATGCCTCCACTGCAGGATGGAGCATATCAGAAGGCAGCACACCCCGCTATACACATCCAGAAATGACAGAATGCTTCTGCAGATTGAACAGCAGCAGCTCAACAATCTATAAGAACATATTTGACTTGGCAAAAGCCTTACAATAAAAAACTCATATCATACGGCTGTTGGGCGTATGATATGAGTTTTTATTATCTTAATTATTCTTTTTAACGTCCCGCATTTAATTTCATACAATAGTAGGATGCCATGACTGGCTTCCCATTTTTATAACCGACAATTTTGATCGGTAAAGAAGCGGTATTCTTTTTTGGATCTTTCCGTTCAGGGATTAAGGTTGCTGGTTCTCCCTTTTCTGTTATTATCCCAGTATTATAGGACGGTCCGGGAGTCGGAGTATTCTTCAAGTTTTCAGACTTATAGACCTTATAATAGAGCGTCACTCCATGCTTAGCACAGAACCACATCTTCTCTTCATTGTTGCTTTTATCTAAGTAATAATTAGTATAGCCGATTTCACCTACCCCATTCCCGTAATACACAATAGAATAACTGTCTGTTATGTCGAATCTGGAGTAAATAGAATGGTCTTCAAATTTTCTGGCGCTGTTTACTTTTTTGTTGAAAGCGTCTAAATCAATGGGATCAGACCGGCCGGGCATCTTCCCTGTATAAGGCTTTCCGTCCTGATAATACTTGGGCCTTGGTGAAGCATCATAGGCTTTTCTCTTATAGGATTTGATGAACTTTCCTTTCACATTGTAAACCTTAATTGTCGCCGCCGCTTTTCCAGCAGCTTTTTTCATCTTCACTGAAAAATATCCCTTTTTGCTGCTGGCCCTTTTTCTGTAAGTCTTTCCGTTCATAACGACTTTTACTTTATACTTTGGTCTTACATATCCTTTTATATACTTTGAAGACTTATAAAACCTTTTAATCGAAATGGTTTTTGCCAAAACATCAACTTTTTTCTTTGCTGCCTGAGCCGGAATCGCCGGCTGAAATTTTGAAACATAAAAAATATTCATTTTACCACAAATTTACCACGATTGAATGAGCCTTGATATGATAATATAAATTTGAAAAGAACACCTCATTGGGTGTCCTTTAACATGAATTAACTACTTGTTTTCTTGCTATACATTTTTTAAGCATTTTTATTTCTTTTACGCTTTTTACCAAATAAAACAGCTAATGCACCACTTGAGCCAGCAAACATAAAAGCAAATAAACTTATATTTGACATATCACCTGTTTTTGGACTTTTGGACTGTTTATCAGGCTTTGTTGTATTGTTTGGCTTATTTGGCTTCTGTGGCTGTTGTGGTTTGTTAGTAGTTTTTTGTTCCACTGTAACAGTAATTGTTTTTTCAGCAGAAGCTCCGTTTTTGTCAGTTACTTTATATGTCACATGATAAATACCAGCTTTAGAAGTATCTACATCATTCGCAATAATATTATCCTTTGTCAGCGTAATATCGCCATCTTCTTTGTCCGTTGCACTAACGTCTAACAATGGGTCGAAATTATCGTCTACATTCAATGTAACATCATTTGCTGAAATCGTAGGCACATTATTGATAACACTCATATTTGGGCAAAACTTCCATTCACCAACCACCAATATATTGTCATTAACTACTATTTCTGTTCCGTCTTTCCAGCCTGTGAATACCCACTTTCCATCTTCTACCTTGATTTCAGAATCAGCAAAAATAGGTAAAGTTACTTTATCGCCTTTTTTAATGCCAATTATTGGGTCTGGAAGCAAATCCAATATATCGCTTGGTAAATCTCTTTCTGAGGTTGTGCTTTTAAACTCAAAACGAATTTGATACTTTTCAGTTGGATCAATCTTATCCCCATTGATATAGTTAATATCATAGTTTGTCAAAAGTGAATCCACAGGAAAGATATTTTTACCTGTCACAGATGATTTCGAAAATTTAAGATTCGTAAATTCATCTGCATTTTCAGGCGGAGTGTAAAGTCCATATGAAGCAGAGTTGTTTTCGAAGATCACATCACCTGCAAGTTTAACAGTCTGATATTTACCTGTATCCGCCGGATTGTCATAATCAGAATTTCCAGTATAAATTGCACCGCCTTGTATTGCAAAATTATTGGAAAATGTACTGTTACTTACATTTATTCCTGCATTCTTGTGTAGGTATACTCCTCCACCATATTTAGCTTGATTTCTCATAAATGTGACATTTTCAATCTTAGTTTCTGATGTACTTTCTTGAATGAAAATACCACCGCCATGCGCTCCATTATTTCCCTTAATCGTTCCACCTGTTATAGAAAGTCTGCCAGTATCAGATACAGCGATACCACCTCCACTGGCAGTTGTCTTGTTATTAGAAATTATGCCACCAGTCATGTTCATTGTACCATGTAACATAATTGCGCCACCATTACTGTGACGGATACTCCCCCCAACTGTAACTTCAGTGCCTATCGCTTCACAGCCTTCAATAACACCACCTTCTAAGTTAAGCTGTGTACCTTCATCTACATAGACTGCTCCGCCATCATAGCCTTCTGAGCTTTTACAGTTTTCGATTACGGCACCTTTCTTAATAGTCGTTACTACGCCTTTGCCGTTACCTAAGGTAACGATTGCTCCGCCTGACCACGGAGTATACGGATCAGATCCTCGCCCAAGGCAGTTTCTTATAACTGCTCCCTCATCCAAGATGATCGTGGTAGCCCTTGTATGTGTTCCAACACCTCCATCCGAATAAATACCTCCCATGGCATTGTTTCCATCAAGGATGATATTTTTCAGCGTCAGGGACGAATCACCGCCAACATTAAAATGCCTTGATGACCACGCCTTACCCGGGTTTACACGCGTAATCACAAATTGATTTCCTGGAGATGAGGTAACAGTGACCGTCGCATTCATAGGAATGCCTGGTGCCTTGTCATCTTCTGTATAATCACGGGTTACCATAACGGTATATGCATTCCACTTATCTTTATTATCACTGTTAATAGCTCCCAGTGTATCCTGAAGCGTGTCATATCGGCCAATTTCAGAGCCATCCGTGTCTTTGGTAACGATAAATGTTTTTTCTGGTGTTTCTGCTGGCGGAACTTCCGATAGTATATTTTCTATTTTAAAGGATTTTGAATACATCGCAAATGATACTGTTGTATCATCTGTCTTGGTATAGTAAGAATCTGTAACATTATCGTCCGTCACGACAGATACATCCATATCATTCACTTTAACAGCAGGGACATTATCATGAAATATTTTTCCATCTGCTGCCTTAAGGTTCTGGATATCAAATCTTAAGCGATACTCTTTTCCAGCCTCAAACTGCACTGTTTCCGATGTGGGTTTTGCGTAACCCCAATTTCCGTCAGCCTGTTTTACCCTCCAGCTTGCAAATACTTCACCACCATCTGTAAGGCTGTTCCCATCATTTGGCTGAACATTAAAACTATCTGGTACTGTATCTCCAAGAACCGGCTCTTTTACCTCGTCCATATCAAACGATAAACTTAAAATTTCCTGTGGAGCTTCTTCAGCATGTACAGACATTGTACCTGAGAACATTGTTCCAAAAGTTAAAATCAGTGCTAAAAGCATTGAGAATTTCTTTTTTAACTTTCTTTGTATCATAATTTCTTTTTACTCCTTTCTTGTGTTTGATTATCTTTTATCTAATCATTTAATTCAGATTCTTCTATAAGAATCACTCCCTTTCCAATCAAAACAGGTCTGATTTTCTATACCACAATATTTGTATCCCTGAATTGCTGTGGTGTCACACCTGTATATTTTTTAAAAGTGCGGTAATAATGAGACAGATCATAGAAGCTCAAACGCCTTGCAATTTCTCCTATCGGAACCCCTGACTGAATCATCATCTTTGATTCCTCAATCTTTCTCTGGTTGACATACTCATTGATGGATACGCCTATTTCTTCTTTAAATCTGCTACGAAGTGCACTTTCTGATAAATAGAACTGTTTTGCAAGTTCTGCAACTTTGATATTGTCATAAATTTTCAAATTAATATATTGTAAGATACATCGAATCAGGGATGTTCTGGCCTGATTCGATACCCCATGAAGTTCTTTTGTAAAATGGATGATCGCACTGTCTCGCGTTGCCAGAACCCCTATAAACTCTGTTTGTTCCTCTAGCTTTCTAATATAATAATTTCTCAGTTTGATTACTGAAAGAATATCCTTCCCGACCTGAATTGCCAGTGATGCCAGTTTTTCCAGAATAATAATCGTATAATTCTTTTCTGTTTTCAAAGAACTGCTAGTCAAAATTGGCAAAACACTTGTTCCCAATTCTACAAGGCCACTTTTTAATAATTCAATATCGCCCTGACTTACAAGATTCATGATTTTATTTTCATAATCAAATGTGTATCGCTCCACACGGAAGGTATCATACACCGTGTCTTCAGATGGTTTTCTCACCAACTCCAACTGGTTTTGCGCCACTTGCTCATGCAGTCCTTTCGAATAAACATCCTCCAAATCCATATCAAACAAAAATCCCAGAAGAATCAAACAATCTCTGATATCTCCCAGAGGATATACGGGAAGCGATACATAATATTCCCAACACTCGTTTTCTTTTAAAATTTTTTTGCTTTCTTTCATTAGATTATTATAAACATGAGAAAAATCTGCCCTTGTAACATTGTTAACCCTAAAAGCTCCAATCACTATTTTTACATCCTTATACCACAGACATAAAAAAATTTCATTTAACATTCCGCTATAAAATTGTACAACTTCTTCTGAGATATTCCTTTCTTTAAATTCATAAGAAATAGGATGCTTATAAACTGATTTATAGCTTTTTAAAACTTTATTTGTTTCTTTTTCTAATATCCATACCGGCATTTTCAACATGACATGTAAGGATTTGACTTTTTTCAAATCCTGCTCATTTAAATTCATATAAAAAGTCCCCTTTCTTATGTAAGCACTCACTTTCTGACTTCCATTCTTTGCCCTTCTCATAGTGCTTGGTAGTGTCAAAAACTACCTGTTTTTTGTTACAAAATATATTAAATAACCTTAATTTTATGGAAAGTTGTAAATAAAAAGAGCATTGACCCCTTTTCCTGCTATTTAATTAAGACGGATAAAAGAGTTCTTTATTTGTGGAATAAAATATCTCTGCACAACAAATGGAATGAAAATACACATTTTTTCCCTTTCTATATCTAAAAACAATCTTAACTATTTTCTACTATACAATAACCACCAAAAAAAGTTAATTGTATAAATTGCGCAAAACGTGTAAATTACGCTTGATTTTAGTGATTTACATTAAGAGAAGCGATAGAAAGAACAAGTGAGTATAAAGGAACTCTCAACTTGGTAAATCAGTATAAAGAGATGGCAGATTTATTAAAAGTAAGTATGGCAACAAAAAAATTATGGGAAAAATATATAAAGGGAAATCCTTATGAAAAAGATATCGTTTTTTAGACGCAGTAGTCATTTATGAAAAGATTGGTGAAATATTAGAAAAGAAAGATTCTTTATTTTGATCTATAAAAAATATCAAAGTATCCGTGAATTTGCCGCCGATTTACCGGCAACACATTCGAACTTTGACCTTGTGACAGTCAAAAACCGAACGTACGGTATGAAGGTAATCTCAACGGTAAAGAAAACGCGGTTGTCCTTTTGAGTTATCCTGAAAAGGCATTTGCAAATCCCAGGGCATTACGTGCCTTTATCAGCACAAATACAGAATCATTGACACTGGAAATTCTTTCGTGTTATGTATGCGGATGGGCAATCGAGGTATGTTTCAGGTGATGTGAAAACAGACTGGCACTGGCTGCATACCAGATAAGTTCCTCAAAGGGAATCCAGAGATACTGGCTGCTGATGTCACTAGCACATTATATTTGTCTCGTAGGAACGGAGAAATACAGTTCTTTTGAAACTGGATACCGCCTGATTTGTGACATGATCCAGCAAGAGAAGTATCTGTTTCAATGCGCAAAGGCAAGTAGCGATTTTGATTTATTTACGAAAGTAGCAATGTAGTTTTGTGCATTTTTTAATTTGCTCATTTATAGTAACAATGTATATTTACAAAAAAAAATCTGGTGCAAAATTATATCTACATAGATAATATCTAGTTAGATACAATGCAATTAAAGGAGGTGAATTACTTTTGGGCAGAACAGAAATGTAAATATTGATCGGACTTCACAGAAATGTAAATGCTTTAGATAAATAAACATTCAAAATAGCAGCAGAATACAATTTAACCTTTAGTCAATTTATGGTTTTAGAAGCTCTTTACAGTAAAGGCGATATGAGCGTCGGAGAGGTAAGGGAAAGAATACTCAGTAGCGTGGGAACCATACTTCTAATAGTGAACAACTTGGTAAAAATGAACTATATCGAAAGATTATCTGACGAGAAAGACAGGCGTGTATGTATACTGCATCTGACGAAAGAAGGCTATGATGTTATTAGCAAAATTGCACCTAAGAATGAAGCGATGATAACAGAAAGCATGGAAGTATTGGATCAAGAAGAAAAAGAAAAACTGGTATATCTTTTGAAGAAAATAGGAGGAAAATTTAATGGAAAGAACAGTGAAGACTAAAGTAAAAGGTTTTAGAACAACAGGTGGAGCAGTTGTAAACTTAGTAAGAGTCTTAAAAAATCAGACAACAAAGGAGTTTTATCCTATTTTAATGCTTGACTCTTTTGACAGCGTTAATCCTGATGATTATACAGCAGAATTTCCAATGCATCCGCATAGAGGAATCGAAACAATCAGTTATGTGTCAAGAGGCAAAATGGTTCATAAGATAGTTTGGGTAATGAAGACGGAATTTCAGACGGAGAGGGTTTGTCAAGCAAACTATGTAAATTTTAATTTTATAGGGAGTGTAAGATAAAGTGTGTAATTAGTTGGTTACTAATTTACACACTTTATCTTGCACTCCCGTGTTAATTCTTATATTAAAGATGCTTTTTTTGATGTTGAAGTGAGTTCAATTCTTCCAATTCATATTGAAAATTGGATGGCAGAACTTTCTAAACAGTCTCCTAAAAACAAACCCAATGAAAAACTAAAGCCAAGCACTATTAATAAAGCAAAGAGTGTTTTTAGTTCAATGATGCAATATACTATACGTCCATTACATATAATAACCCAGAACCCATGTCACGATGTAGAACAGTACACCCTTCCTCCTAAGCAGCAATCAGTTTGGACTCAAGATCAGATTAACTATTTCTTGTCTTTACAAAGTGTTAAGGCATCTTTCTATTATGATATGTTATGCTTAAGCTTTTCTACAGCGATGGCTCCTGAGGAAGTTTGCGGATTTCAAGAATCAGATCTTAAAAGCTCTTTTCTTTCTTTGCACCAGGCATTAGACAAATACGACTGCATATCAGATATGAAACGCCCTGGAAGGCACAGAAAGCTTATTATACCCGATGAGTTGGCAGTGTTATTACAAAAGCGCCTTGCTCTAAAAAACACCTGGCGTTTACAACCAGATTTTTTAGAAAATGATTTATTGTTTACATACAAAGATGGAAGAAGAATTAATCCCAATGTATATCAAGAAATTTTAAGAAACTACTTTTAAATTATAATATGGAGGTAGACTCCTACATAAAAAAGCATGGATCACATCCATTTGGCATACTTCCAGAAATGACTTTATATGGTGGACGACATTCGTTTGCTTCTAAAATACTTCCGAAAACTGAAACATTGAAAAAACATTGAAAAAACTGTTTTTGATGTTTCTAAAAAGATATAAAAAAACAGCGCAAACACTGATATCTACAGCGTTTGCGCCAAAGCTGAAAACCGGATTTGAACCGGCGACCCCTTCATTACGAGTGAAGTGCTCTACCAACTGAGCTATTTCAGCATGTGAGGAGCCTTTTATGCTCCTTTTGTCAAATATTTTTCAATTGTTGTGATGGCAGATTCTTCGTCTGCTCCGTCAGCAACAACAGTGATATTATCTAAATCATCCAACCCAAGACTCATCATACCCATGATACTTTTTCCGTTGATCCTTTTGTTGCCTGCCTCGATCAGGATCTTGCTCTCAAACTGGCTGGCCATCTGGACCAGAAAGGCAACCGGACGTTCTTCCTTGTTCTCGGTCACATGAATATTGATACTCTTAGAAATCATAATGATCCTCCCATTCTCATATCTTCAGCAATCTTACTCAGCTTCTTAAGACGATGATTGACCCCTGATTTGCCTACGGGGGGATTCAGCATCTCTCCTAGCTCTTTCAGAGTAGCCTCCGGATGTTCCAATCGCAGATAGGCGATGTCTTGCAGTCCCTGGTTCAGTTCACTAAGCCCTCTATGCTCTTGTAAAAATCGAATATCCTCGGCTTGCTTCACGGCTGCTGACACTGTCTTGTTAATGTTGGCAGTCTCACAGTTTACACGGCGGTTCACCGTGTTCCTCATATCTTTCAAGATACGGACATTTTCGAGGTTCATCAAAGCTATGTGTGCTTCCATAATGTTCAGTACATCAACGATCTTGGCACCTTCTTTGATATACACTACATAGTACTTCTTACGAATAACTATTTTAGCATCTAATTCAAAAAAATCAAGCACATCTTGCAATTGTACCGCAAATTGTTCATGAAGAGTTACAATTTCAAAGTGATAATTCTTCTCCGGATCACTCATGGAACCGGCTGCCAGAAATGCTCCCCGGATATAGGCCCTTTTACAGCACGTGTTCTGCAGAACTAATCCAAAGTTTTTCGGTTCGAAATATTTCACTGCTTTCAATAATAAAACACAATCCTCATGTTTGTCAACAAAAACCGAATAATTTCGACTTCTTTTTAGATATTCGTTGCGTTTTACCTGAAGTTCTCCATGTATATGGAATGTGTCTTTCAGCAGCGTAAAAAACCGTTTCGCCACCGATACATTCTCCGTATGAACTTTGACCAGATAGCTTCCCTTCTCTTCGCGGACTTCCCCGCAAAAGTTGAGAATACCGGCAAGTTCTGCAATTTTACAGTGTCTTGCTCCGCTCGTAAGCCTTGCAAGTTCTTCTTTGACTTCACTTGAAAATGACATTTCCTACCTCGTTATATCTCTATGCTCAACCTTCACCGGATATGGCAGCTGTTTTAATTTTTCTGCCAGTGCATTCGTGATGGTGACAGAACGGTGCTTCCCTCCAGTGCAGCCGATCCCTATGACTAGATTATACTTTCCTTCTCTGATGTAGTTGGGAATCAGAAATTTGAGCATATCTTCTAATTTCTCTAAAAATACTCTGGACTCTTCATGTTTCATGACAAACTCCTGAATAGGCCTGTCATTGCCGGTCAGAGGGCGCAGAGAAAGGTCATAATAAGGATTGGGAAGGAATCTTACATCAAACACCAGGTCTACGTCTGCCGGTATACCGAATTTGAACCCAAAAGACACCACTGCCACATTGAAGTTAGCATATTCTTCTTCCCGGACAAATATCCTGTCAATTTCAGCCTTCAGTTCCCTTGTGAGAAGCTTGCTGGTATCTATGACATAATCCGCATGTTTTTTCAAAACATCGACTGCTTCCCGCTCCTTTTCAATACCATCCTCTATCCGGCCATTCCTGGCCAGAGGATGATTCCTTCTGGTCTCCTTGTAACGCTTGATCAAAATCCGGTTGCTGGCATTGAGAAACAAAATTTCAAACTTGACACCCATTTCATTGACTTTTTTTAATTCTTCTAAAAACTCATCGATCGATGCGCCGCTCCGGATATCAATGCCTAAAGCCACATTTGAAATATTTGCAGTCTTGTCAAGGGTAAGCTCCGCAAATCTGCACAGCAGTCTGGTGGGGAGATTATCCACACAAAAATACCCGACATCTTCCAGCATTTTAAGAGCACTGCTCTTTCCTGCCCCAGACATCCCGGTTACGATTACAAACCTCATACGTAAATTCCTCTAAAACTTTCCGACCCGCTTCACTTCCGGTTCCAGGTCCACTCCAAACTTTTCCTTCACTGTTTTCTGAACGTCTTCGATCAGCTGAAGAACATCTTTCGCCGTTGCGTTCTCCTGGTTTACTACAAATCCGCAGTGTTTATCCGACACACGTGCCCCTCCGACCTGATATCCTCTGAGTCCTGCGTCATCAATCAGTTTTCCGGCAAAGTAGCCCTTCGGGCGCTTAAACGTACTGCCTGCGCTCGGCAGTTCCAGAGGCTGCTTGGTCTTTCGGGCCATTGAATATTCATCCATCTGTTTTTTTATCTCAGAAGGATCTCCCTCTTTCAAAGAGAGTGTTCCGCTTAGGACTGTATATCCGCATTTAATGACATTGCTGGTTCGGTATCCAAGCTCCAGTTCCTCTGCGGAAAGGGTAAGAATCTCTCCTTCTTTCGTGAGGGCTGTGGCCTCTTTTAAAACCTGGATCATCTCTCCGCCGTAGGCTCCCGCATTCATAGTGATTGCGCCTCCGAATGTTCCAGGTATGCCTCCTGCAAACTCAAAGCCTGTCAGGCTCCGGTTCTGTGCTTCCCGGGCAATAGAGCTCAGCAATGCTCCTGCCTGAGCCGTAATCTCAGTTCCGTTGACTGTGATTTCATTCATGTTCTTATAAATCTGGAGGACAATGCCGTCGATTCCCCGGTCCCCTACCAGCAGATTGCTTCCGTTTCCCAGAATAAACATGGGAATTTCGTGTTTTCTGGCAGTCTTCACGGTCCACTGCACTTCCTCAATGGTTTCAGGAATAATGTACAATTCTGCCTCTCCGCCTATCCGGAAGGTCGTATGTTTTTTCATCGGTTCTTTTGTAAGTACCCGTTCGGGTGCGATCTTCTGTCTCAATTCTTCAAGAATCGTGTTCATGCTATTCTCCTTTAATCAGCCTTGCAGCCCCGTAAATTCCTGCGTCATTTCCGAGACTTGCAAGAATAAATTTCCCTTCTTTTACAGCGCCGAAGGTGTATGTCCCATAATGCTTTTTAATGGCGTCAAGAAGGATATCTCCTGCTTTCGACACACCTCCCCCGATGACAAATACTTCGGGGTCTACTGTCAGTGTGATATTCCCGAAGGCCATTGCCAGCTTCTCTCCCAGCCGGTCGACCTGTTCTATGGCAAAGGCGTCTCCTTCTTTTGCCAGATCAAAAATATCTTTTGCCGAAAAGCCGTCCATTCGGCGCAGCGGCGTTTCTATGTCAGATTCCCCCAGCGCTTTTTTTGTCTCATATACAATTCCTGTCGCTGAAGCGTACAGTTCCAGACAGCCGGTCTTTCCGCAGTTACACTTGCGTGTCTCCGCCGGGTTTACCGTCATGTGTCCGATCTCACCGCCATATCCATGGCTTCCGTTGATGATCTGTCCGTCGACGATCATGCCGCCGCCCACACCTGTTCCCAGAGTAACCATGACAGCACTGCGGTAATCTTTCGCAGCACCAGCCCAAAGTTCTCCCAGCGCAGCCACATTTGCATCGTTGGTCACTTTGACAGGACAGTCCAGCAGTTTGCCCAGTTCCTGAGCCACGTTGACCTGCCCCCAGCCCAGATTGACACATTCATTGACCTTTTCAAAAGAAAGTACCGCCCCGGGAACCCCGACTCCTGCTCCAATCAACTGTCCGGTTTCTATCCCATGGAATGCGATATTTTCTTTCAGCGCCACTCCGATATCCTCTATAATATATGCCCCGCCGTCCTCTTTTCTGGTGGGAATCTCCCACTTTTCTTTCAGACTTCCGTCCTCCTGAAACAATCCCAGTTTTACGGTGGTGCCTCCTACATCGACTCCATAAATGTAATTCATTCTGCTTATTCCTCCAATTTCCCGGTCACTCGTTTGTATAATTCTTCCGCGGCATTATATCCCATCTTCTTCTGACGGTGATTAATGGCAGCGGCCTCAACGATAATCGCGAGATTTCTTCCCGGACGGATCGGCAGCGCGTGTGCCACAACCTTATTCCCCAGGTATTCTATATAATTTTCATCCAGTCCGAGCCTGTCATAATCTGTTTCTTTGTTCCAGTCTTCCAGCTGAATGACAAGATCAATGCTCTGGGTCATTTTGACGCTCTCCACACCGAACAGGTTCTTTACATCAATGATGCCGATGCCCCTGAGTTCAATGAAAAACCGAGTCACTGCCGGTGAGGAACCGATCAGAGTATCTTTGCTCACACGCTTAATCTCCACCACATCATCCGAAACAAGCCGATGGCCTCTCTTCAGAAGTTCCAAAGCAGCCTCGCTTTTGCCGATGCCGCTTTCCCCTGTGATCAGAATTCCTTCGCCGAATACATCCACTAACACTCCATGAATTGAAATCCGGGGCGCCAGTTCCACACTCAGCCAGCGGATGACTTCTGCGGTAAACTCTGAAGTTGAATCTTTACTGATAAAAACCGGAACTCCGTATTTCCTTCCAAAGTCAACGATCTTATCACATGGCTGTTTTCCGCGGCAGAATACCAGACATGGAATCTGGGCACTGAAAAGACGGTCCAGAATCTGATTACAGTTTTCATCCTTTTCCAAAATATTATTGATATATATATATTCTACATTTCCAATAATCTGTACCCTGGACGATGAAAAATGGTCAAAAAAGCCTGCCAGCTGAAGCGCCGGCCGGTTTACTTCTGCCTGGGTGATATAAATGTCATTGGTGTTAATTTCCGGGATCACCGGGATCAGTTCCAGCTTCTTTGCCAGTTCTGCCACCGATACTTTGTATTCCTCGCTCATAATGAATCCTCCTTGTCCGATTGTTATTCTTAGTTTATCACATTTTCTTCCTTAGACAAATGGAAAAACGAATAGATCTCTTTTGCTGCTTTCCTTGTCATTCCCGGAACCTGCATGATCTCATCTTCCGTGGCCTCTTTGATGTTCTGTATCTGCTTAAAATGTTTCATCAGCGCTTTTCTGCGCTTCGGCCCTACTCCTTTGATCTCATCCAGTACAGAGCTGACCTGGCCTTTTGCCCTCAGCGAGCGATGGTACTCAATGGCAAACCGGTGGGCCTCATCCTGAATCCTTGTGACCAGCTGGAATGCTTCGCTCCTTTTCGGAAAATAGATTTCGTCATTATTATAGTACAATCCCCTGGTTCTATGATTGTCATCTTTTACCATACCACACACCGGAATATCCATTTTCAGGTCTTTTAAAACTCTCTGAGCAACATTTACCTGGCCTTTTCCTCCATCCATCAGGAGCAGATCCGGAAACTTGGTAAAACTTCCAAATTCCAGATCCTCATTCTTAGCCTTTAATTCTTCGATCTCTTTTTGTCCGTGCAGGAGTCTCCTCGTGAGGACTTCCTCCATACTTCTGTAATCATCCGGGCCGTCCACTGTCTTTAGGCGGAATTTCCGGTAATCCCGCTTTCTGGCCTTTCCGTCTTCGAAGACGACCATAGAAGCAACGGTCTGAAACCCACTGATATTGGATATATCGAAGGCCTCCATCCTGTGAAGCCCCTTGATCCCAAGGAGCTGCTCTATCTCTTTCACTGCTCCGATGGTCCTTTTTTCTTCTCTCTTGAGTTTTTCTTTATCCTGCCTTAAAACATTGGACGCATTCTCTTTTGCCAATTCTACGAGGCGGTGCTTTTCTCCCCGAAGCGGAATCCGAATATGCACCCTTCCGCCCCTCTTCTTGGAAAGCCACTCTTCCACAATCTCCATATCGTCCATGCCGCACTCCAGGAAGATCTCTCCCGGCAGATACGGAGTTCCTGCGTAAAACTGTTTTACAAAGGCACTCATGAGTTCTTCATCTGTTGTCTCCTCATCCTGGGTCATATGAAAATGCTCTCTGCCCAGGAGTTTGCCGTCTCTGATAAAAAATACGGCGACCACTGCGTCCTGCTTTTCTTTGGCAAATGCGATAATATCCCTGTTTTCAAATCCATAGCTGTTGATCTTCTGACGGTCAGCGATTTTGCCGATGCTCTTTAACAGATTTCTATATTCTGCTGCCTGCTCAAACTCAAGGTCTGCCGCTGCCTGCTTCATCTTTTCCTCCAGCATGTCCGACACATCCTTATAATTTCCGTTCAGAAAACTCAGTACCTGATCAATGGATTTTCTGTAATCTTCCCCGGAAATATAATCCTGGCAGGGCCCCTCACACTGTTTGATCTGATAATACAGACACGGCCTGTCTTTCCCGATATCTTTCGGCAGCTTCCGGCTGCATGTCCGGATCTTAAACAGCTTCCTGAGCAGCTCAATGATATCTTTTACCGCTCCGGCGCTCGTATATGGCCCAAAGTATCTGCACTTGTCCTGTTTCATCCTTCTGGCCAGCATAATACGCGGATATTCCTCATTTGTGGTGACCTTAATGTATGGATAATTCTTATCATCCTTCAGCATGGTATTATACTTTGGACGATGTTCCTTGATCAGATTGCACTCAAGCACCAAGGCCTCCAGTTCTGAATCTGTAATGATGTACTCAAAATATGCGATGTGCGATACCATATGCTGAATCTTTGTCGTCAAATTTCTGCTTCCCTGAAAGTACTGTCTGACCCGGTTGCAGAGTTTGATCGCCTTACCTACATATATGATCTCGTCCTTGTCATTATGCATTATATAAACTCCGGGCTTGGCCGGAAGCTTTTTTAATTCTTCTTCAATGTTAAACATCCTGGTATTCCTCCATCATTCCAACATGTGTGTACCCATAATACCATACTGCGGCGGAAAATGTCACATCAAAACAACCCCGCAGCAAAAGCTGCGGGGCCGTCTGTTTAATGAAAAGAGAGGATTAATATATATGAAAAACTAAACTTTGCCTTGCAAAGCACGTCCAACCATAGGGTTTAAAATGTGGTGTGCCCTGCAGGTATGATTTAAGTATATCAGAATCCTCTCCGTAAACAATGGATAGAAAATAAACAATTCTAAAGAAAAAATAAAATAGCCTGAAGGAATTCTTAGGATTACTAGGACTATCTGAAATTCAGTTTATCTCCCTCCAAAAATTACTGGCTTATGAGAAGTCTTCCAATCTGCATCTCAAAAGTATAGTTGTTTTCAGGCATCCATCGCTCTACTTCTTTTTTATTGATTTTTACCTTTTTCAGCTTCATTTTTAACGTAGTTTCTTTCATCTCTTTCGTAGGCTTTGTTTCCTTGATCAATTTTGCCATCTCGGTAAGGACATACGTTCCAATCTGGCTTTGGTCTGTTATTTTCCCTGATGCTGCGGCTTTTCTGACATTCGCCATAAGCTTGGACTGTATTTCACTCAGGTTCACACTTTGAGATTTCAGAATCACCGTAGCAGTTCCTTCTTTCTCATCTTTTTCGTCTGTCTTCACTTCATATTTAAGCTTAGATAAGGAATGCAGAAGTGCGTCAATCACTTTATCTGCATCTTCGGATTTAAAGATATTTCCGGCAGTATTTGCAGATGTCATGAAGGAAGATTTCATGCTTGTTTTGTATGTGTTTAATGCCTTTTTTGCTTCCGCTTCTGTGTGTCCGTATTTGACTATCTCTTTTGTATTTCCTCTGGTAAACAGAAGATAATAAGCCTCTGCAAGCTTGTCCGGCTCCGGTATTTCCTCTTTCTTTTTACATCCGGCTAATGCGAGAGAAACGATCAATACAAGGCTTAATAAAACCGCCAGTTTTTTCTTCATTTGTCTTTTCATAACCTATTCTCCTTTTAAACTTCTGTGTATTTTGAGCATTCATTCAACTGCAGCAGAGCCAGCCGGCTCTGCTGCAAAGATTACTGTTTACTTATTTTACATATTTTACAATATATTTTCCGCTTGTATTTTTCGTGTTTTTCGTAACCTTAACATAATATGTACCTTTTGATAACTTTCCTGAGAAAGTAATGTAACTTGGATTATAAGCGGTACGTGAGCTCATCTTCTTTTTCCCTTTGTATAAGGTTGCAGTCACACTTCCAGAGCTGTTATATGTAGTAATCTTGAACTGTGTGGAACGTCTCTTTGTCACTTTGAATTTATACCAATGTGACTTTTTCTTTGCATCAGAGGCAGTTAAAACATTTGTTTTTGATTTCTTGCGTTTGATTGTTTTTGATTTTGACTTTTTAGTACCATATTTTCCGGTATAAGATTTTTTTCCATATCTTGCAGTGTAAAAATCATATTTAGAAGTACCAGATATAACAAGACGGTAACTACCCTTGCTTAATGCATGATATCTCCTGATATTTGAATTATAACTATATTTTTGATCTGTAATTCTTACCCATTTTTTCCCGCTCTTCTTTTCAATATGACTCTTTAAAGAATATCCTTTGGCTGAAACCAGATCTGTCCAAACCTGACTCCTCTTTGAAACTGAAAAATACTGATAGTTATTTCCCCCATTACCTGCTATATATTTTGCAGTTCCAGATAAATTTCCGTTATCACTTGAGTAATAATATGGAAGGTAGCCTGTAGCAACAGCTGAATTATAAGGTGCAGACACTGTTAATCTGTACGTTCCTTTATTTACATAATTGGCGATCACCGTATCATCGTCGGAATAACTAGATGCAATAGAATTTCCCCTGCTGTCGGTTATTGTAACAGAACAGTTTGCAGGTGTTGAGGTAATCAATCCGGTTGACTGATCAACATAAGAGTTTCCAAAAGCCACACAAAGTTTACCATTTGTAGGCATATAAATATTAGCTACTACTTGTTTACTGGTTGTAATCGGACCTACAACATTGAACTGACCTTTTTGAATTCTCTGATTGATTGCGTTTACATTAGCCTGAGTGTTTATTCTATAAGCAGTAGTGTTTTGTACAGCCCGAGCACCTTTTGATTTTTTTGCAGCCTTAATAACCTGGCCTGACTTAACATCCTGGATGCCTTCCATTCCTTTTATTTCTGATGACACTTGACCTTTCTTGTCACCTACTTTACTTGTGATATCTTCCTTCTTCTCTGCGCCGAATGCCACAGTGCTGAATCCCAATGTAAGGGACAGCCCCAGACACACAGCGGCTTTTAAAACTTTCCTCATAAACATTCTCCTTTTTATTATGTCTTTTTTGCTATACTTCTGACTGAGTCCCCCAACATCCAAAAGCACAGCAGCTGCCTGCTCCCATATTAATTTATTTTCTCAAAATTAGCGGTTATCTACCTTCTCCGGGTACATATCGTGATGTGCCAGCCGGTCAAAGGCAATCTGCTCCCACGGCGTTCCCTTTCTGCCATAGTTGCAGTATGGATCAATGGAGATCCCGCCCCGCGGCGTAAACTTGCCCCAAACTTCAATATATTTCGGGTCCATCAGTTTGATCAGATCCTTCATAATAATATTCATACAGTCCTCGTGGAAATCTCCATGATTGCGGAAACTGTACAGATACAATTTAAGGGATTTGCTTTCCACCATCCTCTCTCCCGGAACATAGGAAATATAAACAGTCGCAAAATCCGGCTGTCCGGTCATCGGACACAGACTGGTAAATTCCGGTGCGTTAAACTTTACAAAATAATCATTTTCGGGATGCTTATTCGGAAAAGTCTCCAACACTTCCGGTGCATAATCATCCGGATATTTTGTCTGCTGATTTCCCAGCAGTGTAATACCTCCCAATTCCACATTGGTTCTACCACTCATCTTAGTTCCTCCTGTTTTTGTTCAAATCAAGGATACTTTTCTACTCCATTGATTGTCCTATCAGTATACCATATTTTTTACATGCTGTCATAAATATTGACATGAACTATGACAGATTTTTCTTACGGAAAAATTTCCTGCCGAGGAGCAGTGCTGCTCCAAAAATCAGAAGAATCCCTATAGCTGCAAAAACAAGGTCTCCCTTATCATAGCTTTTTGCATTTCTCCCCCATCCAGACGTTTTTGGAGTTTGTTTTTCATTATCCTGTACCTCCGGGGCTGTCTTTTTTCCCTGGACTTTTTCTTTCTTTTTCTCCTGTCTCTGAGAAGACCCATTTTTTTTCACATTTTGGCTCTTCTCAGACTTTTGATCTGAGACAGAATTTTTATCCTTATACCTAACGGAATTTTCCGAATACCCGGGGTTGCCTTCACTCCTCTGATCCTTCTGCGTACTTTCCTCCTGTTCTACAGTCTGTCCGCCTCTGTCTCCACCGGATTCCCCACTGACAGAAGATTCCGGAGCCCCATGGTCTACGTCTATTTTCCACACGGCGCTGGTTCCTGAAAAAATACTGCTGCCATGAACCTTTGTACGCATATAAAACGTTTTTGTATTTACAGGTATGTCAAAGACAAAGCTGAAGACTCCGAACGGTTTTGGAAAGTCCTGGCCGCGAATGATATTCGTACTGCCGTTTTTTTCTTCATAAGTCCTCCAGTTTTTCTGATCCGCACTGTATTGAAGAATCATGGAGTCTGCGCCGGCAGGATAAGGCAGTTCCAGCATTCCCCTGATCCGTCCCTCTTCCTTCGACAGAATCCTGTAACTGTTTAAAAACATTCCCTCCGGCGGTACCGCAATGACGGCTGTCTCCGGGCTGATTCCTGACGAATTGATGTAAATCCCAAACAGATCTTTTGTGAGAAGTCTCCCTTTCACAAGCGTAATCCCTTCTTTTGAAGTATCTGCTCCTGAAGCATCCCATATAACAGGCATTGAAATAATACTTTTCTCTTTTGTCTCT
Organism: Anaerostipes sp. CAG:276; assembly: GCF_000432215.1. Lineage (NCBI taxonomy): Bacteria > Bacillati > Bacillota > Clostridia > Lachnospirales > Lachnospiraceae > Anaerostipes > Anaerostipes sp. CAG:276. Next base: position 30,936 of record NZ_FR889174.1, read on the forward strand.
GCATTTTCCACGTAAACACTGGCATTTTGCGGCAGAAGGGATTTAAGGTCTGTGCCAGTTCTGCCGATGACAGGAGTAAAGCTGTCAACATCATAAATGCTGTAGACTGTATTTTTCATGCCCGTGATTTCCGGAACTATTTTAGAATCCCTGCTGGATATTTCGGAACCGGCAACACTGACTGCAGTACCTGAGGCATCACTGACAGAAGCAGTAATGCGGCAGCGGTTCACTTCTGTCCTGCCCAGATTCGAAACACCACACGCTTCCTGGTCTCCGGACACTTTTATATTACAATCTGTCAAAGACAACGTTTGGTTTCTATTATTTTTAACTCCCTCAACCCGCCCTGTGCCTTTTGCTGTAACATCGATCTGTCTAAGCACCAGCGGCTCATCTGTGCCATGATAAATTCCGGTGATATCCTTTCCTTTCATCTGAATCGTAAACCTGTCCGACGGATCAGATGAAGTCTGAAGGGTTCCGCGGATAACCTGAACCGCACATGCATCGTCGGACTCGTCAAGAACCGTCCCTCTTTTTAAAATAAGATGAGAGTCTATACTGTTTTCCATTAGTACAAACATATAGTTTCCGCTTATCGTAAGGTCAGGATTATCAATGATCACTCTGCTGTTTACAATAATTCCATGATTTCCGCAGTCAATCCTCACTTTGCCTCTGCCGTCAAACCGGATGGGATCTTCCTTAGTCCCTTTTGTAAGCTTCAGATCCCCTGTCAGAGTATAGACGGCATTCTGGTCATTCTTATGCTTCTCATACCATTCTAAAAATTTCTCTTCATCCTCTGCTTTGGGAGGACCCCATGCAGAACAGAAAACTGGCTGAGCCATGGTCAATATGATAACTCCCAAAAATAAACAGATCATTTTCTTATAATTCTTTTTCATTTGCAGTCCTCTCTTCGTCCCATAGATCCTAAACAAAATATTACCTTATCGTACGAAGTACGTCCACCCAATTGAGTTCTGTTTCACAATAAATAACAACATTGTCTGTTAAAATTGCAAAGGCTCTGAAATATGTTTACAATAGAAATAACACATCTATACTCTGAGTATAGAAAATCATGAAAGGAGCCCCGACTATGGAGCGTTTGCTGTTTGTAGATGATGACTTGGAAATCCTTGAAATTAACCGTAAGTATTTTGAAACATGCGGGTATCACGCAGACACTGCTACCGATGCCCTGGCTGCTCTTTCCTGTTTGTCAGAACACACGTATCAGTGTATTATTCTGGACATTCATATGGAGAGGACAGACGGATTCTGTCTCTGCCGGACCATTCGGGCTAACTACAGTATACCGGTGATCTTTCTGACAAATCTGACCGACGAGGAGATCATGGTAGAGAGTTTCGACTGCGGCGGAGATGATTATATTACAAAACCTTACCTCTTAAAAGAACTGGAAATGAGGATCAGGGCCAGAATACGAAACTCCGGCTGCACCGCTCCTTCCTGCCGTCCGCCCGGACTGTCCGTGGACAATGACAAAAAGCAGGCATACATTGGAAATCTTCCGCTGAATCTGACGGTCAATGAATTCGAAATTCTGCGTTTTTTAATAGATCATAAAGGCATTCCCTACCGGCAGGAAGAAATTTACCGCGCGGTATGGGGTGAGTCCTGTTATAATACACACAGTATTCAGATCCTGATCATGCGGATCCGGAAGAAAATCCATGTACTGTCTCCCGAAAAAGAATATATTAAAACACAGTGGGGAAAAGGGTATCTCTTCACAGAGTAAACAAAAACTATAGGGAGTCTGCCATGCACTTAAAAACAGAAAAATCCAAAAAGAAACTGTTATCCGTCTTTATCCTCGCCGCCGCTCTGCTGTCCGCTGCCCTGCTTTTTACTCTTTGCTATTCCCTGGACAATAAATATACCTCATCAAATTCTGATCCCTATAAAGATCTGGTTCCTCTGACCGGGCAGTGGGAATTTTATTCCGGCCGTCTGTACACACCAAAGGATTTTTCTGCAGGATCCGCAGAGTCTCCTGAAATCATCACTATTGGCCAATTTGGAAATTTTTCATCCCATCAGCCAAGTCAATCACCTTTTGGCGCCGCTACTTACCGTAAAGTTTTAAATCTTCCTTCGTCTAAAGACGATTGGATGCTCGAAGTGCCGGAAATTTTCTCTTCCTGCCGTATCTATGTCAACCAAACGCTGGTCCGGCAAATGGGCAGCCCCGATGCAGTTCCCGTTTCCCGGCATATACAGAATACATTAATTCCTCTTCCCTCCGGAACCGTCGAATTAGTCATTCAGGCCGCAAATGATACCCATTATTACAGCGGACTTACCTATCCTCCGGTCCTAGGAACGAGCAGTGCCGTTACAAATGCCCTGACACAGAAAATAATCTTCTATGCGCTGCTGTGCTTTTTTCCTCTGGGAGCGGCTGTCACATCACTGGGTGTCTGGGTCCGGAAACATTCGGACCAGGTCTTTGCCGCATACGGACTGGTCTGCCTGTTTTTCTCAATTCATGTCAGCTATCCGTTTTTTCACTGGCTTGGATGGGATCTTTGGGGAACATCCTATCTCATTGAAGATGTGTCCTATTTTGCAATGCTTGCCTGCATGGTTTTGCTCACCAGCCGGCTGTGCAAAGGAATTCTTTCGGCCAGACTGCACATTGCTGTTTACGTGTTTACGGTCCTGATGTCCGTATCTCCCGTCATTTTTACTTATGTACTTTTTCCGGCATTTCATAATATCGTCAGCATTTACGGAACCATCATCTATACTTCTAAGCTGCCGATCAGCTTTTATTTGATCCTCCTGTCCTTCCTTGGAATCCTGAATGACCGGTCTTCTGTATGGCTGCTGGCAGGAAATGCAGTGTTTGGATTCGGACTTTTCACCGATCTGTGGACCGGAGGAGACTATGAACCCCTCCGGTTTGGATGGCAGGATGAGTACAGCGGTTTTCTGATGGTTCTGCTTTTTATGATTTTGATCATCCGGTATAATCAAGACCTGATTTTGAAAAACCAACGTCTGACCATGCATCTTCAGGCGGAAGTGGACAAGAAGACTGCCCGTCTGTCGAAGATGCTGGAAGAACGAAAGGAATTTCTCTCGATTGCCGCACACGATCTGAAGGCCCCTGCATCGGCTATCAAAACTTATATTGATTTTATACGCGAGGGCGGAATCAATATTGATGAAGAGCTGGAGCAGTATTTAGAGATCATTGACAAAAAATCTTCTCAAATACAGAGCGATATCAGCAGCCTGCAGATTTTTAACGCTGAAGATAAGATTCATGAACCGCCCTGCCTTATGGACTGCAATGATTTTTTAACCTATGTTTATATGGAGACAAAACCGTATACGGATGCCAACGGCATCTATTACAACTTAAACCTTCCGGAAAATCATTGTTTTATTTGGCATCAAAAAGCCCGCCTTTTCCGGGCATTTGAAAATATTATCCTGAACGCCACCGAACATACTCCGCCGGAAGGCTCCCTGACAATCGACGCTGAATATAACGGGCAGCAGGCTGTGATCACCTTTACCGATACCGGCGAAGGAATATCTTCGGATGACCTCCCGCACATTTTTGACTACAAATTCAGCACAAAAAACAGCCCCGGAACAAGGGGCCTGGGTTTATATTTTGTGCGGATCTCTCTGGAGGAATACGGCGGAACCATAAAGGCAGCGATATACGGTCTTTACCGTTACCCTTCCTCTGGCTGAAGAAAAAATGGAATAAAAAGATACCGCTTTTACAAACTCTTTATAAAAGCGGTATCTTTTATTTTATCTGGATTCGGTCTTATCCGAATAAGTCAGACTGTAAAGACCTGTGGACTTTTTCGTATCTTTTGTCACCTTTATGTAATAGGTACCTTTCTTTAGTTTGCAGTTAAAATAATGTGTTCCTGAATATTCCATTGTTTTTTTCTTCGTCTTCATGCCTTTTCCGTAAACTGCGGCTTTGATCCTTCCGGAATTGTTTTTCGTTGTAAGTTTCATGGAGATCTTTCCGTTTTTTGAAACCTTAAACTTATAATAATGAGTTTTTTTCGCTTTATCCGCATCGGTAAACAAATTGCTCTTTTTTTTGCCCTGAGTCAGAAGCTTTGCCTTTGCTTTTGTTACCGCATAACTATTTTTATATACCGTATCCACGTACATAAACTGTGACACATATCCTTTCGGAATCTTTGTCTTCAGACGGTAAGTTCCCGGACTCAATGCAAAGTGTTTGTTTATTTTTTTTGATGTATAACTCATTTTGTTTGTTACCGCTGTATATTTTCCTTTTTTGCCTTTCTTCTGAATATAGAAGGGAACTGATTTTTTATAGGCCTCAGACAAATGGCTGTTATTCCCTGCCTTAATGATTCCTGACTTATACTTAAATGTCCGGCCAACGGTCTGGATATGGCTTTTCTTCTTTACTTTAAACGTCTGGTAATTCCATTTTCCCGTTCCTTCTTTAATCTTATTTTTGGCAGATGTGAACCTGCTGCTGCCGGGATCCACATACCCTGCGTCGATTACACTGAACTGAGGCTCACTGATACTTCCAGTTAATGTATAAGTTCCTTTTTTAAGATGCTTTACAATCCGGACAGCTCTCCCCGTCCACTTCTGTCCCTGAAAACTTATGGTCCAATTTTTCTTCAGGTAGGCATTGTCATTTTCATCTCCTCTTACTCCGTAAAAATCTAAAAACACTGTAGATTCTTTCGGAACTACGATTTTAATGTTCATTTTTTTTGTTTTGGTTACAGAGTATTGATTAAAGACTCCATCATCCGTTACGTCCTTCAGCTTAATCTGACCGCCGGAAGCCTTGATCGTGCTTCCTGCTGCCTTCACAACTTCTTGGGCAGTTCCTGCCCCCAAAGTTCCGGCCAGCATTGCCGCTGTCAAAAAAATACCGGTCACGATCTTCCCCCATTTTTTCATCATAAACTCTCCTCCTATTCTCTAAGACCAACAGCTGCTGCGCTCACAGGCCATCCTGTGAAAGTTCCTTTTTATTCTAGCATAAGAAGCTATCCATACAGACGGTATTGAACACTTGTTGTTATTTGTTGTTGATTGACTTTTCCCCTGTTTTGAGCTACTATAAATGCAGTGAAAAATATCATTCTGAAGCCAGGGTACTGCCCGATGCCAAGATTGATCCTTTATAAACTGCACAGAGTTTTGTATACAAAACTCTATTTTATACTGTGATAATCAGGCATATTCCGGATGGGATATGCCTTTTCTATTGTATAAGGAGGTTCATTTTATTATGAAGGAAACACGGATTGCACTGATCGGTATCATCATTGAGGAAGAAAAAGGCATAACTCCAACCAATCAGCTGCTGCATGAATACCGGGATTATATCGTCGGCAGAATGGGCATTCCCTACCGCGAAAAGGAGATCAATATCATCTCCATTGTTTTAGACGCACCCGAAAACACCATCAGCACTTTGTCCGGCAAGCTCGGAATGATTGAAGGAATCAGCGTAAAATCAATGTTTGCCAAGACCAAATAAAGGAGAGAAATCATGTACCAACCAGATTCAAAAATTGCAGAAGAGTTTATCAGTGACCAGGAAATCAAGGATACCCTTGCCTATGCCGACGCCAATAAGGATAACAGAGAGCTGATCATATCCATCATCGAAAAGGCAAAAAAACTGAAAGGGTTAAGCCACAGGGAGGCCTCTGTCCTGCTGGCATGTGAGGATAAAGAGCTGATACAGAAGGTCTTTGACCTGGCCATTAAGATCAAGGAGGAATTTTACGGAAACCGTATCGTCATGTTTGCTCCTCTCTACCTTGCCAACTACTGTGTCAACGGCTGTGTGTACTGTCCATATCATTATAAAAACAAACATATCCGCAGGAAAAAGCTGACACAGGAAGAAATAAAAAAAGAAGTTATCGCACTTCAGGACATGGGGCACAAGCGCCTTGCACTGGAAACCGGGGAAGATCCGGTCAATATTCCGATCGAGTATGTATTAGAAAGTATCAAAACCATATATGGAATCAAACATAAAAACGGTGCGATCCGCCGCGTCAATGTAAATATTGCCGCCACGACGGTAGAAAATTATAAAAGGCTGCGGGATGCAGGGATTGGTACGTATATTTTATTCCAGGAAACATACCATAAAGATAATTATGAAGTTCTGCATCCGACTGGGCCGAAGCACAATTACGCATACCACACGGAAGCTATGGACCGGGCCATGGAAGCAGGCATTGACGATGTAGGCATCGGTGTCTTATTCGGCCTGAACATGTACCGCTATGATTTTGCGGGACTTTTAATGCACGCAGAACATTTGGAGGCCAGGTTCGGCGTAGGCCCCCATACGATCAGTGTTCCAAGAATCCGTCCGGCAGACGATGTAGATCCTGATGAATTTGAAAACGGAATCAATGATGACATTTTTGAAAAGATCGTGGCGATTCTCCGCGTGGCAGTACCGTACACTGGCATTATTATTTCCACCAGAGAAACAAAAGAATCCAGAGAGCGGGTGCTGCGAGTGGGTGTCTCCCAGATCAGCGGTGCATCTTCTACCAGCGTGGGAGGTTATGCGGAGCCCGAAAAGCCGGAAGACAATTCTGCGCAGTTTGAGCGGAGTGACGACCGTACATTGGATGAAGTTGTGAACTGGCTCCTCGACCTGGGTCATATCCCGAGCTTCTGTACTGCCTGCTATCGTGAAGGAAGGACCGGAGACCGCTTCATGTCTCTTGTAAAATCCGGCCAGATTGCCAACTGCTGCGGTCCAAACGCCATGATGACCCTCAAAGAGTATCTGGAAGATTATGCTTCTGAGGATACAAAACAAAAGGGAGAAAAAGTGATCAAAAAAGCTTTGGAAACGATCACGAATCCGGTGGTAAAACAAAAAGCAAAAGAATATATTGAGAATATCCATGAAGGAAAACGTGATTTCAGATTTTAGGAGAACCCCATGTTTGAATCTTTAAAACATCATATTCCAAAACGAATCGGTGAAGAAAAGGAAACGTCTTTTGCGGTACTCATCCCCCTGATCAAAAAGGAGGATGGGTACCACGTTTTATTCGAGGTGCGCGCCAAACACCTGAACAAACAGCCGGGAGAAGTCTGCTTTCCCGGAGGCAAAGTGGAGCCTGGAGAATCGACCTATGAAGCGGCTGTCCGGGAGACTATGGAAGAATTGTTTGTAGAAAAAGAGACCATTCAGGTTTATGGGGCTTTGGATTATCTTCTGACTCCGTATCAGACACGCATAGAACCGTTCCTTGCGGAACTCCGTGATTACCACGGCCAGTTTTCCCGGGATGAGGTGGATTCCGTCTTTACCGTCCCACTTGATTTCTTCCTTGAAAATGAACCGGAGTATTACAGCAATGTTCTTATGACAAAACCGCAAAAAAATTTCCCTTTTGCCGACATTCCAAACGGGGAGAACTACCCGTGGGCAAAAGGGAAAAATGAAGTTTGTCTATACCGCTATAAAAAGCATGTAATCTGGGGCATGACTGCCAGATTACTGCTGTATAATATTCAGTATATTCGGGATTAACTGTTTCTTTCTGGACATCACGCCCGGAAGCTTTGCGACACATCCGTCTGTCTCGGCTCCAAAGCCCTGTGAAATGATGCCGCTGCTCTTATCTCCGATCATAATAAGATAAGTCGTCTCTTCCAGAATATTGGTCAGCATAAAATAGATCATATCCAATCCCTGTTCATTTCTGACTGTCTCGGCATACGGTATGATCTTATCTTTGATCTCCTCTAACTCACCCTGATCCAAAGACGTGATCTGTCCCACTCCGAAGGAGACATCTCCTGAGGAAAACTTCTTATAATCCTGATAAAAGATCTCATCGGCAGCTTTGCCTTTCAAGTCACTTCCTGCACGGAACATCTGCTTGGCATATTCTTCTATCTCTATCCCTGCAATCTCTGCCAGCTTTCCGGCAGCAGCCTCATCCGCCGGGGTACAGGTCGGTGACCGGAACATGAGCGTATCGGAAAGGATCGCGGAACAGAGCAGACCTGCCATCGGCTTCGTGATCTCCACACCATGTTCTTCATACATCTGTGTCACGATCGTTGCCGTACATCCTACCGGCTGGTTCCTGAAATAGACAGGCGACATCGTCTCCATAGAGCCCAGACGGTGATGGTCAATAATCTCCAGAATCTCACACTCTTCCAGTCCCTCCACGGCCTGTGACAGTTCATTGTGGTCTACAAGGATCATTTTTCTCTTTTCAAATCCCAGCATACGCCGTCTCGATGCCAGACCAATAAACTCTCCCTTTGGGTCAAGGACCGGAAAATAACGGAATCTCTTTTTGGCCATCAGTGCTTTCACATCATCCACATAGTCATTGGAAGAAAAGGTGATGATATTTTCTCTGGTCATCACATAGGAAATCGGCATGGACTGGCAGACCAGCCTGCCGGCTGTAAAAGTGTCGTAGGGCGTCACTAGGATCCGGCATCCTTTTGACTCTGCCATCTCCTGAATCTCCCTGCTCACTTTGCTGCCCATACATACGATAATACACTGGGCGCCGATCTCAATAGCACGCTTTTGGGCATCATCTCTGTCCGCAAGGATCACCAAGTCCCCCTCTGTCACAAACTGTTCCATCTTGTCGATGCTGGCAGCAGATACTGTTACCTTTCCGTGATCAATAACATCTAAAATATTGCCTGCCATCATCACACCATCCAGAGTTTTGACCAGATTTTGATATGGAGTCTTTGCCTTGGCCAAAATCTCACTGTCATAAACATCCATGTCCGCATGGGCGATATCACTGATCGTTGCCATGCCTTTCAGACGGTTATTTTCCAGGACCGGAAGAGCCACCAGTTTCAGCTTCTTCATCCGATCCCCTGCCTCTTTGATCGAGATATCCTGCCTGACACCTTCCACTTCATGCAGCGTGATATCGCTCATCCGGGGCCTGATATCGCTCAAAAACTCCGGGGCCTTCACTTGAAACTGCTTTAATACAAAACTCGTCTCTCCATTGACGTTGCCGGCCCTGCGGGCTTCAAATCCCCCTCCGTTCACCTGATTTTTCAGATTCGCGTAGGCGATCGCAGAGCAGATGGAGTCCGTATCCGGATTCCTGTGCCCGATTACATAAGTACTTTTCATGGCTCCTCCTTCTGTTCCATTGGAAGTCTGACAATAAACTCCGTGAAATCCTTATTACTGTTCGCAGTGATCGTTCCCTGATGAAGCTCTACGATATCTCTGGCAATCGCAAGACCAAGGCCCGCTCCGCCGGTCTCCGTAGACCGCGCTTCATCCAGACGGTAAAACTTCTCAAATAAATTCTCAAGTTTATGCTTCGGTATCTCTTTTCCCTGGTTCCTGATCCTGATCACAGCCTCTTTATCTTCTCCCGACGCGCTGACCTCGATGGCTGAATTCGGGTAACAGTAGGAAACTCCGTTTCTTAAAAGGTTTTCAAAGACACGGGCCAGTTTGTCCGGGTCCCCGTGGATCAGGATTGAGTCTTCGATCTCCGTGCGGCAGATCAGTCCGCGTTCTTGAAAGACCGGTTCAAAAGAATCCAGTACCTGTTCTAACAAAACATACAGATAGAATGTCTTCTTTTCCAGAGTAATATTCTGAAGATTATATCTTGTAATCTCAAAAAATTCGTTGATCAGATCCCCCAGACGTTTGGCTTTCTCCAGAGAAATATGTGTATATTTTGCCCTCTGTTCCAAAGGCATATCCGGTGCCTCGCTTAAAAGACTCAGATATGCAATCACCGATGTCAGAGGTGTCTTCAGGTCATGGGCCAGATAGACCACCAGATCGTTTTTGCGCTGCTCGCTCTCCTGGGTCTGCCTGCGCTGTTCCTTCAGATTGGCCTTGATCTCATTGAGACGGTTTTCCATAGGCTGCAGTTCCGGCTCCAGCTCGATCAGATCGCTGGAGTCTGTCAGAATCATATCGATTCCGGATTCAATCTGCCTTAAATAGGTTGTAAACCTGGACATACCCAGATAAAAACTGCAGAGAAACAGAAAGATAAACCCCGTAGAAATAATCATGGTCTTATTGTCCCAGAAGATCGCACGGTACAGATGAATAGCACTCTCATTGTCGAATCCGAACTTCTCAAAAAAGTGCACCATACTGTCTGCAAACGGCGCCTGAAGCACTCCATCCACAAAGACAAAAATAAACAGATAACCAAAGATGCCTACCAGAAGGCTGATGCCCAGAGTCTGGAGCATGATCCTGATCTTTAAGCTCCGGTATTTGTTCCATTTACTCCTCAACTTTATATCCCACTCCCCAGACAGTCTTGATCAGCTCCTTATGTCCCATCACCTCTCCGAGCTTTTCTCTCAGATGGCGGATGTGGACCATAACTGTATTGTTGTTGTTCTTGAAATACTTTTCTTTCCATACCTGCTCAAAAAGATTTTCTGAACTGATCACCTTGCCCTTATTCTTAGTGAGTATCCAGAGAATCGAAAACTCCAGAGGCGTCAGTGTCACTTCCTCTTCCCCGTACAGACATTGGTGTGTATTCCTGTTCAGCACCAGTCCGGCAATCTCCAGAGTATCTTCGCTGCTCTGTCCGCTGCCGTCATTATAGCGGATAAACCGGCGCAGCTGAGCCTTTACTCTGGCCATCAGCTCCAGCGGTTCAAACGGTTTTTCAATATAGTCATCCGCTCCCAGGGTCAGTCCGTTGATCTTATCCATAGATGCTGTCTTTGCGGTCAGCATAATAACCGGAAAGTTATGGTCTTTCCGTATTTCTTTTAATATTTCAAAACCATCGATGTCCGGGAGCATCACATCCAGAATTGCCAGATCAATCTGCTCTTGTTTCACACATTCCAGTGCCCCGGCACCGCTGTAGTACTTGAACACCTCATAATTTTCATTTTTCAGATAGAGTTCTATAAAATCGGCAATTTCTTTTTCATCATCTACTACAAGCACGTTTGACTGCTTCATTGATACCTCCTAAATCTTCTTGCCGCCGTTGATCACCTGAAACGGCACGTCTTCCTGTTTCTTCGCCATATCCGAGAGCGTATGCCCTTTCTTCCCATAAATAGGTGTGTGATAAAAAACAGTTTTCAAACAATCGTAAAAAATCTTTTCGTCCTCTTCTTCGGCATCCAGGAGTCTGGATACTTTTACAACCGTGTCCAGATAACTGGCACCGTTCTGGATCATCAGAATGATGGACTTCATAATAACCATAGCCTTGTATCGGTCGTCCTCAATCTCCTCCAGAATATAGGTAAACATCTCGGAAACCCCCGGCCATCCGGTCACACCGTTGCCCATAGCAAGCGCCACATACTCATCTTCCGTGTATTCCCTGAAATTAAGATCCTGATGCTCATTCCACTCGTCAAACACTTCATTCCGGTCAAGGACCTCACGGCTCACCATAAACAGGCGCTTAGTTTTCTCATTGCGCAGCAGGATGCCGCTCCGCCAAAAGACGATCCGGATCAGCAGAAACCTTTCCATCTCGTCATAAGAAATCTTCTCTCCTGTCACCTGCACAAAAATATCATAGCAGTAATATACATCCAGAATTCCGTAAGTAAACAGCATCCCGAAAATAACCTGCTCCCATCTTGTATGCCGTTCCATGATCCTTCCGGACTTGTGGCTCTTTAAAGTAAAATAAAACAGATCCTTTGCTTCTATATTAACAGCCACCTGGTCCTCTTCTACATGAATGAATCCCAGATACCTGAGCTGCTGAAGATCGTTAAAATTGGGCTCCAGTGCAAACTGCCCATCCTTCTGTTCCCAAAGTTCAAACAAAAGGTCGATCGCCTCCGACTGAAGCATCCAGAGAAGAACCTGGGGCTCATCGATAAGTCTGCCGGCGATCTCCCCGGCCAGTTCAAGCTTGGCTGCATCTGCCTGCACCGGCAGAAAGAGGCGTTCACAGATTACGATTAAATTTCTTGTTTTATTGGTAGATAGTTCTTCTACATACGGCCGCTCTGAATACAATATTCTTGCCATCCTGACCACCTCTTTTTCTAATTTATTGTATCACAGTTTTTTGATTTCTTCTATTCTTTCTATTGCCATATCGTATCCCATCTGATACGTCTCCCTGAGTACATCGATATCCTTTTCAAAACTGTCAATGGGATGATCCGGCCTGAGAATCACGGCCTTTCCTTCTCTCTCCAGTCTCTCGCAGTACCTCACAGTGCGGTTGTACTCCACATGACGGTTCAGGAGAAGATCCGGAAGTTTCGGATACTTCCTTTTCAGCAGCCTGGATGTAACCTTATGGCTTTTGCTGAGTTCCTTTTGATATCCCTTTGGTCTTGTGAGTACGATCAAATGCTTGTCATTACCGTCCCGTATTGCCTTGCGGACCGGAATCGGATCTGCAATTCCTCCATCAAAATAGGGAATACCGTCCAGATTGATCGCCGGGAAAACAAGCGGCAGTGCGCAGGTTGCCCGCAGCATCATGCACTCCTCATCCAAGTCTTTTCCATCTTTATACTCGATTTCTCCGGTCAGGGCATTAGTAACTCCCACCAGAATTTTTCCGTCGTATTTGTAAAAGGTATCCCAGTCAAAGGGATATAATTTGTTTGGAATCACATTGTAAACAAAATTCAGCCCGAACAGACTTTTTTCTTTGATCAGATTCTGCCTTCCTATATATCTGGGGTCATTTCTATGATTCATAAGAATCTGAAGATTTCTTTCCCTCTGCCTGGATACGTAAGAAAAACCGTCACAAATGCCGGCTGACACTCCAATCACATATGGAAACATAATGTCGTTATCCAACAGGGCATCCATCACCCCTGCACTGAAAATAGGCCGGAATGTCCCGCCCTCTAATATTAAACTTGCCATTTTCTCTCACTCCTAACTGCATTTGGGCACTCCCCGGAATCCGCGGAAATGCTTCTTCTTTATTATAGCACAAAAACTGGAAACTTATTGTATGAGTTTTTATCACCGGATGGTCTATATTGACCAGTATTGCAGTTTTCAAACCATTGCACTTTCTAATAAACAATGATACAATACGAAAGATGACCTTTAAGGTCGTTTTTGAAACTAAAATGGGAGCTTTTACGGGCTGAGAGGAAGGATAAACCTTCGACCATCATACCTGATTTGGGTAATGCCAACGTAGGGATTTAGATGCTTATTGTAACGGAAGCATGTATATTAAATAGTAATGTTCCGAAAACTAAATACTGCATTTTAGATTCCCTCCCGACTGATTGAAACGAGGAGGTTGTAAGATGACTTACACAACACAGATGAATGCCGCCAGAGCCGGCATCGCAACCAAGGAAATGGAAACTGTCGCTGCCTATGAAGGCATGGATCTTCAGAAGCTTATGAGAGAAGTCGCCGCCGGCACAATCGTCATACCGGCCAACAAAAATCATAAATGCTTAAAGCCGTTCGGCATCGGCAATTCCCTGAAAACAAAGATCAACGTCAACCTTGGAACATCCAGAGACTGTCTGAATTTGGATGTAGAAATGAAGAAAGTAAATCAGGCTGTCTCCATGGGTGCGGAAGCGATCATGGATCTTTCTTCTTTCGGGGACACGCAGACCTTCAGAAGAAAGCTTGTGGCTGAATGCCCGGCCATTCTGGGCACTGTTCCGATTTACGATGCCATTGTATACTACAACAAGGCTCTCAAGGATATCACATCCAGAGAATGGATCGACATATTTAAAATGCATGCAGAGGACGGAGTCGACTTCATGACCATTCACTGCGGGATTAACCGCAGTACCGCAGACCGTTTTAAGGCTATGAAGAGACAGATGAACATTGTTTCCCGCGGCGGATCATTGATCTTTGCCTGGATGGAAGCTACCGGCTGTGAAAATCCGTTCTTTGAATACTATGATGAGATTTTGGACATTTGTAATGAATATGACGTTACTCTAAGCCTCGGGGATGCCTGCCGTCCGGGGTGCCTGAAAGACGCCAGCGATATTTCTCAGATCGAGGAGCTGGTAACTTTGGGAGAATTGACGGCCCGGGCCTGGAAAAAGGATGTTCAGGTAATGATTGAAGGACCCGGACATATGCCAATGGACCAGATACAGGCAAATATGAAAATTCAGCAGACGATATGCAAAGGCGCGCCTTTTTATGTGTTAGGACCGCTGGTTACCGATATCGCCCCTGGATATGACCATATCACTTCAGCGATCGGAGGTGCCATTGCAGCGGCATCCGGTGCAAGCTTCCTGTGCTATGTCACACCGGCCGAACATCTCCGTCTTCCAAATGTGGACGATGTAAAAGAAGGCATTATGGCTTCAAAGATCGCAGCGCATGCAGCGGATATCGCCAAGGGCATAAAAGGAGCCATCGATTGGGACAACCAGATGGCCGAGGCAAGACAGAAACTTGACTGGAAGACCCAGTTTGACCTGGCTTTAGATCCAGAAAAGGCAAAAAGGTACCGCGCTGAATCAAAACCTGAAAGAGAAGATACATGTACCATGTGCGGAAAAATGTGTTCCGTTCGAAATATGAATGCTGTGTTGGCAGGTGAAGATGTCGACGTAGTATAAACTAAAGGAGGATTTTACAGATTTATGAATGAAGAAAGAGGCGGCTTTTCCAGCAGAATTGGCTTTGTGCTTGCGACTGCAGGATCAGCGGTAGGATTAGGAAACATATGGAGATTTCCATATTTGGCAGCTAAATACGGAGGCGGCAGCTTCCTTTTGATTTATCTGATTCTTGCAGTGACCTTTGGGTTTACACTGATGATCACCGAGATTGCTATTGGCCGGAGAACCGGAAAAAGTGCCATACATGCATTTTCCTATTTTAATAAAAAATATAAGTTTATCGGTTATCTGACCAGTATCATACCGTTTATTATTTTCCCTTATTACTGCGTCATCGGAGGTTGGGTTACAAAATATCTGTTTGTCTCAATAAGCGGAAATATCAGCCAAGCGGCCGGAGATACATTCTTCGAAGGCTTTATCAGCCAGTCTGTAAGCCCTATGATATGGCTTCTGATCTTTGCAGGACTTGTACTGATCGTCGTAGCTCTCGGGGTTGAAGGCGGTATTGAGAAAGTCAGTACGATCCTGATGCCAGTCTTAATTGTATTGCTGATCGGAATCTCCGTTTACTGCATTACCAGAAAGGGAGCCATGGAAGGTGTACTGTATTACATCAAGCCAAATCTCAAGGATCTGACACCTACCACATTCCTGGCTGCTCTGGGACAGCTGTTCTACTCCATGTCCCTTGCTATGGGAATCATGATCACATTTGGTTCCTATATGCCGAAGAAGTCTAACCTTGAGAAGTCTGTTTCACAGGTAGAGATATTTGATACGGGTGTTGCATTCCTGTCCGGGCTTATGATTGTTCCTGCAGTCTTTGTATTTTCCGGAGGAAATGCGGATATGCTTGCATCCGGACCATCCCTGATGTTTAAAATGCTTCCAAAAGTTTTTAACAGCATGGCCCTGGGAACTGTTATCGGAGCTGTCTTCTTCATTTTAGTTTTCTTCGCGGCGCTGACTTCTGCGATTTCTCTTTTAGAAACGCTGGTCTCCATCGTAATGGATAAGTTTCATTTATCCCGGATCAGAGCCTGCATTACTATGTTTGTCATTGCAATGATCATGGCAGTGCCGTCATCTCTGGGATTTGGCATATGGAGTCATATTAAGCTTCTTGGCTTCAGTTTTCTGGATTTCTTTGACTTCCTGAGCAACAGTGTCCTGATGCCGATTGCAGCATTCTGCACCTGCATGTTTGCCGCTTATGTGATCAAGCCAAAAGAGATCATTGATGAAGTAGAAAGTTCAGGAGATTTCAAACGTAAAAATTTATATATTCCAATGATTAAATTTTTTGCACCGATTTGTATCATTGCCATTCTCCTGTTCTCCATACTACAGGGAATGGGTGTTATCACAGTATAATATTCTTTCGAAAAAGACACCGTATTCTGCGGTGTCTTTTTCGTGTCTAAACGTTGTCCATTTCATACATCTGATATTTTTCCGGAACCTGTATATAAGCTACCCTGTAAAAGTTATATTTTTTAATCATATACTCCTTGGCCCGTTCCAGGACAAAACGATAGCAGTCTGTCATTCCATTTGCAAAAGAGTCGACTTTCCCACCATGCAAATGCTGAACTGCGGCAATAATCAGTTTATTTATTTTCTGAATTACTAGTTTTTTATTGGCATAATAAGCAATATAATGTCCCCATTCGGTAAGACGAAATGCCTCGATTAATATAGCACGCAGAGGCTCTAATTCAATATGTTTTAAGAGAGCTTCAAATATATCTATGATACAAATGGAATCTGGAAGTATAAATTTCTCTTCTAACTCTGCCACTTCCGATACAGTAAATTTAGGACCGGCTGCCAGTGCTGCCGGATAAATAATCAATGTAAGCAGCTGCAGTGCATGAAAATACTGCAGAGCTTCCTGTGTACGCCTTGGATTCGGAAGCATTTGATTCACCCGTGAATCATCTGGCTCTATAACAATAGTTCCCTTTGCATTCAAAGTTTTTACAAGCCCTCTCTGCTCTAATTCATTTAGTGCTTTCCTGATCGTAGATACAGAAACATCGTACTGTCCGGCCAGCTGCTTTTCAAATGGGAGATAGGTTCCGCAGGGATATTCCCCGCTGCCAATTTTCTGATTCAGATCACTGATAATTCTTGAGTAAAAGTAGTCTTTACCGCGTGTTGGTTTCCATAGAAACGGTACATCAGACGATACAGGACATCCAGGTGTGGAATCAGCTAAATACTCTAAGGTAACTGCAATTGAATCTGCAAATCTTTGAAATAATTTGTCTAGCTGACTGTGTTTCACAACTGGGTCCCTGCCCTTTAATATATCAATTATATCTGCTGTCATCGAGTCTGAACCCTGCAGATAAGTCTCTAAAAAATAAGGACATTTCTCCATAAAAAAATTCAGAAAATGATAAAGTTCAAAGGCAGAGTAGAGATTAGCAAGCAGGGGATTCCCACCGATTTCCAATACTTCTTTTAAAAAGGCAAAAGAAGGCCGCCAGCCGCTGGCTGCAGTTCCAAGGCGTGATGCTTTCATAGCCTGCTTATAATGAGGCATTATCTCCAAGTTACAGTCCTGTGCAGCAAAAACCAGCAGTGGAGGTGATATGAAAGCAAAAGTTTTGTATATTTGCATGATACTTTTCCTTTTGCTCAGAACATCAAACAGCATGTTCTCTGGTTCAGAAACGACTTTCCCCGGTAGGACGATCGGAGCAAGTCGGGGTTTTATGTCAATCAGTCCCTCTTTTTTCAATGCATCAAAAACCCGGTTGATTGTATATCTGCTTACATGGAATTGACTGCAGAGCATTCTTGAAGAAGGCAGACAGTCACCTGGAAGTATCCGTCCATTTATAATACTCTGCTTAATTTCCCTATAAATAAAAGAATACTTTGTTTCTTGTGGCTTCATATTCTATTTCCTTTCCATTTTTTTTCATTATACTTCGTTTATACTGCCTTGTCATCGAAAAAAGTTAGAAGCTATATGTTCACCTTACCAATATGCTTATTGAATAGCTCCAGAACATTCATTTATAATAAAATAGTAGAATTTTTATGAAAGAGATTAAAGCACTATGGAAAAACAAAAAATCTTAATCGTGGATGATTCTGAAATGAATCGGGCTCTTCTGAGAGATATATTGAAGGATCAGTATGATATTATAGAAGCTGATAACGGTTTAGCGGCAGTTAAAATCCTTTCCCGGAGGAGATCAGATTTCTCTCTCCTGCTTTTGGATATCATGATGCCCAAGATGAATGGATTTGAAGTACTATCCTTCATAAACAAACAGCAATGGAATGAAACACTTGCTGTAATCATGATTTCTGCTGATAATTCCCCTGAAAATATTAAACACGCTTACAACTTGGGTGCATTTGATTATATCAGCCGGCCATTTGATTCAACGATCATCCGCCGCCGTATATCCAATACTATGATTCTATATGCAAGACAACGCCGTCTCGAAACGATTATCGCAGAACAGTTTTATGAACAGGAGAGACATAATAAGCTGATGATCTCAATTTTGTCTCACATCGTTGAATTTCGTAATGGAGAGAGTGGTTTGCATGTGCTGCATGTAAATACCATCACAGAACTTTTGCTCAGGCATCTGATTCAGCTCACAGATCGTTATCCTTTATCTGAATCTGATATTACTTTAATTAGCACTGCCTCATCCCTTCACGATATTGGGAAGATTTCAATTCCTGATGCAATTTTGAATAAACCCGGACGCCTTACAGGGGAGGAATTCAAGATTATAAAAACCCACTCTGCCGTCGGTGCTGAAATACTGTCGGAATTGCCAGCTGAACAGCAGGAACTGCCGTTTATTAAAATTTCTTCCCAAATCTGCCGTTGGCATCATGAACGCTATGATGGAAGCGGATATCCTGATGGGCTGAAAAAAGACCAAATTCCAATTGCTGCTCAGGTAGTTGGATTAGCTGATGTATATGATGCTTTGACCAGTGAACGGTGCTATAAAAAAGCATATTCTCACAAGAAAGCATTAAAAATGATTTTGTCGGAAGAATGTGGAAGATTCAATCCAGTTCTGCTGCAGTGCCTGATTGAAATTTCGGATAAAATTGAACTCCGGTTAAAGGATTCCTCTTTTGATCATAAAGCTGAAAATATACAGGAAATTAATAATATAACAGACTTTTACAAACTGTTTACCCGTAAAAAATATATTTCAATATATGAAGAACAGCGTCAGCTGCAGTTATTGTATATTGATTCACTGACCGGTGTCTGCAACCGCCGATATTATGACGAACATTTTGAGGACTCAGATGATGCCGAAGCTGTTGTCGTTATTGATGTTGATAACTTTAAGTATGTTAATGACCAATACGGACATTATGTAGGTGACAGCGTGCTGCAAAATGTTGCTGAAACCATTTCATCGGGTGTGCGGAAGACAGATACTGTAATCCGCTATGGCGGTGATGAATTTATAATTATATTTTACCGTATTCCGGCAGATGTATTTAAGAAAAAACTGGAAGACATCAGACATGCCGTTGATATGCTGGTTATCGATGAATATCCCGAAATTCATTTGACCGTAAGTATAGGAGGAGTATACGGAACCGGAAGAACAAAAGAACTGTTTAAAACTGCAGACAGTCTTATGTATCAGGCAAAAACCACAAAAAATCAAGTGAAAACACGCTTTCTCGGCTTCGAAACAGAAGATAATAAAAAAGAAAACGGGATAGCCAGGGAGGAACAGCATCAATGAACAGAAGTAAAAAAAAGAATCCTACTATACGATTTTTAATCCGCAGCTTCATAGGGCTTCTGCTTTTCAGTATAGCTGTGTTCACCCTGCTGGGGATTTATATGAATCGGCAAAGCCGAAAGACCATCCATGAAATTGGAGAGATCTATATGTCCGGAATGAATAAGCAAATGTCCAGGCATTTTAAAAGTGTCATAAAACTGCGCTTTGATCAGATGGATGGTCTTGTTTCTGTAGTTTCGTCAAAAAATCATAACAAAAAAAGCTTATATAAAGAACTTGTCTACAGAGCAAAGGTAAGAGATTTTAACTATTTAGCAATATGTTCTAATGAAGGAAACTTCAAAACTCTCTATGGAGACCCGATACATCCGATTAATCCCAAACCTTTTGTCAAATCATTAAAACGAGGTGAAAGAAGAGTTGCTGTAGGTGTTGATTCAGCTGGTAAGAATGTGGTGTTGTTTGGTATCCAGGCTGATTATCCTATGCAGAATGGCGAGAAATGCATCGGTCTGACAGCCGCTGTTCCATTGGATTATATCACTGATTTTCTTTCCTTAGAAAACGAGGGAGATTTGATGTATTATCATATCATTCGTCCGGACGGAACTTTCGTAATACGCAATCCCAACACTGAATTATGGGGCTATTTTGACCTGCTGCAAAAGCAGCATAAATCTGCAGAGAAAACATTATCCTCAGATAATTCTCTGAGAGAGTTTGATACCGCCCTGAAAGATAATAAAGAGTACTCTGCAGTAATAAAGGGCAGTAAAGAAGATCGTCAGATTTATAGTATGCCTTTACCTTATTCTGAGTGGCATCTGATAACAGTGATGCCATACAGCATATTAGATGAGACCATAAACAGCCTTAGCTTTCAGCGTCTGGTCATTACTTTGCTGGCCTGTGTTTCTATATTAATTAGTCTGGTATGGATATTTTTCCGTTATTTTTTCATAACCCGCGTGCAGCTGCAGGAGTTGGACAAAGCCCAGCAGAAAGCCCTTAAAGCAAGTAAGGCAAAGAGTGAATTCCTGGCCAACATGAGTCATGATATCCGTACTCCTATGAATGCAATTACAGGTATGACTGCGATTGCAACAGCCCATATAGATGACCCAAAGCAAGTAAAGAACTGTCTGAGAAAAATTGCATTGTCGAGCAGGCATCTGCTTGGACTTATAAACGATGTCTTAGATATGTCTAAAATCGAAAGCGGTAAATTGACATTAACTGCAGAACAAATCTCCTTAAGGGAGGTGGTCGATGGAATTGTAAGCATTATGCAGCCGCAGACGAAGGCAAAACAGCAAAGCTTTGATGTGCATATCGAAAATATTTTCACAGAGAATGTATGGTGTGATGGAATCCGCCTAAACCAGATTCTGCTTAATCTTTTGTCTAATGCCACTAAATACACCCCTGAAAAAGGTTCTATCCGATTATTCATATCCGAGGAGAACTCCCCAAGAGGAGAAGATTACGTCCGTCTTCATATTAATGTTAGGGACAATGGAATCGGTATGTCACCGGAATTTCTGAAAAAGATTTATCAGTCCTATAGCCGGGCTGACGGAACAAGAACCCGTAAAACAGAAGGCGCCGGTTTGGGAATGGCAATCACAAAATACATAGTGGACGCCATGGACGGAACAATCGACGTACAGAGCGAACCAAACAAAGGAACAGAGTTTCATATCAAACTTGATTTTGAAAAAGCCCCTGCCTTGAATGTGAATATGGTTCTTCCCTCTTGGAACATGCTCATAGTTGATGATGACAAATCATTATGCCAGACCGCTGCAAATACACTAAGATCCATGGGTATAAAAACTGATTGGACGCTGAGCGGGAACAGGGCCATGGAAATGATAATGGAACATCACAGAAAAAGAACTGACTATCAAATCATCCTATTGGACTGGAAACTGCCTGATATGAATGGCCTTCAGATCGCACAGGAGATCCGCCGTAAAGTAGGAAATGAAATACCTATTCTGTTGATTTCTGCATATGATTGGAGTGAATTTGAAATAGAAGCCCGTGAGGCAGGTATTAATGGTTTTATTTCCAAACCGCTCTTTAAATCAACTTTATTCTATAGTCTGCGTCAGTTTATGGAAAATGAACAGATAAAAGAACAGATTCCGGATCAGAATTTTGATCTGTCAGGCCGTCGGATCCTGCTCGCTGAAGATAACGAACTGAACTGGGAGGTCGCAAAAGAACTTCTGTCTGATCTGGGTGCAGAACTTGAATGGGCAGAGGATGGACGGATATGTCTGGAGAAGTTCCAGACATCACCTAAAGGATACTACAATGCTGTTCTGATGGACATTAGAATGCCTCACATGACAGGATATGAGGCAGCCAAAGAAATCCGGTTGCTGGATCACCCTGACGCTTCATCTGTTCCTATCATTGCTATGAGTGCTGATACCTTTTCTGAGGATATCCAGCATTGCTTAGAGTGTGGCATGAACGCCCATATAGCGAAACCTGTTGACATAAAAGAATTAGTGGGAATTCTGAAAAAATACTTAAAATAGATGTATGAGTTTTTATCCATTATCTCCAGTCGGCTCTGGAAAGGCCTCCCGAAGGGTATGAAATGGGGTGTGCCCTTTGGTTTATATAAAAGCGCATGTTCCTGTCATGCGCTTTTATTAATCAATGAAAAGACCTCCATCAGTCTCTGTTTTTCTATGCTGTTTTAGCAGCAGTCCTTCATAGTCTTTCCTTCGCCGCACAATCCTTCAAAGTCCTTTGTAAATGCGCCTACTGCAGCGGTTACAGCATCGTTTTTGATCAGTCCCTCTATGACATCCGGTGCGATGGTTGCAGCACCGATCCCATAGGCACAGAGTTCCAGTACCTGCTGTGAATTCTTAAAACTTGCAGCCAGCACTTCGGTTTTAAGCCCGTTGTTTTGAAAAATATCGTGAATCTTCTTCACCGTCTCAATTCCATCGGCCCCCAGATTATCGATACGGTTTACATACGGCGCTGCATAAGAGGCGCCTGCCTTTGCCGCTAAGAACGCCTGCATCGGAGTATAGATGGCCGTAGCCGTTATCTTCACCCCTTTGGAAGACAGAAGTTTCATTGCCTTTAATCCTTCCCTTGTAGTGGGAACTTTAATATATGTATTCTCTCCAAGTCTTTTCAGCATTTCTTCGGCTTCTGTGACCATATCTTCGGCACATTTTGATACTACCTGCACATGTAAATCAGCATCCTTCCCAATAAACTCACGAATTTCACCGAGCACCTCATATGGAGGCCGTTTGCTCTTGGCTAAGATGGACGGGTTGGTGGTTACCCCTTCCACAGGAAAATACTCATATAAGTTTTTAATAGCTTCCACATTTGCATCATCAATAATAAATTTCATATTATTCTCCTTAATTTAAATTTCCATGATCACATTACTTACACCGCCCTGCCTTGCCCAGCTCTCGAATTCTTTCATCTGTGATTTGGAATACATCTTCGGATTTTCAGCAAAACAGAACTCTTTGCCAATCAAATGATATTTGGCTTCCGCCAGGGGGTTATAGTTTAAAATTTCATACGAGACATCGGGATCTGTCCCGCTGATATATACGGCAATTTCGGTAATATTTTCTCTGTAAGCGGTAAGGCCCGGAATCATCGGAGTCCTTATGATAACCTGGTCCCTTTTTTCGGATTCCAGCAGATACTTTATATTTTCTTTGATCTTTTGGTTTGGCACTCCCACATACTTTTTGTGTCTTTCCACATCCGCTATTTTAAAATCTGCATAAATCAAATCCAGATACGGAAGAAGTTTTCTAAGTATTTCCTGTTCTGCGTACAGAGAAGTCTCTATGGCAGTATGGATTCCTTCCTTTTTGCACTGCTTCAGTATTTCCAGTGCAAATTCCGATTGGTGCAGCGGCTCTCCCCCAGACAGAGTAACTCCGCCGTCATGCCTATAAAATACCATGTCTTTTCTGATCTCCTCCATCACTTCTTTCACACTGTACTCTCTGGAATCCATCGCGAGAGCACCTGACGGGCACAGTTCTATCAAATGTTCCCAGTCTTCCGGCGAGTCAATATTCATGAAAAGCTTATCTCCCCGGAATTTCATTCCGCCGCTGACACTTTCTTCCACACACATTTTACAGTGTATACACCGATTCTTAAAATACAGTGGGCGCCGTCTTAATGAAATTCCCTCCGGGTTCTGGCACCACACGCAGGACAGGGGACAGCCTTTGAAAAAGACTGTCGTTCGGATGCCATCCCCATCATGGGTTGAAAATCTGCGAATATCAAAGATCGTTCCTTTCATATCAAATATCTCCATAGCTGGTACGGGCGATGATCTCATTCTGCAGTTCATCCGCCAGTTCTGTGAAATATGCGGTATACCCGGCCACCCGGACCGTAAGACCTCTGTACTGCTCTGGATTTTTCTTTGCCGCTATTAGATCCTCTCTCCGTACAACATTAAACTGTATATGTGGGATTTCCAGATCTACAAAGCTTCGCAGAAATCCCGCAAATTTACGGGTACCGGATTCATTTTTAAAGAATTCCGGCAGAAATTTCATATTCAGCAGCCCGCCGTTTGTCGTAAGATTTTTATCCAATTTTGAAACGGATTTCAGAACTGCTGTCGGCCCTTTCATATCTCTTCCGTAGACCGGAGACATTCCCCCGTCGGCGAGAGGCTCTCCTGCATAACGTCCGTCCGGTGATGCCCCAACATTTTCTCCCATGGGTACATGGGCTGAGACCGTATACATTCCCGTGTGGTATGGTCCTCCGCGGTAGTTTTTAAATGTGCGCAGCCGGTTTTTAAAGTATTCGGCCCATTTAGTACCCATGGCATCCACCCAGTCCACGTCATTTCCGTACTTAGGCACTTTATTTAAGAGCATGGTCCTCAAGACCTCATCTTCTTCAAAATTTGTCTTTAATGCATGAAGCAGTCTCTCCGGCTCAATTTTCTTATCATCATAGACCATCTGTTTTACTGCCGCCAGGCTGTCTGCAAGATTTGCAACCTGGATCATCTGGATACCGGATAGGTTGTATTTTGCTCCCCCCGCCGTCACATCCATTCCTTTTTCCATACAGTCGTCTATGGACGCTGATAGAAACGGAGACGGCAGCAGGTCAATGTGTGCCTTCTCTACTTCCTCACAGGCCAGAATCATTTTGTCCATGAAGTAATCAATCTGTTTTTGGAATGCCTCTTCCAGTTCCTCAAACGTCTCATAAGTCTCAAGGCTTCCGTAATCAGGGGCAATCTTCTCTCCTGTAAGCAGACAGATTCCGCCGGTCATTGCGGCTTCCAGTGCCTTATTCAGATTAAACATAGCAGAATCGCTCCATCCGAGATTGTTTCCCTGGGTGGTCAGCTCCACGCATCCAACAATGGCATAATCCATGGCATCTTTTTCTTCAATTCCCAGCTCCATGACGGACGGAATCACTGCTTTGTCATTAAAAAACTGTGGCATTCCGCTGCCCTTTGACACGACACGGACCGCTTCAAAGAGAAGATCATCCCCTGTGCCTTCGTGGAGCCTGACAGAAAGATTCGGCTGAGGAAGTCCAAGATGTTTCTGGGCCTCCAGAAATAAGAACGAAAGATCATTGGAATAATCATTTCCATGCTCATCCTGACCACCGACAGCTATATTGAATCCGATCGGAAATCCTGCGAAATATTTCGCACCGTGGGAATTTCTCATATAAACGATCTCATTGAATTTGAGCCACATACATTCGATGATCTCCAATGCATCCTGTTTTGTAATTCTTTCTTCTTTTATGTCATTTTCATAGTAAGAGATCAGGTGGCGGTCCAGACGACCCGGTGAAAATGAAGAAGCGTTGGATTCCATCTGGAGGACAACGAACAAAAACCATACAGACTGTACCGCTTCATGAAAAGTCTCTGCCGGATGCTGGCTCAGTTTTTTGCAGTTTTTTGCCACACAGATCATAGATTCCTTCTTGGCTTCATCGTCCTGTTCTTCCGAGAGTCCCATCATAAGGTCATGATAGCGCAGCATAAAGCTTCTGACGCCTTCCATCACCAGAATGACACTTTCATAGAAATTTTTCTGTTCCTCACTGCAGGAGTTCAGTTTCTCCCTTGCCTGTTTCTGCAGTCCTGTCGGACCGAGCTTCAGCCATGTCACGCAGTTGGGGCAGATATGCCCCTGAGCATGGTCCTTTTGGTTTATCTTTACTACTTTCGATATTTCATTTATTTCTTTTCCATATCTCTCATTGAGGACATCTTCCAGAGACTTTCCTTCCCAGTAGGGTTTAATCTCTTTTCTAAATGTTTCAATATCCTCCGGATGGACATGAAACTTATCCTGCGGCCTTGTGGGAAGAGTCTCAAACTCCTGATCCACCCAAGTGCTTCCGCTTTCCGGAAAGACAACCCCATAACGGACTCCTGCCGTACGGTTGCCCACAATCAGTTCCTCCGGTTCTGCACTGATCTTGATCTTCTCCAATGATGCTTTTAAAGCCAGTGCTCTCTGAATGATCCTCGGCTGATCCTCATGTTGTTTGTAGCTGTCCGTTATAATGAGCGCCTGCTCAATGGAAGCATACCTTGGTTCTGATAACATTTTATCTTTTAAGTATTTTATTCGGTCTGTCTGAAAAACACCCTCCATATACTGCTCCTTCCCTGTTTTTGTTTATTGTTTTATATTATTATATATTATTTTTTATTGTTTTTCAATACATAATCAGAAAAGAGCGGCTTTTTTAAGCCGCCCCTGTTTTCTTTTAAAGTTCCTTCACCATCTTTTCCAACTTTGTAATAATCGCCTCTGCTTTCTTTACAGCGTCGCTGACTCCCACCCGAACTTTCGGGATATTCTGAAACCTTTCTTCATCTTTTATTGGCATATCTTTTGTGAGGATCACCGCATCCGTTCCGGCCAGATCCTCCGGTGTGATCTGATTCTCTATCCCGATGGACCCCTGAGTCTCTACTTTAATCTCAATTCCGTGCTTTTTTGCTGCCTTTTCCAGCGCCTCCGCTGACATATAGGTATGTGCCACCCCTGACGGGCACGCCGTAACCGCTAAAAATTTCATGATAAAATACCTCCTATTGATTTTCTACTATTATTTATTCGAAGGAAAGATCAATGTCTAAATCCCCTTCGTCTGTGCCTGCTGCCTCTTCTGTGATGTCCTTTTTCAGCAGGATCATCAGCCCCGCAGTTACGCCGACGGCAATGGCAAGGGACACAAGAAATCCAATCGGATTTCCAAGGACAGGAATCATAATCAGGCCGGACCAGGCAACAGGATTTGTAATATTAAACAGATAACCCACTGCTCCGCCTGCAGCCGCACCGATCATGGTTGATGGAATAACACGCAGCGGGTCATTGGCTGCAAACGGAATCGCTCCCTCCGTAATCCCTACACACCCCATAGCAACCGCACTCTTTGCTGCTTCTCTTTCTTCCTGGGTAAACTTTTTCTTTGCCAAAAATGCTGCCAGAGCACATCCGAGAGGCGGTGCTGTCATGGTCACTGCCATAGGCCCTGCATATGTATACACACCGGCACTTACTGTAGCCACACCGAATGTATATGCTACCTTGTTAAACGGTCCTCCAAAGTCAAATCCTGCAAGCAGTCCGCATACTGCGCCTAAAATTACTTTGTTCCCATTTCCCAAATGCTCCATAACTTTTGTCATTCCGTCCATAATTCCTGCGATCGGAGCTCCAAGAACATACTGCATAAATCCCATGGTTACTAAAGAACCGACGATCGGAATGATCATGATTGGCATGATGGAACTCAATGCTTTCGGCACTTTGACCTTTTTCAAATAATAGCATACAATTCCGCCAAGAAGCCCTGTTACGATTCCTCCCAGGAATCCGGCTCCAACACTGATGGAGATCATTCCTCCGACAAATCCGGGACAGATACCCGCACGGTCTGCGATGGATGCCGCAATATATGCCGACAGAACCGGTACCATCAAATTCAGCGCGGTAGAACCAAAATTCCATAACGTTGCCATCCAGGTCCCTTCCGGCGGAACACCACCCTGCCCATATGCCATGACGGCAACTGCCATTAAAATACCTCCGGTCACTACAAACGGGATCATATGGGACACTCCGTTCATCAGATGTTTTCTTGTATCTTTGAAAATACCTGCAAGTTCGTTCATATTCTCTCTCCTCCTTATTGTATCAGTTCCAACACTTCTTTTTCATTGGCTGCGTTCATGAGCTGCTCTCTGAAGTCGTCATGAATAATCTTTCTTGACAGTTTCGCCAGAATCTCCAGATGCTTATCTCCCTGTCCCGGGTCCGGAACTGCGATCTGAAAGACCATCTGCACTTTTTCATCCGCCCACTGCACCGGGTCTTTCAGCCTTGCAAATGCCAGCGACGGTTCCTTTACATGAACTGATTTGGCATGGGGCGTGGCGATCAGAAATCCTATGCTTGTCGGTGCTCCCTCCTCTCTCTTTATCACATCCGCCACATATGCCGCCCTGTCATTCAAACGACCCTGTTCTTCCATTACTCCGGCAATCTTAGAGACTGTTTCTTCCGGTGATGCCGCTTCCAGGTCAAATACGACCAGCCCTTCATTCATTAATTCCATGGTTCTTTGCTCCTTTTGCTTCTTCTGCTGTTTTTAGCATGTCTTCACAGCACTGTTTTACTGTCTTTCCGTCAAGAAACAATCCCGATGTTCCCCCGGTTAGGATGTCCGCTCCGGCTTCCACCGCCCTCGGAATTGTATCCTGATTGATGTTTCCGTCTGCCTGAATCTTCGTCTTCAGTCCTGCGCTGTTCAGCATCGCCCTCATCTGCCTGATGTGGCCGAGCGCCCCCTCCTGCATCTTTTGTCCTGAAAATCCGGGGTTGACTGTGAGTTTTAAGATCCAGGCCGCCTCACCTGCCAGTGTGATGAAATCCTCCCCCGGAGGTGTCGTGGATTTATATGCCAATACCGGCCGGGCACCCGCTTCCCTGATCTGTTCAAACACCCTGAGAGGATCTTTCATCGCCTCATAGTGTACCGCTATGTAATCCGCTCCCGCATCGGCATACATGCCGATATAGCGCTCCGGCTCAAAAGCGGCCAGATGGGCTTCTATTGGGAGGCTGGTTATGCCTCTCATCTGTTTTAAGAGTGTTTCCGATAATATGAAACAATCATTAAACCTTCCATCCACCATATCATAGTGAAAAAACGAGATTCCCGATCCCTCGGCTTCCTCTATGGCATCTGCCAAATGACACAGATCCATACAGGAAACAGATGCAGAAACCATGAGTTCTTTTTCCGCTGCTTTTTTCATCGCTTTCCTTTCTTTTTATTATTTATCTTTGTTTATTATTATTTTATATTTATTTATCTTATTATTCAATGTCTCTTTCGTTCTCTTTTTGCAGTTGTATATCTGCAAAAACGCAGCACTACACCGATTCAAACCCAAAAATTGCAGGTAAACAACTGCAGTTTATGACATAGCAGTCAAATAATTTCCTCACACATCTGTGTACAGCCCACGGAGCGTTTTTTATTTCATAGGGAAGTCCGCAGAACTTTCCTAATGAAATAAAAAAAGAAAGTGCCCAAAAGACACCTTCTTAATCCGAATTCATCATGATAATATTTTTGATCTCTTCTTTGCTGCCTGCTTTCCTTATGAGTTTTGCCGCATTCTTTTCCATAGTCATTTCGTAAAATGTTTCAAAAAAGGCTCTGGTGGACTGAATATCTTCAAAATTCAGCGCCAGCAAAAATATTACATCCACGCTTCCCTCATCCCACTCAACTTTGTGGTCCGTTTTTATAATTGCCACAGCCGGCTTTTCAACGAGATTTGCCATGCCATGGGGAACTGCAACGCCTCCTCCGAGCACAGATGCGCTGATCTCTTCTCTCCTCAGTACATCCTCATAAAATCCATCCTTTACATAGCCACCGTCCTTCAGCTTTCTGCACACCTTATGTAACAGGGCCTTTTTCGTCATTGTCCCTGACTCCAGAAAGATCAGTTCGTCCTCCATCAAGTTTTTAATGGTCCACCGTTTTTCCAGATTCTTCTTCTTTTCTTTCATCTCATGACAAACTTTTTTGATCCTGAAGACATCCTGTTCTCCCACAAGCGGAGTCGTATAAACCACATAAGGGTGTTTAATCTTCAGTGAGGGGACCGTGGTGATCACGAGGTCATACTGGCTCTCATCTATCATGACTCCTGCATTTGCCGGGAGTACCGATGTGACATTGATGTCCATAATCTTATGTTCGATCTTTCTGGCAATGATCTGAGCGATCCCCACACCGCCGCTGCCGATAACAACTGTATTAATGTCCCTCTTATTCTGAACCATAGCGCCGCCAAAAAGAATTGCCATATAGGAGATCTCATCTTCTGTCGGAAATACGCCCACAAGGCTTTCATACTCTTTGCTTGCCGTAAAACAAGCTGAAAATATGGCTGAGTATGTCCTCTTTATCTCATCCAAAAAAGGATTTTTAATCTCAAACCCAAACTTAACTCTTATGAAAGAACTGTTCAGAAATAGGGCTGTACTCGTCTTCAGCAGAGGATCTTCCCTGAAATCTCTCCCCACGATGGAAGAAATATACTGAATCATGTTCTGAGCAGCGTCCTCGATATCGATCTCCTTTTCGATCAGAAATTTTTTGTTTACTATGCGGCTGCTGTTCTGTACTTCCGCTCCAAGAAGCAGAAGATACAAATACAATCCCTCCCTCGGATCAATGTTCATCCTGAATTGCCTGTTTAGAAGTCCCGTAAATATATCTGTCCAGTCGGCGATCTCCTCTACCAGTGTCAGTCTGCTGATCATAGATTCCTCCAGACAATGCCCTCCTCTCAGCCGGTTCATCTGACTGCTCGTATATTCAGCCAGCATACAAAATGTATAATCATTAAACTGCGTGCCGATCTGTCTCTCCAGCTGCTGAATACAGGCAATCACCTTATCAGCTGTGCTCTTTCTGTACTGAGATAAAAATCTTGCATATGTCACCGGATCGATTCTGTAATCCGGCACTGCGGCTGACTTTGGATCTTCTTCCAGATAAACTTTCTGGTTTTGGCACACCAGAACTTTTCTCAGGTCAAATTCCCGGCCCTGTATAATAATTCCTTTTCCAACGATCCGCCGAATGCATACCCTGTCCGGCTCTAACATCTTATTTGCCTTCTCGATATCTGTACAGATCGTGGATTTAGAAACAAACAGCTCCTCCGCAAACAAAGATCCGGTGTAAGGCTCCCCATTTTCAATCAGAGTCCTGATAATATAGCACATCCGGTATTTTCTTGTTTCACAGGGGATCTGGTCTTTCGGAAATAAGTGTTCCAATTCTTTTCTGTGCAGTCCTGCCTGAAGACAGACCCCCTTTCCCCTCCGGCGGACAAGCCGATATCCATTTTCTTCACAGAATTCAGCTGCCTCTTTCATATAATTGTGTACACTCCGCTCGGAAATCTCCAGCATCCCTGCAATTCTTTCATAGGTGATAAATTCATCATCCTGATGAATCAGCACTCTCATTATTTTTGATGCAGTCTTGGAAAGCATAGGAACTCCTTTTATTATTATTTATTGATATATATTATTTATTATTATTTTAGACTTTCCTATGATTTCTGTCAACGCTCACTTAAAGACATCCCTTCCACTATCAGTAAAAGGCGCTGAAAAAGGCCAGAAAATATCCTGTATTTTCTGGCCTTCCCATATCACTTTTCTGTTATTCTGTCGGTTTCAGGTTTTTCAGTGAAATATCCAGGATTGGAGCCGAATGGGTCAAAGCCCCGGAAGATACGAAATCCACTCCGATCTCCCTGATCTTTTTTAACCGTTCCTTCGTCACGTTGCCGGAACACTCGGTGAGAGCACGGCTTCCGATAATTTCAACCGCCTCTTTCATCATTTCATCTGACATATTATCCAGCATAATAATATCCGCACCTGCCTCCAGAGCGTCATTTACCATGGCAAGATTTTCAGTCTCCACCTCAATCTTCCGCACAAAAGGAGCATAGGCTCTTGCCGCATAGACTGCCTCCCGGACTCCTCCGGCTGCACCGATATGGTTGTCTTTCAGCATAACCCCGTCGGAAAGATTATAACGGTGATTCTTGCCGCCTCCGACTGTTACCGCATATTTCTCAAACGGACGCATATTTGGCGTTGTCTTTCTCGTATCCAGAAGCTGTGTAGAGGAACCTTCTAATTCTTTTACAAGGGAATTGGTAAATGTTGCGATCCCGCTCATTCTCTGAAGGTAGTTAAGGGCCGTCCTCTCTCCTGACAGCAGGACACGGATATCTCCCCTGAGAACTCCCATAAGCTGTCCGGCTTTGATTTCGTCTCCGTCGCTCAGCTCTGTCTCAAAGGTTACATTTTCATCCAGCAGGGTAAACACACGGTGGAACACTTCCAAACCCGCGACAATCCCGTCTTCTTTACAAATCAGTTCAACCTGTCCCTGTCTCGGCTTCGGCATGACAGCGTTGGTGCTGACATCCTCTCCGGTGATGTCCTCTTTTAATGCGTTCAGCAGATACTCATCAATGTTTACCGCCATTGTTACACCATTTATCATAGAAATCCCCATCCTTTCTTTTGATCTCTTCCAGTACAAGGTGTTTGTTCTCCTCCTGTATACCGGAAATATCATGATACTGTGCTAAATCAACCTGACACTCTGAAGGTTTTTTCGGCGACTTTGCAATATCTTCTGCAGACTCCAGGGCAAAAACAAGAGATTCCAGCAGAGAATTGCTCGCCAGCCGGTTCTTTCCGTGAACTCCGTTGCAGCTGGCCTCTCCCACTGCGTATAAATCCTCCATGGAAGTACGACTGCTTAAATCCACCTTAATCCCTCCCATAAAATAATGCTGTGCGGGAGTCACCGGAATCCATTCCTTCGTCATGTCATATCCCTCTTCCAGACACTGCTTATAAATATTAGGAAATCTTTTTCTGATCCGATCCCCGTCCAGATGAGTCACAGACAGCCGCACATAATCGGTTCCGTCTTTCTCCATCTGTTCACGTATAGCTGCTGTCACAATATCCCTGGGCAGCAGTTCATCTACAAACCGTTCCCCGTCTTTATTGAATAAATAGGCTCCTTCTCCTCTGACAGACTCCGAAATCAAAAAACTCCTTCCCGGCTTGTCCGAATAAAAAGTCGTCGGATGTATCTGTATGTAATTGATATTCTGTATCTCCACGTTATGGCGAAGGCAGATAGCCAATCCGTCTGCGGTGAGATGCCTGTAATTGGTGGAGTGTTTAAACAGACCTCCCATGCCTCCCGTTGCGAGTACAGTCTTCCCTGCATAAATACAGTCCACATCTCCTTCGGGTGTCACATAGACAACTCCCCGGCAGGCTCCTTTTTCCTCGATCAGATCGATCATTGTAGAATGGGTCAGGATCTCAATGTTATCCCTCCGTTTCACTTCCTCATAGAGCTTGCCGGTAATTTCTTTCCCTGTCACATCATCGTGATGAAGAATCCGGAATATGGAGTGTCCCCCTTCCCGGGTATATTCTGTCTCTCCATCTCTCTGATCAAACTGAACACCGAATCCGATAAGGTCATCGATAATTTCCCTGGAACGGGTGATCATCTTGTCTACAGCCGCTTTATCGTTCTCATAATGGCCGGCCTTCATGGTATCTTCAAAGTAACGGTCGTAATCTTCTTCATTGCGCAGTGCAGAAATTCCTCCCTGAGCCAGGAAGGAATCACTCTCCTCTACTTCTGTCTTGGTAATCATAATGACTCTGTAATCTCTTGGAAGAAACAAGGCGTGAAACAATCCGGCAGCCCCGGTTCCAACCACAATTACATCTGCTGATCTCATAATTAAAATTAATCCTTTCCCCCGGATAAGAGGCTGTTAATATCTACTGTGCGATTCGCAGCATCTCATCCAACGCTTTCTTTGCGTCAAGACGCAGTGTCTCATCCAGTTCCACCTGGTTTTTCATGTCTCTCAGTGTATCTCTGACATTTTCAAGAGTGATCCTCTTCATGTTCGGACAGAACTGTCTGTGCCCCACAGAATAAAACGTCTTGTTCGGATTCTTCTGTTTCAGTTCATATAAAACACCCATCTCTGTACAGATAATAAACTTATCCGCATCGGATGCAGTGGCATAATCAATAATACCGGACGTGCTTCCCACATAGTCGGCCAGTTCCACCACATCCATCGTACACTCCGGATGTACAAGGATCTCTGCGTCCGGATGCGCTTCTTTGGCTTTTTTTACGTTGTCTGCAGTAATGCTTGTATGTACATGACAGAATCCGTCGTTGTAAATAAAATTCTTCTCAGGAAGTTTTGATCCGATATATCTGCCAAGATTCTCATCCGGAATAAAGAATATATTCTTCTGTGGAAGAGATTTTACAATCTTCATAGCATTGGACGATGTCACACAGACATCGGAATAGGATTTGATCTCTGCTGTGGAATTAATATAACAGACCACTGCCAGATCATCATATTCATCCCTTACCTTCTGTATCTTGTCCAGATCCACCATATGGGCCATCGGGCAGTCCGCCAGCTGGTCCGGCATGATCACAGTTCTGTCGGGATTCAGGATCTTCGCGCTTTCTCCCATAAAGCTTACACCGGCAAAACAGATCACATCTTTCGACTCCTTAAGCGCTACCTTTGCGAGGTAATACGAATCCCCAACATAGTCTGCAATCTCCTGTACAGCGTCATCTACATAATAATGGGCCAATAAGACCGCATTTCGTTCTCTCTTTAACTCTTCAATCTCTTTTGCGAGGTTGTCCATCCTTTTCCTCCTTAGCAAGGGAATTTTCCCAACTGATATGATTCCATACTAAGATTAAATATACCACTTTGATCAACTGTTATCAAGTATTTAAAGGGGTTTTCTGGTATAAACAGCCAGTCACTCAGTATGCAGATAGTCACTGTTCCCTGCCTTTACACATAATCCGTTGATTATGTCCCCATGGAATACTTTTTATTATTCTTTCTGCTTCATTTCTATACTCATGGATACAAAACAGCACCCTTATCAACGCTGCCGGTTCCGTTGATAAAGATGCTGTATTATTAAAGATTATGAATACAAAACTCTTTCAATTCCTCTGCCGCCCTGTCTTCATCCGGTCCTTCAATCATAAACGTTACGATTTCATGCTGACGAGCTCTCAGTGTCAAAAGAGAAATCATATTTTTGGCGTTCGCTCTCTGAGTTCCCTTTTCCAGAATTATTTTACTCTGGTACGTCCGCGCTTTTTCTACCAGAAGCACAGCCGGACGCGCATGGATTCCAACAGGCGACTGCATTTTAAAATCAAACTGCTTCATCTTTTTCCTCCCTGATCATACCTGGACAGATTCACCTTTCAGCCTTTCGATTTCTTCCGCAATCCGTTTTGCAAATGAAAAGGACTGTTTCATAGCAAAGCTTTTTATCCTGACAGGGTTTGATATCAAAGGAATTTGTTTTTCCTGGCCGTCCTCCAGTTTGATCAGAACTTTCAGAGAGTGAATCGTGCCTGCTTCTTTTGACTTAATTTTATCTTCCAGTTCTCCCAAAGGCATGAAAGGTCTGTAATCGATCCGGCACTCGCTGATCTTATCCAGCGGATAAAATTCCGGCTCTGAAACCTGTTTTTGGTTGATCCGGTTGTTGAGAAGGCAGATCTTCCTGTTTTTCTCATCAAACAAAATATAATTCCCTATCCGCCCTGTAATCTCAAAATCTTCTGTGAGCCCGCCCTGCTTTTCACACAATTTTCTGATCTCACCATAACTTTTCTTTGCAATCGTCTCTGTAAAATGATTGCTGGCCTTCTCATAGC
This sequence comes from Anaerostipes sp. CAG:276, assembly GCF_000432215.1. NCBI lineage: Bacteria > Bacillati > Bacillota > Clostridia > Lachnospirales > Lachnospiraceae > Anaerostipes > Anaerostipes sp. CAG:276. The sequence continues at coordinate 66,245 of NZ_FR889174.1, forward strand.
ACGCTTTGCAGATGTATCCTTCCGCATATCGAAATTTCTTAAACATTCCCAAAGGTGCATCACAGATATCACATGTCTTCATTTCCAATTCACCCTTTCTGATCACCAAACACATCTGTCAGCGCTTTATAAACTTTTTTATACTTTTGGTATTTTATTTCATAAAGCTCTGCATGATATCTTCTTGGATTAAAACATTTTTTTGTGCGGACGGTTCTGCCAACCATCTGCTCCAGTGTTACATCCCGCCCTGAAACTGATGCTGCCATGAGCGCAATGCCGTATCCCGCTCCTGCCCCGCTTTCCAGCTGTTCTACTTTCGTATTCAGCACATCCGCAAGGATCTGCATCCATACTTCATTTTTAGAGCCTCCGCCGGTCACTTTAAGACTTTGAAGTGCTGTCTTCCCAATGTGCATGACTTCTGTAAGCTGTCTCACACCGAAACAGATCCCTTCCATGACCGCAGCCGTGATATCCTGTCTTGTAGTTTCAGTTCCGATACCGATCAAAGCTCCCCTCAGTGCTGGATCTCCGTAGATCGTCTTGTCACCTGCAAGATGGGGATAAAAGATCAGATTGTTTTCCCCTAGACTTTCCATGTCCACTTCGCTGGTTTCGGCAGAAAAATCATCTGCCTTTAAGATCTGTCTGACCCACCAGCCAAAGCTGCTTCCCGTTGACTGAACCACACCCTGTACCAGCGTCATGATGTTCTTTCCGTCTGCAGAAAACATAATATTCTTTCCTTTTGTCCCGAAATCCATTTTTTCTTTTGGAAACATGAGAACACCGGATGTACCGAGGGAAAGAACCGGATACCTGTTTGAAAAACACCCTGTGGATATGGCTGCCGCCGGGTTATCCCCGGTACCCACGATAACCTTCACCTGGTTTTTGAAACCGAACTTCCGCCTCCATACTTCGGCCACATATCCCGCCGTCTCCTGGCTTCCTTTTACCTTTGGATAAATCTTCTTCGGAAACCCTAAGATTTCCCGGATCTTTGAAGACCACGTTCCAGTCTTTAAATCAAACAAAGAAGAAGTGGATGCCTCGCAGTAGTCAGTCTGGCACTGCCCCGTCAGCCGAAAAACGATATAGTCCGGTCCAATCAAAAATGTTTTCATCTTCCGAAATTGTTCCAGTTCATTTTTCTTCAGCCACAGCAGATTGATCGCCGGACTTCCGGTGGAAATGATATTGGAGATATAGGAAACTTCCGGGACCTTAGAGATCTTTTCTTTTGTTTCCTTTACAAGATCCATTGTCCTTGTGTCATTCCACATCAATGCCGGACGTATAGGCGCTCCGTCCCATCCCAGAAATACTGCGGTATGCATCTGTCCCGTGACACCAATAGCTCCGATGTGCTCCGGATCTTCTCCTGAAAGAAGTTCCGCCATGGCTTCTTCCACCGCATCCATCCAGCTTTCCGGATCAATTTCCTTCCATCCCGGTTTTGGCTGTGAAATTTCATACTCTCTGCTGCTTTCTTTTCTGATCTCTCCTGCGTCATTAATCAAGGTCAGTTTTGCAGAAGAAGTCCCTATATCAATTCCAATATACTGTTCCATTCGCTATTCTCCAAATCTGAGGATTACTTTATAAGTATCCGGCTTCATTGCCGCCGCAATGGCTTTGTCAAAATCTCTGTAATCAAAAATCTGTTCTGTAAGCACGGTTGGATCAATCAGCCCCTTTCCGATCAGCTGCACTGCCTGATGAAAAGATGTAATCGTTGGGCTGACAGCGCCTGTCACCGTTTTCTGGTAAGAATGAACAGCCCCCATATCTATCGGCACCGGATCATTGGGATGCATGGAGCTGAACATGACGCTCATTCCTCCGGGGGAAGTCATTTCCACAGCCTGTGCCGCAATGGCCGGGATCGCTGTCGTATTGAATACCACCTGCGCACCTCTGCCGCCGGTTAATTCTTTTACTCTCTTTACGGCATCTTCCTTCGTCGGATCGATCACATCGTCACATCCGAGTTTCAGCGCCCTGTCTCTTCGCTCCCTAAGAGGCTCACTTAAAATCACTCTGGCTCCCTTTAATCTGGCAAGCATGACGTGAAGCATCCCCATGGTACCGCCTCCGATGACCGCCACATCGTCTCCAAACTGAATATTCGTACGGGTGATACTGTTGACCACACATGCCAGTGGCTCGGTAAATGCCATTTTTTCAAAAGTTGTACTGTCCGGATATACAAACAGATCTTCCGCCTTTGCCACAACGAATTCCGCAAATCCCCCATATCCTGACAGCCCGTCGGGATTCGTAAAAATCTTACTCTTTGGATGTTCTTCACAGATATTTTCTTCTCCGTGCTTGCAGAAAAAACATTCCTTACAGTCATCAATGATATACTGGACCACTTTCTGCCCTTTGGAGTAACGTTTTTCATTGACTCCGTTTCCCAGTTCCTCGATTACTCCGCAGTACTCATGACCGCCGATCCTCGGGTAGCTGTAACTGCAGTCTCCGTTGAAGTCCCGTACATCGTTGGTGCAGATTCCGGAATCTTTGATCCGGATCAGCACCTCGTCTTCTTTTAACTCTGGTAATTCAATCTCTTTGACAGCAAAATTTTTTGGTTGATTTAATACGATTGCTTTCATCTATCTCACTCTTTCTGAACTTAATATGACAGGATTCCTGTCACTCCGCCTACCACACCGATCACAACGATCAGCCCGATGATTTTCAGGGAAGACCATCTTCTCTTGTTCATCAGATAGTAAACAAGCATGGTCACTGCAAGCGGAAGGATACTTGGACAGATCGCGTCTAAGAAGCTTGTCTGAATGTCATAAGTTGATGTAGAACTTACCACTTTCAGTCCGCAGCTTGCTTTTACATAATTTACAACAAGACCGCCCATTACCATGCAGCCCATGATAGAAGCACCTTTGATCAGCTTATTAAGAATTCCCTTTTCAAGGAAGTCCATGATCGCTTCACTTCCGGCTTTATATCCGAACATAAAGTTCCAGTAGCTGAGGCCATATGCCGCTGCAATGATGACAACCGCGTAAATAATGGCTCCCCATATATTTCCGCTTCCGGAACGGGTTAAGTCAATACACACAGCTAAGAGGATCGGAATCACAACGCCCTGCCAGATCGTATCACCCATACCGGCTAAAGGTCCCATCAAAGAAGTCTTTAAGTTCGTAATAAACTCGTCGGGTATTTCTTCACCCATGGCCTTCTGTTCTTCCAGGGCAACCGCCATACCGAGGATACATGCGCCGAATTCAATATGTACATTGAAGAATTCAATTTCCCGTTTCATGACCTCTTTTCGCTTTGCCGGGTTATCTTTATATAAGAAATTAATAATCGCTGAGAACATATGGGCAACAACCTGCCCCATCATTCTTTCGTAGTTATAACACGTCTGGGGAAATGTCTCCCAAATGAACCAGGCTTTGATCAAGGCGGCCTTTGGGATCAAACTTTTCTTTTTATTTTCCATCTTAATCGTCCTCCTCATCATCTTCATCGTCAATGACTGCTGCCTTCGCCGGTTCCATAGCGGAAGTAACCTGAACGTACACAACTGCCACAAGCAGTGCGATAATACCCAGTGTCAGCAGCGGAAGTTTTGAATACACAGCCAATAAAAATCCTACAAACAAAAATACTTTGGATTCTCCTTTAAAGATGTACTGCAGTGTGATTGCAATTCCGAGTGCAGGCATTAAACCACCTATGATCTGGAAGACGGTCAGCACTTTTCCGCTTAACATATTCAGGATTCCCTGGATATAGTTAGAACCAAAATATGCAGCAAGAGCACACGGGATTGCCGTCATAAGAAAGCACATAATCTGTGGAAATAAGACATTTGCCCGCCAGATTTTGTTATACTGTTCTTTTTCTATATACTTATCTGCAATATGTACAAAGAAGCAGTCAAAGGTCATACGTCCTGCCCAGACGATCGTTCCGAGAATACCGATCGGAACTGCCAGTGCCAGAGCAGTATCGGTGTCCAATCCGCCGACAATCGCATAGGCTGTTCCCAAGACTCCTGCCAGTCCCATATCAGCCGGCATACTTCCTCCTGCAGACATAAACCCAAGGTAAACTAAGTTGATGGTTGCTCCGATCACGGCTCCCTGTACCGGATGGCCCAGAATCAAACCGGTAATCATACCGCAGACCAGCGGTCTCTGTAAAGACCAAAGGCCTACAAACGGCAGGTTTCCAACTGCCAGCCAGTAAACAACCCCGCATAAGGCTGCCTGTATGATGGTCATCTTTTCCATATATACTTCCTCCTTCTATTTATCCAAGTATCCAGTAACTTCAATCACCTGCTGTTCCGGTACCAGCTGATAATAGACATGAACATTCTTCGCCATCAAATTTTTAATCGAAGCAATTTCATCCGGATCACAGGCTACATTTTTAATAAATGGTGTCCTCTCTCCTCTAAGTCCCATTCCTCCCAGATTCACATCGGTCAGTTCGAGTCCTAAATCTGTCATACGGTCATAAGTGATAGGAGTTTTCGTGAGGATCATGACTCTCTCTCCCGCTTCTTTCGGGTCTTTCTTAAGAACCTCTGCTCCCTTTTCTGTTCCGTATACATTTACTTTTACACCATTTGGAGCAAGTGCCTTGATCACTCGTTTGTTGAACTTATCTGCCGCAACTTCATCATCGACTACGATAATCCTGTTGACATTTAAGCTCGGAGTCCACACTGAGACAACTTCCCCATGGATCAGCCGGTCATCGACTCTGGCTAATACAACATTTTTCATTCCTCGTCTACCTCCTCAAATAGTTTTCTTACATCTTTTACTGTTCCCGGTGCTGCTTCAAGAAGCCCTGCGCAAATCTCTTCTGCGCTTTTCCCAGCATAACGTCCCATCATCACTTCTACCATTAACGGAAGATTAATTCCTGTTACATGGTAAATGTCATGGTGTTCCATCAAAGAAACTATCGCATTAAACGGGCTTCCGTGGAACAGATCCGATACGAAGAGTATTTCTTCCCCTTCTTTCGTATTTTGAATTTCCGCTTCCAGTTTTTCTGTCAGTGTTGCCACCGTCTGTTCCGGAAACAGTCCATACGCCACCAGGTTTTCCTGTTCTCCGACAAGCATTTGGGTACTCTCCACCAGCCCTTTTGAATAGCTTCCGTGGGATACTGCAATGACCTTCATTCCCTTACCTCCTTTTCATCTGGCCTTCGATGTAATTGAAGTATATCATGCTGACTCTGCTGTTTTTCACAAATGTTTGCACAATCAATACCGCAGTACCTGACAGCATTTTGCATGATTGACTGCGCAATTTATTACGCAGATACTCCTTTCATTCTGCACTTATTTTGCGGGATACTTTGCGCAATAAATTAAATTATTCAAGGTATTTTCATTGTTATAATCGAATCAAGCTTAGTACGTACTGGTGAACGGTAAAAATGAAAATTTCAGATTAGATAGGAGGAAGCGGCTTTTTGTATATGCCGCTATATGAAAATGAAAATTGTAAACGGCTTTGACCTGATGAAATATGCAAAAGACAACCATTATATTCTGCCTGCGTTCAATACAACCAACCTGGAAATGACTTATGCCATCGCCAAAGGATTAAATCAGGCAGGACTTCCGGGATATATCCAAATATCTTCCAATAATCTGCGGCTCTCAAGCCCGGACACGATCACTTATCTGGCAAAAGATGCACTGAAAGACAGTGATGTGCCGATTGGTCTTCATCTGGATCACGGAAAGTCTTATGAACACGTAAAGGCATGTGTGGATGCAGGCTTTACTTCTATTATGATCGATGCCTCCCATCTTCCGTTTGAAGAAAATATTAAAGAAGTGAAACGCGCAGTAGAATACTGCCACTTTTACGGTGTTCCGGTAGAGGCAGAGCTTGGTGCGCTGCAGGGAAAAGAAGAGGATATTGTAAATGAAGCGGACAGCAAAACAGATCCGGAAATGGTCGCTGACTTTGTGGAAAGAACCGGCTGCGATCTGCTTGCGGTTTCCGTGGGAAACGTTCACGGTCTGGATCTGACTCCAAAAGTAGATCTTCCGTTATTAGATGAAATCTCAAAGGTTTCCCCCGTACCGCTCGTAATGCATGGCGGTTCCGGGATTCCGTTTGAAACGATTCAGAAGGCAAGAGAGTTTAACTTGTTGAAAGTAAATTACGGATCTGATTTAAGAAAGGCTTTTATTTCTACCTTTGGAGAAGCGTATGAACAGAACCATAACGAAGTGAATGTCATTGGGCTTAGCATTCAGTCCATAGAAAATGTCAGCAAAAAGGCGGCGGAGCTGGTAACGATTATCAACGAATAAACAGTGATTAACAAAAAGGGACACGATTGTCATAAGACTGATCGTGTCCCTTTTCGTTTAAAATACTTTTCACTTTCCTTTTCGCCGTGACCCTTCACGGACAATAAATCCTTTGTCTATTAATTTTTTGGTTCTCCTCTGCACCTTGCTTCTGGATAATCCAAATTTTGCAGAGTAACAGTAAACTCCACCCTGTGAGAAAAAAATTTTGGTTCCAATCCTTCTCGAAAGTTTATCGCACTTTTATAAGCACTCGTTATTTTATTCAGTCCGCTTCCCTGCCGTTCCATATATCCTAACCGATGAAATACATCTGCCAAAACCGGATTTCTTCGTGTAGATGGTATTGTATCAATATTTCGCTCCTGAATCCTCGTTCCATCAGGCATTCCTCCTGTAGAATCTATCATGACATTTTCCACATGATTTCCGTTCGGCTCTTCTTTGTTTAGTACCAACCATTTTAATTTTATTCGCTTCTCAGCGAAAACTATCTCTAATCCGCCATTTCACGCCGCTTATCAGGTTTTCTGCCTGTTCCGGGGTTGGGAAACTCAGACGGCCTCTCTGTACGTTTCACATCACTTCTCATACTCTTCGAATGAACCTGCTTCCTGTGATAAGATATGACATTTTCCACATGATTTCCGTTCGGCTCTTAAAATGCCTCATTCCAATCATGTGGAAAATGGACGTAACGTCTGTTGGAGAAGGGTTTCTGCCAAAAAAGGTGCCACTTTTCGAAAGTTATTTACCACTATTGGAGGAGCGCATTTCAAAAGCGCGACGGAAATAGTAGTAAATAACTCATACTATATTTTTCTATTTTCTCATTATTTATTCTTTCCTTTGCACAAAAAACCCATAATTTCTGCCCGCAGAAATTATGGGTTTTCCTAAAATTAATTTAATCTAATCAGAAGCTTTTACTGCCCTCACAATGGCCTCCGCCATCTCCCTGATCCTGACAGCCGGAGAAGGAGCATTTAAAATCCCGGACGTTCCGCCCGTGCCGTCGGCCCCAAGCCTTATCATATTGTAACAGTCCTCTGCCGTGCTGACTCCGGAAGCAACCACCACCAGTACATCAGGATTTACTTTTCGTACCTGATCGATTGCTTCCATTGTATAAGCATCGTCTGCTACCTGACCGGTTCCGATCAGATCCGTCGGTTCCGCCAGGACAACATCCGGGTTCATACACGCCACGGCTTTTGCTTCCGTAATGGAGTCCGCACATACGATAGAAGTCATGTCAAGCTCGGCTGCGCGCCGGATACATGCATATAGGTCAGACAGCGTCTTAGGATTTTCGGCATGGTTCAGAAAAACTGCATCCGCTCCTGCTTCCTTTAAAGATTCCGGAAGAACATGCCCCATTCCCCGTCCTGGTGTGAGCGGGTCCATAGACTGTACGCATACAATGATGTTTTCCGTATTCTCACGGATCATTCTCACATCTGCATATGGACAAGTAAAGATAATCGGCAGTCCGGTATCTTTAGCCGCCTGATCTGCGGCCTTCGCCAATTTAAGACTCTCGTTTCCGTATAAATATGACTTTGGATTTACAATCAAAAACGGTGACTGCATATTTCCCATGTTCTCCTCCTTACTCTCCAATGACAACTATTTTACATTTTCTTTCCCGGGGACGCGTGCGGTCAAAGTCTACAAAATAAACATATCCTGTAACACCGACTCCTAATTTGCCGTCCTCCACATCAAAGATCTCGCTGGACCCGAGAATCGTAGATCTCAAATGTGCATCTCCGTTGAATAATGCGGTTCTGTCTCCTCCCGGAAGCCAGAAATCCAAATCCGGCCAGGTTTCCACTTCTTTATAGTGTTCTTCTCCCGGATAATGGTATTGATCCGCGCTCACATGATCCGGAATGATCTTTGCTAAAGCATTGTTTAAGTCTTCCTGTAAAAACTCATCCCCATTCTCATTGTAGTCGTGGACAAATTCCTCAAAAAACACAGAACAGGTAGTATGCGGAGAAATGACCGCACAGAGTCCGCTTTTAATCCCGCTTTCTTCAATCACCCTTTTTACTTCCGGAGTCACATCAATATAGGTAGGTGTTTTGCCATGTGACTGTACTTTGATCGTATCTTTATATACTGCCATTCTTTCTTTCCCTCCAAATCATTTCTTCTGGAATACTTTCAGCGCTTTTTTTACATCCTCTTTGACTGCCTCTGTAGCTGCCAGGGACATGGAATCATAAAACAGCGGTTTTGATTCATCTTCCCAGTATTCTTTTGAAGCCTTTCCTCCAGCCGTATTCATGTAAGTATAATAGTTTACTTTGCAGATACCATTTTCAATGGCCACCCTGTAATCTTCATCTGACACACCGGAGCCTCCGTGCATTACAAGAGGCACTCCGGCCGCATCGCGGATTTCTGCAACCCGGGGAAGATCCAGTTTAGGCTCTGTCAGATATACTCCGTGGGTTGTTCCAAAAGCCACAGCCAGACAGTCCACACCGGTCTTCTCCACAAATTCCCCTGCAACCTCAGGATCTGTATAAATGGAATCTAAATCATCATAATCATCTTTGCCGTCAGATCCGGCTCCTTCTCCCTGAACAACCTGGGAAGTAAAGATATGCCCTAATTCAGCTTCCACGCCGGCGCCGACTGCATGGGCAATTTTAACGATCTCTGCTGTTTCTTTTACATTGTCTTCAAAACTTTTTGCAGAAGCATCATACATGACGGAAGTAAATCCGAGATGAAGTGCCTGGACACAGCGTTCAAAGCTGCTTCCGTGATCCAGATGAAGCGCAACCGGCACTTTGGCCCGTTTTGCATAATATTTAAGGATTGGTCCGATCTCGTCAAGATCGATCAATTCGTCATGACTCTGGGCATGCTGCAGGATCACCGGGCATTCCAGCTCCTCTGCCGCCTGAATAATCCCCCGGATTGCTTCCAGTGTGGTTCCGTTAAATGCGCCGACTGCTTTCTTTTCTATTTTTGCCTGGTCAAGTAATTCTTTTAATGAAACTAACATTTACATCCTCCCGTTTTTTTTAACCGTTCCCGTCCCTGGGTCCTTGCTTTTGAGACCAGAGAGTCCGGGTTGATCTGTGCATCCAGATCATAAAAGAATTCTTCCAGCTCCTTTTCATCAGAAAATTCGGAAATTCTTACCCAGTATCTTCCCCTCATGATCCCGCCGCCGTCAAAGGTCATATACATTTTTGTTCCTCCTGCCAGCGGCCTCATGCTGTACTTGCTGATCTGACTGATCTCATATGTATGGCTCCTCCCGTAAGCACAGAACACTACGGTCTTCCCGCTGTCAATGCGGACTTCAGACGGATTGCTGAGTGACACAAATACATTAAAGACATTATAGAGACACAGTCCAAAAACCAGTAAATACAGCAGATGATGTCCTGCGGCCAAAAACTGATAAAGGCAGAACACTCCGATGGCCGCAGTAAAAATCCCGGGTGCCGTCATTTGTATAGAAAAATGAGATGGTTGATATACGTAGCTCTTCATCATTTTTACCTTTCTTTATGCATCAGCATGTAATTCTTTTGCTTCTTTGATAATTCGTTTTCTGTTCATCAGAGCTAATCCAACTGCAACTGCTACCGCAATGATGAGTCCGACTGCTCCCACAGAATGTGCCTTTACAAGTACCCATGACAATGGGTTTGCCCCGTCACAGATAGAAGAAATCGTAGCGGCACCCTTAGGAATGGCAAAATTTACGGATTTTGCAACTGCAGTGATAGACGGCGCCAGGTTGGTAGAAATATAAAGTCCTCCAACCAGGCAGACGATTCCTGTGATCAGTGCCCGGAAGCCGTTTCCTCCTACCAGCGGCACGATCAGAACAAACATATATGGCAGTACAGATAAGTCAGTCATCGGAAGCACAGTATTTCCAGGAAGGATCACTGCCAAAAAGACTGCCAATGGAACCAGGATCAGGGATACTGTTAAACATACCGGATGCCCGACACCTACGGCTGAATCCAGTCCGATGTAAATTTTTCCTCTGTTCGCAAACTTAGAAGATACAAATTCCTGGGCCGCATCAGAAATCGGCATGAGGCCTTCCATTAACAATGCTGCCATTTTGGGGATCAATACCATGACAGCACCGAGGGTGACACCAATCTGCAGTACCGTCTGTACATTGTTTCCTGCCAAAGCTGCAATGATGATTCCCAAAACAGTTCCAACCAGCATCGGTTCTCCGAATACACCAAAACGTTTCTGAAGCTTTTCAATATCGATGTTAATATTTTTCACTCCCGGAATAACGTCGATGATCTTGTCTACGACGATAGCAATCGGCACAAATGCCGCTGTAAACCCATGAGGGAGGGACACTCCCGGCATGCCCAGGGTTTCCTCTACTTTCGGCGCCGTGTAGTCACCGATTACCATGATGATCACCATATTTAAAATCGCTGCGATAATTCCATAAGCAAAATTTCCTGTCAGAACATAGATCAGAGAACCGGTAAAGGCAAAATGCCAGTAGTTCCATATATCCACGTCCAGGGTCTGTGTCGTGTTGGTCAGCAGCATGACAATATTAACGATCAGCCCGATTGTCGTACCAAAAGCGATCGCTGATGCTGCCGGCCAGCCGATATCTACAGTGGAGAGGGCCAATCCAAATCTCTGAGCCATCTGCTGTACCGCGGGAGCCAGGTTTTCGCCCATCAGTCCTGTAACCAGATTCAATCCGATAAACCCGATACCTACCGTCAGGCCTCCACGAAGGGCCTTGCCAAATTTGGCACCTAAAACCACACCTATGATCGTTAAGATGATCGGCATCATGACACTGGCGCCGAGTGAGTTAATATAGCTGAATACATCAATAATTGCCTGCATAATAATCCTCCTTTTATCTGCCTGTTTTTACTTTTGCATCTCTTCCAAAATGGAAGTGTACAGTTTGTCCAGCCCTACCCCGGTCAGCAGGGGAAGTCCTGCCAGCACCGGACATTTGACATCACCGCTTACTAAAGTAGTAGAAACACAGAAGTCAACATTTCCGGATTTCTCAACGACTTCGGAAACCTGGCACTGTTCAATTTTGTATTTCCCCGAAAATCCGTGCTCATCCAGATAAGCTGAAATTTTCTGGTTTGCAACCGTTGATGTAGCGACTCCTGATCCACATGCGATTAAGATTTTTTTCATGATATATTCTCCTTTATATAAAAAATATTAATAAGTTCGTTTTTATGTGCTAATCTATTAAGTCACCCAGGACTTCATCGATCTTATCCACACTGCCTGATCTTAAAACTTTTAAAACCTCCTGATCCTGGCATGCCTCGATGAGTTTTTGGAGCAGCCCCAGCTGGTCTTCTTTTTTCTTGATTGCCAGCATAAACAAAAGAGATACTCTGGTTTTCTCACCCTCCATTCCCATGACGCAAAATTCTACCGGCTGATCAAGGACGCCCAGACAGATGGCCGGCTTTTTTACATATTCGGGATCTGTATGCGGGATCGCCACATTGATCTCTCCGGTTGGAAGTCCGGTCGGAAAATTCTCCTCCCGTTGGATGATGGCATCATGAAATCCTTCCGTTACATATCCCTCCTGAAACATGGCCTCAGCCATTTTCCCCAAAACTTCTTTATCATCTGAACCTGACAAAGAAACTGCAAGGTAATGTTTGTCTGTGTTACTGGTTATCATTTTCATTGTCTTTCTCCTCATTATATTTTGAATTTAATCGTTTGATCGTATTTAAAACAGCTTCTGCATCCGGCAGAGAATCTAATATTCTGCGGATCTGTTCATTCCCAAAAATCATCATCAGATCATAGATTGCGCTGTTGATACTTTTTGCGCTCTGAATGCTCATTCCGATCACATACCGCACCGGATCATTGTTTCCGCTGTGAAAATCAATCGGTTCTTTTAATCTCAGGATCGATGCCGCCTCCTCAATGACGCCCTGTTCCGCGCTTGCGTGCGGCAGCGCCGTTTCCGGACAGACGACAATATAAGGACCGTTTCTTTTGATATTCATAACCATTTCATCTACGTATCCAGGCTCCACTGCGCCTGTGGAATGCAGCAGATTCCCCGACTGACGGACCGCGTCTTCCCAATCTTTTGCCTCGTATCCCACCTGAATCCTCTGCTCATTCAGCAGATCATAGAACGCACCCTGAATATTGACATCAGGAGGACTTGTGATTTCCGGCTCCCGTTCTTTACCTTCTCCGCCGTCTCCCTCCCGTATTTCCAGGACCTTTCTCTGAATATCCAGGATATCGTCCTTCTCGAGCATAGGAGACCGGACTTCTACATAAGGGATGTTCACATCATCCAGCGGGATCGTTGATATGATCATCTGGGTTCCGTTTTTCTCGATCTCCCTCATATTATGGAAAGAAGAGATACTTACGATCTCGATCATATCATCCAGCGTCTTCAGTTTCGCCATCATAAATTGTGCAGTCCCTCTTCCGGTTGCACATACAAGAGCCACTTTTACTTTTCTGCTCTTTTCTGTCTCTGCCTTTTCTTTTTCCATCACAGAGGCAAAATACAGTACCATAAAAGACATTTCATCTTCCGAAAACTTCTGGCCCACATAATCCTCCAGGGAGCCGAGATGCTGCTTCACACTCTCAAAAATCTCAGGATAATCCTGCATTAAAGTATCCTTCAGCGGATTCACCAAAACTTCGCTGTTTTTCAGACGGTGCACCGCGGACCTCATATGGGCCACCAGCAGGTCATAGAGAGTAAAGTCCAGATAAAAGTCAATTCCAAAACAGCTGGAAATCTGATAGATCGTTTCCGCGATCATGACTCTTAATTCCAGAGCATTTGTTTTCTGTGCATCATCTTTCAGATAACTTTTTCCGTTCAGGCATTCTGTATAGTAAAGGATTTCGACCTCACGCACATCCATCTGAAACATGTCAGAAATTTTCCCGAACAGTCCTTTGCTGAACGTGTACTTGGAGCCTTCTTTTAAATAATTCCATTCGTTGGTGAAATACCCCGGAAGAAAGTGCTTTCGTACGATCCGGTTGGCTACAATCGTAAGCTCTGTCACAGCCTCAAAAAAAGAATAGTCGGCAAAAAATATCTGTGTCTCTTCCTCTTCTTCCAGAATACAGTTTTTCATCTTCTCGTAAATTTCCAGGCTGTCTGCCTCTTTTAACAGAAGATTCCAAAAAACACTCAGATCATATCCGTTCTTGTAATAATTGTCGTCGCCGTTTACTTCTAAAAGCTTTAAGATACCTTTCCGTACATCCAGCTCCGATGCCTCAATAATATATCCCCTCCTTACCTGGGATACCAGCGTCATTCCATTTTCTTTAAACCAGATTTTCAATTCCTGAAGATCTTGAAGCAGGGTATTGCGGCTGACGCCAATCTTTTCTTTCAGCTGGTCCACCGTCACATATCCGCTGGCATTCAGAAGAATCATTGCCAGAATGGTGGAACGTTCCTTTTTTGAAAGGTAATAAGTATAAAAGTCGTACTCGGATATAAATTTCTCATAGGCCCGGATATCAACTTTTTTATCTGTGTCAATCCACAGCTTTCCGTCAAGATCCGAGGCGATGACCGGCAGCTCATATGCTTCCAGATCTTTATTCAGCTCTTTTATATCTGCCCGTATCGTTCTCTCCTGTATATGATATTTCTCCTCTAATCCGGAAACGTCTGCATGGATACCGAGGATCAGATCCTTCAGAATCTTATTGCTTCTCCTGTTCATTTTTCTCCTCCTTGAGCTTAATTCTATTCTAAATCCATTTTATCCGACAAAAAAGTCCAATCAGTTGCAATGGAAAAACGTGAAATTGGGTTAATTTAAAACTGCCCGGCCTTCTCTCTATAACATAAAATCAGAGCAGAAATCCCAAAAATGAATTTCTGCCCTGATTTTATTAAACGATCTTAAATTGTCTCCGTGCTGTTGATGCCTGTCTCCAAAGCCCCTTTTACCAGCCGGATAAAATTAGGATAAGACGGATCTTCTACCAGACGTTCCACCAGAGACTTATCGGCAAACATTTTGGAGAAATAATCCCAAAGCTGAAATGCCTGCGGATTATTTTTTCCGATGTGCATCAGCATCACCAAGTGAACCTCATTTTTCTCTTCATCCCAAATGATAGGTTCTTTCGATACGCATACTGCCACAAACGTATCGGATGAAACCGCATACATCGGATGAGGCACTGCGATCTGCTTGCTGAAAAAGGTACTGCCAATTTCTTCCCTCTGTAAAACCTGGGAATGAAGATTTTCTACCTGGAAATAAGCAGTGGATTTTTCGCAGAGCATACTGAGCACTTCTTCCTTATTCGAAGACTTCACACTGGAAAACAGCTCCGGATGAAAAATATCTGCCACATCTTCTATATCCTTAAATCCATCAATATTAAGCTTAATATTCATATAATCATGCTGATTGGGGAATGTATCCACATACATTGCCAGCCCCTTCTCAAAAAATTCTTCTTTTTCTGTGGTCAGAAAGATATCATATTCGTCCAGCATGTCTTCCGTCACATCCATAGGATTGACGAAGTCTATAACAGAGACATACTCCGAGAACCATTTCAGCAGGGTCTGTTTCATCAAAAGCGTCATACTGTTTTTCAAAGCGGAGATCACGAGAATCCGTTTATTCCCCTGGCGGCTGTTCAATTCCAGAAGGCTGCTGTAAAAATGGACGGCCAGAAGCGCCACTTCATCTTCTGACACCCTCTTTCCATACTGCTGATGAAGCAGAAATGCAAAATAAGCCCCAATATCATAGCCAAGCGGGAAAGTCTCCCGGATATAGTTGAGCATATCATTTTTGACCTGCATATCATATTTGATTCGGATACTCAATGACATACAGTGCAGCGCCAATGTGATCCGCAGATTTATGTTGTCCGTAAAATCTACCCCAAAGTTCCGCCGGATTTCTTCAAAAGCTTCAGAAATAAAATTATCCATCTCCTGAGTAATCGTATCGGAATCTCTGTTATTTCCCTGTCCCTTCAGGTATAGAGAAAAATACCGTATCTCCTCATCCGGTACTTTTATGAAGAATCTCCGGCTGATCTTCCCGAAGACTGCTTTGGCTATCTCGTATTCATTGCCCAGCTGTTCCGAAATATCCAGTTCGCCCGGCTGTATGTAAAATCCTTCGCCCATCCGGCAGATCATGATATTTAAAAACAGGATCGCATTGTTGAAGTCCGTGTCCATAATGTGATACTTATAGTTTACAAAAATATCAGTCAGTATATTTTTAATCTTTGCAAGCTGTCTCTCATCAATATATACCATGCCCTGTTCGTTTTTGATATGGGCCAGATAGAGATCCTGTTCCGCCAGGCATCGTCTCTTATTGATCTCATATCCGTCAATCATGACTTTATTGCTGCTTTTTAATAGTTCCAGCTGGAACTTTTCAAGGACTTCCTCTACTTTCTTTAAATCATTCTGCAGTGTGGATCTCGAAATATAAAACTTGTCTTCTAATTCCATAACAGATACAGCCCTGTGTCTGTTCAGAAGCAAAAGCAGTATCTTGCTGATCCGGCTTGTAGGATAATTAAGAGATACTGTTGTGTACTGCTGGTACAGAGAATTCACGAATGCGGAAAACTCATCATAGTTTTTAACTTGGATACAGCTTCCCTTGGAAGCCTTGGAAACCAATTCCGCACATGTCTCATCCGCAAGTTCCTTTCGGATCACTTTCATGTCCCCCTGAACGGTCCTGAGACTCACGTCCAGTTTCTTTGCAAAATGAGACGCAGTCAGGAACTCATCGGAGTGATTGCAGAATTCTAATAAAATTTCAATTTGTCGTTGGTTTAACATTCAAATCCCTCTTTTGTATTGCATCTATATCCGCTGGTCATATATATCATTATACCTTAACGGGATCCTATTCCGCAACTGGTGATCATCGTGGCTGTGACTGGTCAAAGAAAGATCTCTGTCAAAAATCAGGTATCCTTGTAACTATGTAATAAAGATCCGGGGAACCGGATCTTTGGGATAAAGAAAGATTGTTAATTTTAAGCAGAATATTGTTTTATTGAACTTCACTAATGCTTTTAGGACAACTCTTGTTATTGTTTATCGTAATATAGCCGACTGTTTTATCATCTATAACCTCATTTCAATACAACTCTTGTTATTGTTTATCCAACGCTTTTAAGCCATTTCTGATTTTTATTATAGCCAGTTTTCCTGATAAAATCA